>BQJF01000005.1 GCA_021604565.1 Minwuia thermotolerans | reverse complement strand
CTCCGCCACCACCACATCATCGGGCAGTGGCCAGCGATCCCCCACCACCGCAAAGGACTCGCCCACGAAGGTGCGCCCCCCCGCCGTGCTGGAGGCACTGAAGTTCACCGTGGCATCCGCACCGTTCACCGAGGTGAACAGAACATCGTACAGCAGTTGCGTATCCACACCGGGGAAGTTCTGACCAAAGTCGGCCCAGTTGGTGGCGATGAAGCTGTCCGTCGTCGCATCATTGTCGAAGTCGGCGGTGTCCAGCTCGACCACCTGGCCAAACGGCTGCAACGCCGTCTGCAGCAGGTTCTCGAAGCCGACAAAGCTCAGTGCCGTACTGTCGAAATGCACCCGAAGGCCCAGACCCGAAAGCGACGCATCAACCGGATCCGCCGTCGTGTATTCCGCCGAAACGACAACCGACTCACCAGAAGCCGCAATAGCTCCGCCAATCAAAGGAGTCACGATCTGGAACGCGGCATCCTCGACACCGACAGTAACCGTCCGCTCCACAGACGCGCCGGTGTTGCTGTCGATGCGGATGCTGATGTCGTGCGCCGTGGCCGTCTCGAAATCGATCAGGTCGCCGTCGGCCACTTCCAGCACGAAGCCATTCAGTCGAAACCGCCCGCCCGCATCATCCTGCAATGTGAAGACACCCGGGTCATCCGGATCAATGACGGCCGGGCTGAGGTCGGCGACCACGACCCCGGAAAGTGCCCCTTCCGTGACCAGCAGATTGTCGGGCAAGGGCCAGCGATCAGCCACGACTTCGAATGATGTCGCATCAAATCCGAATCCGTTCGGTACGCTGGATGCGGAATAATTGATCGAGGTGTCCGAGGCGTTGCCAGTCACGGTGAACGTGGAATCCAGCAGCACCTGAGGCAGATTGCCAGGTCCCGGCCAGTTGCCACCGAAATCCGCCCAGTTGAAGGCGACGAAGGTATCCGTCGATGCGTCGTTGTCGAAATCCTGCGTATCCGCCTCGATGACCTGCCCGAAGGGCTGCAGCGATCGCGCGAAGACGTTCGAAGCCAGGTCATAGTTCAGGACGGAACTGTCGAAATGAATCCGCAGACCGATACCCGTGGTCGCTTCATCGCCCAACCCGTTGGTATAGACCGTTGAAAAACTGAAACTTTCCCCGGTGTCCGCAATGACGCCTGGAATGGAAGGCGTGATGATGACGTCGGTGCTGTCAGGCACAGGTGCATCTCCCTGTATCAGGAAAGTTCCACCATCCGTGGTGGCAATGAGGTCGGCACGGCCATCGCCGTCAATGTCCGTGGTCGCGATCCGTCTGATGTTCGCACCGAGATCGATTGGCCCAGTAAAGTCCGAGAGGTCGGCGCCGGAAAGGACCCGGACGGCAGAGCCGTTGGCGGTGACGATCTCGGCCAGCCCATCGCCATCGACGTCCGCTGCGGCAGCAACCGAGAAGGTGATACCGGTACGGCCTGCGAGCAGGTTGAGGTCGTGATCGAACAGTCGCAGGTCCTGACTGCTGCCATGGCTGACGACCACTTCGAGGTTGCCGTCACCATCCATGTCATGCGCAAGCAGGGTCGCCGGAGCGTCGGAGATCGTGGTGGCCCGATGCTCGACGGTCCCGTCCGCACCGAGCACCTGCACCTCGGTCAGACCCCGATGCTGTGCCGTATGGCCACTGGACAGCAGGATCTCGTTCACGCCGTCACCGTCCAGATCGACGATGACCTGTTCGACGGAGCCCGATGTGGTGCCGCCGCCGGTGAGAACAACATCCTGAACAAGGGATTCAGAACCGTCCTCGCCGACAATGATCGCGCTGGAACGGACGTCGCGCGTGAGTGTTCCGGTGCCGTCAGTGCCACGACCGGTAGCACCGTTCGAGGGCGTGAAGATGTTCAGCGCAAAGTCCAGTGCGCCATTGTTGCCAAGACTGCCAACACTGACGCTCGTCACTTCCGGTCCGGTGTCGAAGAGGAACTGCTCCGTTCCGTCATTGAGGTCGTAGACAGCCACCCCACGCGGATCCAGGTCAAAGCCGGAACGGAAGGCCACGGCCAGATCACCGTCGCCGAGATAGGCGACCGGATACATCTGCAGGTTGCTCGCATCGCTGCCGCCGCCCGGCCCGGCAATCGTTTGCAGCAGCGTTCCATCCCCGTCGACCACATTGATCTGAAGGTTCGTGGTGCCTCGGGACCCGGTTATGATCTCCAGGTCACCGTCACCGTCGACATCCTCCAGGATCACGTCACGTGGCGTCGGCCCGACCGTGGCTGTCGCGACCGTCTGACCCGTCGCTCCGACGATCCGGATGCCCGACGGACCCGCGATGATGATCTCCGCATTGCCGTCCCCGGTCACGTCGCCAACCGCGAGATGGAATCCCTGCTCCGTCGACAGGGTGGTGATGTCGGGTGCCGACCAGTCCTGCGCGGCATACTGGGTCGTGTCGCCGAGCGCCTTGTCCACCGTACGCCCCGTATAGCGCCAGTCGCCGTCGGCAACTTCCAGATCACGGTCGGCATCGAAGGGCCGGTCAGGTGCGTCGGCGAAGATGAAATCACCGGCCTGCGGGCCTGATCCGACGAAGGTATTGATCAACAGGGTTTGGGTGTCGCTCAATGTCACCAGCAGGCTGCTTGTCGGTTCTCCCTCAACAGCCGCGACAACCAGCACTTCGCTGTTGTCGATCAGATCGTCGAAATCGAAGATTTCAAAGGCACTCAGATCAATTTGATCCGCTCCAGAATCAAACCCGCTGACGACTGAACTGCCATCGACAGCGTCGATCAGGAACAGGTCCGCACCCACTCCGCCGATCAACGAGTCATCGCCGCCGCCACCAGACAGGACATCATCACCGACACCGCCGATGAGGGTATCATCACCAGTGCCCCCCAGCAGCGTATCGTCGCCTGTGTCACCAATCAGCAGGTCATCACCAGCGCGCCCTTCGATAAGATCCGCTCCGCCAAGTCCGCCAATCAGATCGTTCCCGCCACTGCCGCTCAGGGCATCTGCGCCTGCGAGACCCTGCCCGAGATCAAAACTGATATCGGCAAAGCTCAAAATCTCGATTGACGCATCAAGCTGGTCTGTCTCATCGTCCACGAAGGGTGAAATATCCTGCAGCAGATACCTCAACCCACTGCCGTCGCTGACGAATTCAACAGCGAATGGATCAAGGTTCCCCTCGAAGACTGCCTGGTCGACCCCGGCTCCACCAAACAAGGTGTCATCGCCGAATCCACCGGCCAGTGTGTCGTCACCATCGCCGCCGCTCAGCAAGTCGCCGCCCGCTGAACCGCGCAGCAGGTCGTCAAAGCCGGAGCCGAAGACCTGCTCGATACTGACCAGCGTATCACTGCCCTGCCCGCTGGCGGTCCCCTGCACCAGATCGACCTGAACCGCACCGGTGGAAAGGCTGTGATTCAGGATGTCCGTCCCGGAACCACCGTCAATCAGGTCATTGCCCGGACTGCCTGCGAACTCATCATCGCCGCTGCCGCCAAACTGCTGGTCATTGCCGTTGCCGCCAAACAGGAAGTCGCCCCCGTCACCGCCGATCAGCGTGTCATTACCGTCGTTGCCAGTCAGGATGTCCTGCGCTGCAGCACCTTCCAGCCGGTTCGCCGCCGCATTGCCCGACAAGGTGTCATTACCCACCGCACCGACGACATTCTCGATACTGATCAGCGTGTCATTGCCCTGGCCCGTGGCAGTCCCGGCGGCGAGGTCGACATCCACACCGATGAAACTGCTGCTGAAATCGGCCGTGTCCGTGTCGAGGCCCCCGTCAAGCGTGTCGTCTCCACCCTTGCCGGAGAGCGTGTCATCGCCCTGATCTCCCTGCAGCAGATTGTCGGTCGCATCGCCGACAAGCAGGTCACCCAGGACACTGCCCGCGACCGCTTCGATACCGGAGAGCGTGTCGGTACCGTCGCCGGTCGCCTGCCCGGTCCCGAGATCAGCAGTCACCGCACCGGGGCTGAACCGATAGTCGGCCAGATCGAAACCGGTTCCGCCGATCAGGCTGTCATTCCCGGCCCCGCCATCCAGCGTGTCATCGCCGTCGCCACCATCAAGCGTGTCGTCGCCAGGGGTGCTTCCGTTGCTGCCCGGCACCACGATCTCGTCCTCACCGACAAGAAGATCATTGCCAGTACCGCCAAGGACCAGATCGTCACCGTTGCCCCCTTCGACGAAGTCGTCGCCCGCTTCTCCGAGGAGCGTATCGGCTCCGCCAAGACCGAAGATGTCGTCCGTACCTGCACCACCCGAGATACGGTTCGCCTGTAGATCGCCAAACACAAGATCGTCGAAGGCACTTCCGATCAGGTTCTCGATGCCCGCCAGGCTATCCTGCCCCTCACCCGTCACGTCCGGGTCGCGGGTGATGCTGCTGCCGGGATCCAGCGTTATCGTGAGCGCCTGCGCAGCATTGCTGTAGTCAGCCGTATCAACGCCGGCACCGCCATCCAGGTTGTCATCACCCAGACCACCGCTCAGCGTGTCGTTGCCGTCATTGCCCTGCAGGCTGTCGTCCCCTGCACCACCGAACACCACGTCGGCATCGTCGTTGCCCTGGATCAGGTCATTGCCGCCGTTGCCGCTGAGCGTGTCATTGCCCGCGCCGCCGCTGATCACGTCGTTGCCGGCCCCGGCGCCACCATCGACCTCTATCGTCTGTGCCGTACTGACAGAGGTACCATCCGTGGCAATCAGTGTTGCCTCGACGACGTCGTCGGCACCGACATCAAGGCCGCTCACCTGCGCCGAGAACCGCAGGCCGAATGGCGTGGAGACAAGCGCCGCCGCAGGGATGGTCGTCTGCAGGATGCCATTGACGCGGACCTCGACCCGGTCGATCTCCCCCGCATCGACGTCCGCACCCTGAAGGTTGGCGTCAAGTGTCAGCGGGTCCGCCGCCAGTTCCACCGAACCATTGTCCTGGCCGTCGTCCAGCAGGTCGAGGTCCAGCAGATTGTTGCCTGACCCCAGGCTGATTGCCCGGATCGTTGCATCAATCCCCGCCGGATCCCGCAGGATCTCGGACTCGTCAAGGAAGGATCCGCCGTTGGGCAGGCCGTCGCTGAGAAAGAAGACATGGTTCGCGCCGTTGCCAACGGTGCCGAAGAAATCAATGGTCTCCGCCAGAGCCACATCGAAGTGGGTCGCGCCGGAACTCTGGATACCGGCAAGCACGGTGCTGACATCGGTAATGCCGTCGCCATTGCTGTCGGCATCGGCACGACCGGTGCTGATGATCTCCGCCGTGTCGTCGAACTGGATCACCGAGACGTTGGCACCGCCCAGTCCGGCATCGATCAGGGAACCGTTCAGGGAACCGACGGCAACGATCACCGCATCCAGGATCGTGTTGGCGAACCCGTCACCATTGACGTCACCCACGGCTGCGCCCTGGAACGGATCGATCATGCTGCCCGAATGATCCAGCACGAACGCGATGTTGAGGTCGTCGTTCACGACCTGATCGCGCGAGACGAAGCCCGTCAGTGTCTCGGTGGCTTCGTCGGAGCGGTCGGCAACGGTCATGCTGATGGTCAGCGGCTCGTTCGTCGTGATCGTGGTGACCGTGTCCGAAGAGGTGACCGCGAGATTGCCGTCACCATCGATGCGGTCCGCGCCTTCACTGCCCAGCAACAGGTCGCCACCACTGCCGCCGAACAGCTCGTCGTTGCCTTCGCCACCGTCAGCGATGTCGCCGCCTGCGCCGCCGACCAGTTGGTCGTCCCCGCCGTTGCCGGCCAGGGTGTCGGCCCCGTCGTCGCCGAACAGGGTATCATCGCCGGTACCATCACCGACCAGCAGGCCCACGGTCTGGCTGGTGCTCGCGGTCGATCCGTCAACCGCGATCACGCGCGCCGAGACCTCGTCGGATGCACTGGCTTCCAGTCCCGGCAGGTCGGTCGCGAAACGCAGCCCCAGCGCCGTCGCTGTCAGATCCGCACCGTCGATGGTTTCCACAACCACCCCGTTGACCAGCAGTTCGACGCGCGCGATGTCGGCGGCAACGACTCCGCTGTCCTGCAGGTTGGCGTCCAGCAGGGCGGGATCCGTCACGCGTTCCGCCGAATTGTTGGCGAGACCGTCATCCAGCAGATCGATCTGAGCCAGGCCCGCGTTGGCGCCCAGACCAATACCCCGGATGGTGGCATTGATGCCCGCCGGATCGCGCAGGACCGCGGATTCATCGTCGAAAGGACCACCGTTCGGATCACCGTCCGAAATGAAGAAGACGTGGTTCGCGCCTGCGCCCGCCGTTTCGAAGAACGTGACAGCCGACGCCAGTCCGGCATCGAAGAAGGTGAGATTGCCCGGTGTCAGCGCCCGCAGCGCCTCCTCGATATCCGTCACGCCGTCCAGGTTGCTGTCGAACCCGGCCGTCGCCTCCTCGACAATGCTGGCATCGTCGGAGAACGGGATGACGGCGACATTTGCATCGGCCAGACCGGCATCGATGAGCGACTGGTTCAGCGACACGAATGACGCAATCACCGCATCCAGAAGCGTGTTCGACGTGCCGTCGCCGTCCTGATCACCGACACTGGCACCGGAGAATGCCGAAAGCATGCTGCCGGAGACATCGATCACGAAGGCGATGTTGACGCTGTCACCGATCACCGTATCGCCGGTCACGAAGCCGCTTGCCGGAATGACCGTGTCGTTCGATGCATCCGGCAGGGTCAGGCTGATGGTCAGCGGGTCCCCGGCGGTCGTCGTGACTGTCGCATCGGTGGTGTTGCTCTGATCGCCATCGCCGACCAGCAGGTCGTCGCCCGATCCGCCGATCAGGAGATCGTCCTCGCTCCGCCCGAACAGGGCGTCATCGCCATCCCGCCCTTCCAGACGGTTCTGCCCACCATCACCGGCAATCGCGTCGTCGTCCGGCGTTCCGATCACGTTCTCGATGGAGGCCAGCACATCGATGGCGCCGAAGGGATCCAGCGCCTGCCCGGCCTCCAGATCGACGGTCACGGGGTTGCCCGTGATCGCGTCCGGGTCCAGCGCAAAGTTCGAAACCCGTGCCAGGTCCTCTGCGGTCATCGACTGCAACTGGCCGGTTGCACCACCCTCCAGCGCCAGAAGCAGATTTCCCAGTGCGTTGATGTCCTGTGACTGGGACGTGAAGTGCAGGATGGACGTCGACTCGCCCGGGGCCAGCGTCAGCTCGAACTGGTAGAACAGCGTGTCATTGCTCAGCGAACCGACCTGTGGCCGCGCGGCACCGGTGCCATCACCGAAATAGTGAAGCACGAAAGGATCTCCGGAACCGGCCTGCCCGTCATCCGAGATCACGAACCGGTCGCCCTGGCCGAAACCCTGTTCGGCAGGACTTTGCGCCAGCACCTGGGTAGCGGTGTCGGAACCAAGATTGGACACGATCTGCACCGTGAATGTCTGAGCCACCGTCCCCAGGTTGGTGAAGGTTTCCAGATACCGTGCAAATGCCGCATCGCCGGGGACAAACACCTGACGATCAATACCAATGTCCTGGGATGTGTTCGATGCGGCGAGCGTGCGCCCGTCAGCCGACTGACGGATCAGGCTGTCCGGTGCAAAAGCTGTCGAGACGCCGGCCTGGGTGAGGAGAAGTTGCAGGCCACCGTCAAAAGCGTCACTTGTCCCGTCCTGAACCGACAGCGAACCGTCGAAGTCCCATTCGAAGCCATCACCGTCGAACAGGGCCGGCGCGGTGCTGCCAATTTCCTGCAGATTCAGTTCGGCAGCGTCAATCAGGCCATTGCCACCGGCACTGTAGTCGACGGTATCGATCCCGCCGTTACCATCCAGCGTGTCGTTGCCCGGACCACCATCCAGCGTGTCATTGCCCGCGGCATTGTCGGCGGCAACCCCGATCACCTGGCTCGTCGTCACTGTCGAGCCATCGACCGCGACGACACGCGCCGCGACCGTATCCTCGAACGCAGGGCTCAGCCCGGCAGCCGTTGCGGAAAAGCGCAATCCGAACGGAGTCTCGACGAGCTGCGCCGCGGCGATGGTCGTTTCGAGCACGCCATTGACGAAGATCTCCACACGGTCGATCTCGGAAACCGGCACATTCGTGTCGATCAGTCCCGCATCAAGCGCATCCGGATCGAGCACCCGCTCCACGGAATTGTTGGAAAGTCCGTCGTCAAGCAGGTCCAGACTGCCCAGGCTGGCGGAGCTTCCCAGGGCAATCGCGCGAATGTCCGCGCCGGTCCCGGCGGGATCGCGCAGGGTCTCCGACTCGTCAATGAAACCGTTGTTGTTCGGCAAGCCGTCGGAGATGAAGAAGACCTGATTCTCGCCCGATGAAACGCCGTCGAAGAAAATCTGGGCCTGCTGGAGGCCCGCATCGAATGCTGTCGATCCGCCGTCATCCAGCGCCGAGAGCACCTGAACGACATCCAGCACACCGTTCTGGTCCGAATCCTGGTCGGCACGACCGGTGAACAGTATCTGCGAACTGGATGCGAACGGGATGATGGCGATGTTCGCGTCACCCAGCCCGGCATCGACGAGCGACTGGTTCAGGGACGAGAAGGAGGCAATGACAGCGTCAAGCAGCGTGTTGGATGAACCATCGCCATTGAGATCGCCGACAGTCGATCCCTGGAACTGCCCGCTCATGCTGCCCGAGATATCAATGACGAAGGCAATATTCAGATCGGCGGAGACCTGCGCCTCGCGGGAGACGAAGCCGCTGACATCCTCGAACACCCGGTTCGATTCATCGGCAACCGTCAGGCTGATCGTCAGAGGGTCATTGGTCGTCGTGGTCGTGACATCCGACGTGGTGACCGTGGTATTCCGGTCCCCGTCGAGACTGTCATTGCCGCTGCCCCCTGAAACACTGTCGTCACCGGCACCGCCGTCGACAGTATCGTCACCGGCGCCGCCAAGGATCACGTCTGCACCGGAGAGGGCATCCAGCCTGTCGTCGCCACCATTGCCGATCAGGGTATCGGCATCATCCGTACCCGTCAGTGTATCGGCTGCATCAAGTCCAACAACCTCGACCATCCTGATCGCCCTCTACCGGTAACTCACGGTAGCACTTTATTCACACTCTTTTTACGAGTGCAATGATCTAAATGCCCTCAAAAGATTCATTATGTGACCAAACGCGCTCTTAAAGTGTTTAACCATGAAATCGCGTCCCAACACTTTTTTGATCTTGCGACTCATCAACAATCGCAAGTCTCCGGCAGAAAAAAACAGACCCGACCACCATCCAGAATTGAATATTTCCGGAATCTACACTTCAATTGTTTCTCTGGTTGATCCGGAATCCGTCCGGCATCCGGAAATGCGAATGCATGAGCCTGCATGTGCTTCTGCGGTCCAATGCAGGCGATCATCCGGCTGCCCGCGGGACCTCGACAGCAGGTCGGATCAGCCGTTCACCACACGCCGCCGGGCATAGTTCCTGCGGGCCTTGGCGCGGTTGCCACAAGTCGCCATCAGGCACCAGCGGCGGCGTCCGTTCCGGGTCTCGTCAAGAAACAGCCAGCCGCAGTCGTGTCCGGGGCAGAGTTTCACCCGCGAAATCTCCCGTTCGTCCGACAGGATCGAGACAGCGGATACAGCTACCAGTTGGGCGATTGTCAGCGACACGGCCTGGCCAGATTCATCGCGGGCGTCGGGCAGCGCGCTCTTCCAGTCGGCTCCCTGCATGGCCTGGCTCACCACTTCGGTTGCAACCCCGGCGTCACCTTGACCCGTGAGCAGGTTGCGGACAGCAGATCTCAACACTTTCAACTGCCCGACACTTTCCGGTTGCAGTGACTTTGGCAGGCCGAGCGCGTCAGCCCAGAGGCAAACATCCTCGACAGTCACCAGTTTCTCGTCGGCGACAGTGCCGTCCGATGTCCAGTCGGCTGTATTGACAAGATCAAGCGCCAGCCGACCACCGGCCAGCCGTATGGGTGCGCCACTGGAATAGGTCATGGCAGAATTCTAACCGTTGTTCTGGTTGACGGTCAATCGAGCAGCCATCTATAACCGGTTCCATGGTTAGCAATTCCGCCATCCGCAAAACGACCCCAAAGGCACGCTTCACATTGATCGGAGTGCGTCGCGGCATGTTGCGGCTGATGCCGGTCGCAATCTTCGTCATTCCGTTCGGTATCGGCTTTGGCGCGGCAGCAGTGCAGACAGGTGTGAGCACGACGCAGGCTTCCGTCATGAGTGGGCTGGTCTTCGCCGGCGCTTCCCAGTTCGCGGTGCTGGACCTGTGGCAGTCACCATTGCCGCTGTTCAGTCTCACCCTTGTCACGCTGGCGGTGAACGCGCGCCACATCATCATGGGTGCTGCCCTGTCCGGCTGGATCAACCAGTTGTCTCCATGGCAAAGAGCGCTCGCGCTGGTCACTCTCAGCGATGCCAACTTCGCCGATACCCAGACCTCGCTCCGGTCCGGCGATCCGGAGATCGGGTATCTGCTGGGTGGCGGGCTGATGCTCTGGATGGCCTGGACGACGGGAACCATCCTGGGGGCAACCATCGGCAGCCTGGCCGGAAACCTTGATCAGTGGGGCGTCGATGTGGTCATGCCCGCCTTCTTCGCGGCGGTTGTCTGCGGCGATCTTCGGCAGGGTGCGCGCATCCTGCCGGTAATCACTGCCGTGGCCGTCGCCCTGCTGACGGTGGACCTGCTGCCCGCAGGCTGGAACATCATCGCTGCTGCGGTCAGCGGCGGCCTGGTCGGCGCGGTGCAGCATGGTCGATAATCTCCCGGCCGCCATCGCCATCGTGGCAATGGCCCTCGTCACACTCCTCACCCGACTGGCCGGACCATGGCTGATGCGGCACGTACCCGCGACACCGCGCGTCGAGGCCTTTCTGGAGGCCATGTCGACTTCCGTCATCGCCGGGCTGATCGTCACCACCCTGCTGCATTCTGGCCTGCGGGAAGGTGGCGCGGTGCTCGCCGCGATGGCCGTGATGTGGCTCACGCGCAGCGCCGTTGCAGCCATGGCCACCGGCATTCTGACGGCGGCAATCTGGTCCGCCGTGGCCGGATAACCTGTCCGCAAGGACAGCCCGGATTCTGCCGTCAGGTTGCAGCCAGCCATTGCCAGCATCCCGGCACCGGAGTACGAATCGCAGACATGTTTCATGTCCTGTCGAGGAGCCACCTGCCATGCGACGTTCCCTGATCTCCCTGGTGGCTGCTGCCGCCCTTCTGCCCGCCGCTGCGATGGCTGACGGTGAGCTGAACTTCTACAACTGGTCCGACTATATTGGCGAGACGACACTGGCGGATTTCACAGCCGAGACAGGCACCAGGGTCAACTACGACGTCTACGATTCCAATGACGTGCTGGAGGCCAAGCTGCTGGCCGGCAGTTCCGGTTACGACCTGGTGGTCCCGACAGCCATGCCGACGCTCGGACGCCTGATCAAGGCGGGCGCGGTGCAGAAGCTGGACAAGTCGAAGATCCCCAACCTCGCCAATCTGGACCCGGTGCTGATGGACCGTGTCCGTACCGTTGATCCCGATCTGGAATATGGTGCGATCTGGCAGTGGGGCACCAACGGAATCGGCGTCAATGTGAAGAAGGTGAAGGAACGGCTGGGCGACGTGCCGCTGGACACGTTCGACCTGCTGTTTGACCCGGAAACGGTGGCAAAGCTGGCCGACTGTGGCGTGACATTGGTCGACTCGGCGGAGGAGATCGTCCCGCTGGTCATCAACTATCTGGGCGGCGATCAGGGCGCCGAGGACATGGACTGGCTGAAGAAGGCGGAGGAGCATCTGCTGAAGCTGCGCCCCAACTACCGCTACTTTCATTCCTCGCGCTACATCAACGATCTGGCCAATGGCGAGATCTGCGTCGCTGCCGGGTTTTCCGGTGACATCTTCATCGCCGCCGCGCGGGCCAGCGAGTCCGGCAACGGGGTCGAGATCGAATACAAGATCCCGCGCGAGGGCACGTTCATCTGGTTCGACATGATGGCCATTCCCGCCGGGGCACCAAACCTTGATGCCGCGCACGCGTTCATCAACTTCGCGCTGGAGCCGAAGAACATCGCCGGTGTCACCAATTATGTCTGGTATGCCAACGCAGTACCTGAATCACTGCCGATGGTGGATGAGGAAGTACGCACCAATCCGTCGATCTTTCCCAACGACGCGGTGAAGGAGAAACTGTTCGCCGCCGTGCTGAAGTCGCCGCGCTTCACCCGCGCCGTCAACCGGTCGTGGACCAGGGTCCGCACGGGCGAGTAGAGGCACTTGGCCGCCGCCGACAGCACCGATACCCTGGTCAGCATCCAGGGCGTCACCAAGGACTTCGGCGGCACGCTGGCCGTTGACGGTATCGATCTGGAAATCCGGCGCGGCGAGTACTTTTCGCTGCTCGGCGGTTCGGGCTGCGGCAAGACTACCCTGCTCCGCATGCTGGGCGGTTTCGAGACGCCGACCAGTGGCCGCATCATGATCGACGGACAGGACATGGCGGACGTCCCCGCCTATCGCCGCCCGGTGAACATGATGTTCCAGTCCTACGCCCTGTTTCCGCACATGAGCGTGGCGCAGAACGTGGCCTTCGGTCTGGAGCAGGAGAAGGTCGTCAAGTCGGAGCGCGATGACCGTGTCGCGGAGGCGCTGTCGATGGTGCAGCTCGGTGAGTACGGGCGCCGCAAGCCGCATCAGCTCTCCGGCGGCCAACGACAGCGCGTCGCCCTGGCCCGCGCCCTGGTGAAGCGCCCCAAGCTGCTGCTGCTGGATGAACCCCTGGCAGCGCTGGACAGGAAACTGCGGGAGAAGACGCAGTTCGAACTGGCCAACATCCAGGTCAAGGTCGGCATCACCTTCATCATGGTCACCCATGATCAGGAAGAGGCGATGACACTGTCCGACCGGCTTGCCGTCATGAACGCGGGCAGGATCATCCAGGTCGGAACCCCGGGCGACATCTACGAGTTCCCCGCCAACCGGATGGTCGGAGAGTTCATCGGCACCATCAATGTCTTCGAGGGCACGGCGGACCTCGCCGACGGGTCCGTCCATTGCCCTGCCCTGCCCTGCCCGATCGTTCTGGAGGACAAGATTGCCGCTGACCCGGAGAGCCAGGTCGCCATCGGCATCCGACCGGAGAAGATGCGTATCCGCAAGGCCGGGTCCGCGCCTTCGGAGGCAGCACCTGCCAGCAACTTCCTGACCGGAAAGGTGGAGGACATTGCCTATCTGGGTGACCTGTCGATCTTCCACGTACGGCTGGCTGACGGGCGCATTGTCCAGGTCTCCCGCACCAACACCACCCGTCGGCGCGACGAGCCGCTGACCTGGGAGGATACCGTGGAGGTGGAGTGGGATCCGCAGGCACCGGTGGTGCTGCATCAATGACCGACACGGCGGCAGACCGGGTCGCGGACAGCCCCGCGCTCAGCGCCAGCCGCGGACGCCTGATCGGCATCCTGATCCCGACCGCCTGGCTGCTGCTGTTCTTCGCCATCCCGTTCCTGTTCGTCATCAAGATTTCCCTGTCGGAGGCTGCCTATTCGGTCCCCCCGGTCAGTGACTTCCTGATCTGGCAGGATGGCTGGCCGGTGCTGCAGGCGACCTGGGCCAATTTTGCCCTGATCCTGGACGACCCGCTCTATCTGCAGGCGCTGCTGGGCTCCCTCCGAATCGCGGCGATCTCCACACTGCTGACCCTGCTGATCGGCTATCCCATGGCCTATGCCATCGCACGGGCCGAGCCGGGCATGCGAACCCCGCTGCTGCTGCTGGTGATCCTTCCGTTCTGGACCTCGTTCCTGATCCGGGTCTACGCCTGGTCGACGCTGTTGCAGGATCAGGGGATGATCAACAGCGCCCTGATGTGGCTTGGTGTCATTGATGACCCCATGCGGATGCTGAACACGGAGTTCGCGGTGCAGCTCGGCATCGTCTATTCGTACCTGCCGTTCATGATCCTGCCACTCTACGCCACGCTGGAGCGGCTGGACGGCAGCCTGCTGGAGGCGGCGGCGGACCTCGGCGCACGCCCCGCGACGACCTTCTGGCGGGTCACCCTGCCCCTGTCCCTGCCCGGTGTGGCAGCGGGTTGCCTGCTGGTCTTCATTCCGGCTGCGGGGGAGTTCGTCATTCCCGAACTGCTGGGTGGACCAGATACGCTGATGATCGGCAAGGTCATGTGGCAGGAGTTCTTCAACAACCGCGACTGGCCCGTCGCATCTGCCCTTGCCACGATCCTGCTGCTGCTGCTGATCGTGCCGATCCTGCTGCTGGACCGCACCCAGTCACGGGCGGAACAGGGATGAGGCGCGGCAGCTTTCTCACCCTCTGCCTCTGGGCCGGGTTCGCATTCCTCTACCTGCCGATCATCGTGCTGATCGTCTATTCCTTCAACGCGTCGCGGCTGGTGGCGGTCTGGGGCGGATGGTCGGTGAAGTGGTACGGCGAACTGTTCCGCGACCCGCAGGTCCTCGGCGCGGCCTCCATGTCGCTGCAGATCGCGGCGATCAGCGCGACGGTGGCTGTGGTGATCGGCGGCCTTGCAGGCTACGCGCTTTCCCGCTTCGGACGGTTTCGCGGGCGCACCGGCTTCTCGACCATGCTGACCGCACCGCTCGTGATGCCGGAGGTGATCACCGGCCTGTCGCTGCTGATGCTGTTCATCGCCATGGAGGGACTGGTGGGCTGGCCCGCCGGACGCGGCATGACCACCGTCATCATCGCCCACATCACCTTCGCCGCCGCCTATGTCGCGGTGGTTGTGCGGTCGCGCGTCGCCGGACTCGACCGGGCGCTGGAGGAAGCGGCGATGGACCTGGGCGCGCGCCCGCTTACCGTCCTGCGCCGCATCACGCTGCCGATGCTGATGCCGGGCCTGCTGTCGGGCTGGCTGCTGGCCTTCACCCTGTCGCTCGATGATCTGGTGATCGCCAGCTTCGTCACCGGCCCCGGTGCCACCACCCTGCCGATGCTGATCTTCTCCAAGGTCCGGCTGGGGGTCAGCCCCGACATCAATGCACTTGCAACACTGATCGTCGCCGTGGTCGCATCCGGCGTCCTGCTTTCGGGCTGGATCATGCTGCGCGCGGAGCGGCGTCACGCCAGACAGGTGCGGGCCGCATTCCGTCGCGAAGGCGCCATGGACGGGAACTGATCTCGAGACCGATGACACCACTTGCCGAGAACCTGCGCGGCGCCGGCCTGATGATGGCCGCGATGGCCGCCTTCGTGCTGAACGACACGCTGATGAAGCTTGTCTCCGCCAACCTGAACCTGTTTCAGGCCGTGTTCCTGCGCGGCATCGGCACGACGCTGCTGATCCTGGCGATCGCGCGCTGGCAGGGAGTGCTGCGGTTCCGGCCCGCGCGCCGCGACCAGCGGATCATGGTCTGGCGCACACTGGGTGACATGGGGCAGATGATCTGTTTCCTGACCGCCCTGTTCCACATGCCCATCGCCAATGTCTCGGCAATCCTGCAGTCCCTGCCGCTGGCCATGACCCTCGCCGCCGCCCTGTTCCTGAAGGAACCCGTGGGCTGGCGCCGGTACACGGCCATCTTCGCCGGCTTCGTCGGTGTGCTGCTGATCGTCCGACCGGGATCGGAAGGTTTCAACATCTATTCCCTGGTCGCCCTGACCACGGTCATCTTCGTGGTCCTGCGTGACCTGAGCACCCGACAACTCGACCGCGCCGTGCCCAACATCTTCGTGACCCTTGTGACATCGCTCGCTGTCACCACCATGTCGGGCGTCGCCTCCGTCGTGCAGGGATGGAACAGCGTCGCCCAGGGCGATCTGGTCCTGCTGGCCGGTGCCGCGTTCTTCGTCAGTTTCGGGTACATGTTCATCACCATGGCGATGCGGGTGGGGGACATCGGATTCATCTCCCCCTTCCGCTACACCATGCTTGTCTGGGCGCTGCTGGTCGGCCTGTTTGTCTTTGGCGATGTGCCACGCCCCCTCACGCTGCTGGGTGCCGCGATCATCGTGGCCAGTGGCATCTACACCTTCTATCGCGAACGCAAGGTGGCGCGAACCATGCCCGCCGCCTCACCCGGCGCGGGCAAGATCCCGTAGCTTGAACTTCTGGATCTTGCCGGTCGACGTCTTCGGCACCTCGCAGAAGACGATCTCGCGAGGACACTTGTAGCCTGCCAGATGCTCCCTGATGAAGGCGATCATCTCCTCCGCCGTGGCTGACCTGCCGGGCTTCAGCTCGATGAAGGCCACCGGCGTCTCGCCCCACTTCTCGCTCGGCTTGGCCACGACGCCGCAGGCTGCCACAGCGTCATGGCGGTACAGCGTGTCCTCCACCTCGATGGAGGAAATGTTCTCGCCGCCGGAAATGATGATGTCCTTCGACCGGTCCTTCAGCTCGATATAGCCATCCGGATGCCAGACCCCGAGGTCGCCGGTATGGAACCAGCCACCCTTGAAGGAGTCATCCGTCGCCTTCGGGTTCTTCAGGTAACCACACATGATGGCATTGCCGCGCATCATCACCTCCCCCATGGCCTGCCCGTCCATCGGCACCGGTTCCATGGTGTCGGGATCGGCGACCATCAGGGCTTCCTGCATGATGGAGGTAACACCCTGACGGGCCTTCATCCGGGCCTTCTCATCGGCGCTCAGGTCGTTCCACTCATCCTTCCAGGCACAGACCACGCAGGGACCGTAGCTCTCCGTCAGGCCATAGACATGCGTCACCTCGAAGCCCTGACGCGCCATCTCGGCCAGCACGGCGGCGGGTGGCGGAGCAGCGGCGACCATCATGTTGACCTTCTGGTCGAAGGGCTTCTTCTGTTTCTCGCTGGCGCCGGTGATGAACTGCATGATGATCGGCGCACCGCAGAGGTGCGTGACGTCGTGGGTCGCGATGGCGTCATAGATCGTGCCGGAATCCACCCGGCGCAGGCAGATGCTCACACCCGCCACCGCGGCCAGCGTCCAGGGGAAGCACCAGCCATTGCAGTGAAACATCGGCAGGGTCCAGAGGTAGCGCGTGTGCGTCGGCATCCCCCAGGTCAGCGCATTGTTGATGGAATTCAGATAGGCCCCGCGATGGCTGAAGACGACGCCCTTCGGGTTGCCCGTGGTGCCGGAGGTATAGTTGAGCGCGATCTTGTGCCACTCGTCCTCCGGCATCGACCATTCCATGTCGGCGTCACCCTCGGCGAGGAAGTCAGCATACTCGATCTCGCCCAGCCGCTCGCCACCTGGCCCCTGGGGGTCGGCAATGTCGATCACCAGCATGTCGCGACCGATGATCTGCAGCGCTTCCTTGATGATCGGCGCGAACTCGGTGTCGGTGATCAGCGCCTTCGCCTCGCCGTGGTCCAGGATGAAGGCGATCTCCGGCGCGGTCAGGCGATAGTTGAGGGCATTGAGCACGGCACCGATCATGGGCACCCCGAAATGCGCCTCGTACATCGGCGGCGTGTTCGGACACATGATGGCGACGGTATCCAGTTCACCGATGCCCCGCCCCTTCAGCGCCGAAGCCAGCCGGACACAGTTCGCATAGGTCTCCGACCAGCTCTGTGTCACGTCACCATGCACCAGCGCCGGCTTGTCGGGATAGACCGCCGCCGACCGCCGGATCAGGCTGAGCGGCGTCAGCACCGTGCTGTTCGCAAGGTTCATGTCGAGATTGTTGGCGTAGGCTTCCCGGCTCATGGAACGTCTCTCCCTGGTGCTGGTCCCTGTTTGCGGTCAGTCGCGCAGGCGTCGGGACTCGACTGACGGCGCTGCTCACGGTTGACTCTGGACCTGATTCAGGGGCCATAAAAGCCGATGGTTCACGGGCGATCAACAACGCCGGTGCAGGATAGCGGTTATCGGGGGCGGGAATGGCTTCAGGCCAGAATTCAGCGGCAGACACCGGCGGCACACAGGAACGCGCGCGACGCACCGGCATCCTGCCCGGACAGGCCCTGCGGCGGCTGGTGGAGGAGGGTCGGATTTTCGCTGACGGCGGCGTGCCGGAGGAGCTGATCCAGCCCGCCAGTCTGGACCTGCGCCTCGGTCGCCGTGCCTGGCGCGTCAGGACAAGCTTCCTGCCCGGCGCGTCATCCACCGTGAAACAGAAACTCGACCGCCTGACAATGCACGAGATCGACCTCGGCACACCGACGGTGCTGGAGCGGGGCTGTGTCTACATCGTGGAACTGCAGGAGCGTGTGCGCCTGCCCCGCGATATGTCGGCCAAGACCAACCCGAAGAGTTCGACGGGCCGACTTGACGTCTTCACCCGGCTTGTCACCGACCATTGCGAGAGCTTCGAGAGCGTCGCGGCAGGTTACGAAGGCCCACTGTACCTGGAGATCGCGCCCCGCACCTTCTCGGTACTGGTCAGTGCCGGTTTGCGCCTGAACCAGCTGCGCGTCTGGCGCGGCAAGTCACGCCCCTCCGACACTCTGCACCGGGAATTGCATCAGCGCAGCGCGCTGGTGAGCCCGGAGAGCCTGGATGGCGCGGAGCCGACAATCCGCGACGGGCTCTGGGTCTCCGTCGATCTTTCAGGCGAGAGTCACGGCGGGCTGATCGGATACCGCGCCCGGCACCACGCCCCGCTGATCGACCTGAATCGCATCGACCATTATCCGGTGGAGGAGTTCTGGGAGCCGGTACATGCCAATGCCGACCGGACACTGATCCTGGACCCGAACCAGTTCTATATCCTGGTCAGCCGCGAACGGGTTGCAGTGCCGCCCGACTCCGCTGCCGAGATGGTGGCCTATGACACGTCATTCGGTGAGTTTCGCATTCACTATGCAGGGTTCTTCGATCCCGGCTTCGGCTATGGCCCGGCATCAGGCGGCGGCACCCCCGCCGTGCTGGAGGTCCGCAGCCACGAAGTTCCCTTTGAACTGGCTCATGGCCAGCGCGTCTGCCGCCTGGTCTACGAACGGCTCAGCGAAACACCGGAGACCCTGTACGGCGCGGAGATCGGCAGCCACTATCAGGGACAGGGCCTGAAGCTATCGAAGCACTTCCGCAAGGGCTGATCCGCACGGGGGAGAGAACGGGATGGTGATCGGGCGAGACATCTACGACGCCTTTCCGCGCTATCCCTTCACACCGCCGCCCGAGCTGGAAGGCAGGGGCGGGCACGTTCCAGTCATCATCGTCGGCGGCGGCCCCATCGGCCTGACGCTTGCGCTGGGCCTCGCCTGCCATGGCGTGTCGTGCACGGTTATCGAACCGCGCGACAGTGCCAGTTTCGGCAGTCGCGCCACCTGCACATCGCGCCGGTCGCTGGAAATCTGGGAGCGTTTCGGGGCGGCCCAGCCCGCGTTGGACATGGGCCTCGCCTGGACCGGCGGCAGCAGTTTCTGGCACGACCACACCGTCTTCTCGCTGACCATGCATGACGATGCGGACCAGAAGCATCCGCCGATGATCAACATCCAGCAGTGCTTCGCCGAGCAGTTCCTGATCGATGCCGCGCTTGAACATCCCGACATCGACCTGCGCTGGTCCAGTACCGTGACCGGCCTGAAACATGATGCAGACGGGGCGACCGTGACCGTGGAGACGGCGGCAGGCGCCTACGGTCTTTCGTCGGACTGGCTGGTCGCCTGCGACGGTGCCCACAGTTTCGTGCGCCAGTCGCTGGGGCTGAAGATGAAGGGCACGTCGTACGAGGGACGTTACCTGATCGCGGACATCCGCCATGCGTCGAAGCACCCGACGGAGCGGCGGGCCTGGTTCGATCCGGTCTCCAACCCGCGCGCCACTGTGCTGATGCACAAGCAGCCGAAGGACATCTGGCGGGTCGATTACCAGCTGCGCGACGAGGATGATGCGGAGGAGGAACTGAAGGAGGAACGGGTGCGCGCCCGCATCTCCGCCCATCTGGAGATGATCGGAGAGGACCCGGACTACGAACTGGTCTGGATGAGCCTCTACAAGGCGCATTGCCTGACGCTGGACAGCTATCGCCACGGTCGGGTGCTGGTCGCCGGTGACGCTGCCCACCTGGTGCCGATCTTCGGCGTGCGCGGCCTGAACTCCGGCATCGACGACGCGGGCAACCTGGCCTGGAAGCTGGCGGCGGTGATCCAGGGAACCGGAGGCGACCGACTGCTGGACAGCTACAGCGAGGAACGGGTCTTCGCGGCGCACGAGAACATCAGCCAGGCACGCAAGAGCACCCTGTTCATGACACCGCCATCACGCGGTCACACCCTGCTACGGGACGCGGCACTGAGCCTTGCCGTGAAGCACGAATTCGCCAAGCCACTGGTCAATCCACGCCAGACCACGGCGATCGTGTTCCCCACCTCCATCATCAACACGCCGACCGATCCACACCTTCCCGGACCACCCGCAGGGGCGACGTTGCCCACCTGCCCGGTCGAATGGCGGGACGGGAACGGGAGCGGCAAGGGCTTCCTGCTGGACCATGTGAAACTGCGCCCCACCCTGATCCAGTTCGGTGATCACAGGTCCCTGCTGGCCAGCGCCGCTGCCGGGCACGGGGTGGATATCGTGACGGTGCTGGACAGGGCCGACCCGGCGTTCGACGGCTTCTGCCTGGTGGACTCACAGGGCCGAGCGCGCGCCGTGCTGGGGGCGGAGAGCCCGGATGCCGGATTTCTGGTCAGACCGGACGGACACATCGCGGCACGCTGGGAATCGCCTGAACCGGATTTCATAACCATGGCGCTGCTCCGGTCCCTCGGGCTGGAGGCAGAGGCATGACCGGCACACCGATGGACACCGAAGCCCTGGAAGTCTGGTGGGAGGCGCTGGCCCATGCCATCGACCGCGCCGGACCTCAACATGAGACCATGTTTCTTGCCAAACTGGCGCTGCTGCTGGGGCGGGAAACCGGCGATCCGGAACTCTGCCAGCGACTGATGGAGCAGGCGCTGGAGGATCTGACCTGAAACCGGATCCGGACATCATCCGTCCGACTGTCCTGCCCCGGCACCGTATCGCCCGCCTGGGGTATCGCGGGCTCTATTCCACATACCGGATCGGCAGCGTGCTGTTTCGACCGAAGCTGCGCGGTGCACTGGCGCTCCTCCGGGTCGGCGAGGAAATGCTGCTTGTCCGCAACAGCTACAATCGCTGGCATACCCTGCCCGGAGGTCGCGTTGACCGGGGCGAGACTTTCCGGACAGGCGCGGCCCGGGAACTGCGGGAGGAGACCGGGATCAGCATTCTCGAGATGGCCTTCACCTGCGTCCATGCGGAAACCCACCGCTGGCAGCAGCGGACGGAACGCATCGAGATCCATGCGACGGACCTGGAGGCCCGACCGGCAGTGCATCTGGATGCGGTCGAAATCGCGGAGGCACGCTGGCTGACAGCGGACGCCGCCCTGGAACTGCGCCTCTATCCCCCGTTGCGGCACTATCTGGAGGCGGCGCGAAACGGCTCCGGGATGTAGAACAGGTAGTCCTGATCGGCCACGCCCGCGTGACAGTCATGGCAAAAGGTCACCTTGGCCGCCGTATCCGGGTCCAGCGAGTCGGCGTAGAGTTCCCCAGCCGCCGTGATCATCACATAGCGCCAGTCAGCAAACGCCGGACTGCGCCCCTGCTCCAACTTCTCCATCAGGAACAGGGACTGGGCGAAGACCTTCTCCCCCGCCGTCACGGCAAAGGCATCCTTGGCCAGAATGGCACCTGGCGGCAATGTCTCGCCCTGCAGGACCCCTGCATACCCTGCGGCCAGGGCGTTGCCGAAATTGTTGACGAAACGGTCGCCATGCGTGGCCGAGATATAGGGTGCGGAATTGAATCGCTGCCACTGCTGGTAGTTCATCGCTGAGGCTTCGGCCGCCTCAGCGTAGCGGTCGGCCATGTCTCCGCGCAGGTTCTCGTAGTAGCTCTCGGCCCGCTCCGGCGATATCGAGGCTGCATTGAAGGTCCGGAAATGGCCTTCCGGCTGGAATGCGGTCTCGGCAGTGCCGTCCTCTGCCGACAGCCAGAGGTAGCCGATGCCCCAGAAGACGATCACCACAAGACCCACAAGGCCGAGATTGCGCAGCATGACACCCTCCAACGGACAGGCACTGTCCCGCTATTCGAGATTGGGTGCGATACGTCGCAGGACCAGTAGCCGGATCAGGACGTCACGACCTGGTGACAGAACGTGAAGCTCACCCGCCGTGAAGCCTTGCGACCAGCACGGACGAGGGAATGCCCCCTGCGGTGACACGGCTTCGGTGCGAGGGCTGCCAGACCTGCGGGTCCAGCCGCTGCTCCAGACGGACCGGACGACAGCCGCCGACCAGGCGCGGTGCCACGCGCTGCACCAGGGTCCAGACCGTCATGGTCAGCCCAGCATGGCTGAAGGTGCCGGGTGCCAGACCGGCAACGGCCAGTTGGCCTCCCGGTTTCAGGATACGCGCTGCATCCTCCAGGAACCGGGCGATGGCTGTGGGCGACAACAGGTCCAGGACATAGGTCGCGACAACAAGGTCGGTCGAGGCGTCTGGCAATGCCAGCCTGCCGTCGCCCGCACAGTCATCCAGCCTGACCCTGCCCCCGAAACCGGCAAGCCGTTCCGCCGCCAGTGTGCGCATTCCCGGGCTGATATCCAGCCCCAGCCAGGTCGCTTCAGAGTCCAGGCAATCGCGCAGCAGTCGCGCGGCCAGCATCCCCGTCCCCGGTCCGAGCTCCACAACCGACCGGACAGCAGAGAACTCGACGGCGCCGATCAGGCGGGAGAATGCCGCCTCCGCGTAGCGCATCTCCCTGTCCTGGCCCTGACCGAGCGCATCGTAATGCGCCCGCGCCGCCTCCACTGACAGAACCGTATCCATCAGGCAGGCCAGCGGCCCTTTGCCATGTCGCGCCAGGCGTCACGCAGGCTGTCCCGGAAATCAGGCCCCGCGATCTCGATCAGCGCGGCGGGGCGATGGTGCACCGGCAGGTTCCGCAGGTTCGCCACGCCATTTTCCGTCACCACATGGTCAATATCGGTGCGCAGTCCGGTGACCACACTGCCCGGGTCGATGGCCGGAACGATGCGGCTGATCCGGCCCCCTGCCGCAGTCGCCGTCATGGCGACGATGGAGCGCCCGCCGCGGCTGCGTGCGGCACCGCGCATGAAGTCCACCGATCCCCCGGTGCCGGAGACCTGCTTGCCTTTCAGTGTCTCCGCATTCAACTGGCCGAACAGGTCGATCTCCAATCCCGAATTGATCGAGACGAAATTGTCAATCTGTCCGATCAGCGCCGAGTCGTGGGTATAGCTGATGGGCTTGTAGACAATGTCCTGCCGCCCGACGGTCCAGTCATAGAGCGCCTGAGAACCCATGCTGACGCCACCGAGCATGATGCCTGTGTCGATGGTCTTGCGGCGGCCATTCATGTTGCCGCCGTCGATCAGTTCCGGCATGCCGTCGGCCAGCATTCCCGAATGGACGCCCAGATCGTTCTTGGTCACGAGCCCGCGCAGGACCGCGATCGGCAAGGTGCCGATGCCGATCTGGATGCAGTCGCCGTCATGGATCAGCGACGTGACATGGTTCGCGACGTTCTGGACATCCTCTGTCACAGCGCCCACCCGCAGCTCCAGCGCGGGATGATCCACCTCCACCGCAATGTCGATCCGGCTGGCGGGCACCGGTGCCGCACTGCCGCCGACCGGCATCGCGCGGTTGACCTCCGCGATCACCAGCTTCGCCTTGTCCAGCACGGCGGGCTGGCTGTCCACGCCAAGACCGTGCGGGTAGCTGCCATCGGCGCGCGCAGGCCCGACCTGGATGATCGCCACATCGACGTCCAGAACCTGCTCCAGATAGCGATAGAGACCATGGTACTGCTTCGGGATCAGGGACATGCGCCCGCTCAACAGCGAATCCGCTGTCTGCGGCGTCCCGAAGAAGCCGATGCCGCGCGCGTTCCCGTGCAACTGGCTGTAGTCCGTGCGGTTCACCCCCGGCACACAGACCGACACGAAGGTGCAGCCATCGCCACAGTCCGCATCCGCCGCCATGGCCGCAACAAGCTCCGTCGGCTCCCCAGGTCCGCCCTGGACATAGACTGTACTGCCCGCTGGTATCCGGCGTACTGCATCGCTGCCATTCAGCCATTCGGTCATTGAATCCCTCCCCATCAACGCGACGGGAGGTTACATTCGACGCCGTGGGAGGACAACGCGATGAAATTCGGTATTTTCTACGAGCATCAGATTCCGCGCCCCTGGGATGACAGGAGCGAACAGCGGACCATCAACGAATCCCTCGACCAGATCGAGCTGGCGGACAGCCTGGGCTATGATCACGCCTGGGTCGTGGAGCATCATTTCCTGGAGGAATATTCACATGCCTCCGCGCCCGAGGTGTTCCTGGGCGCGGCCAGCCAGCGCACGAAGAACATCCGCCTCGGCCATGGCATCGTCCAGATCACCACGAATCAGCCGCACCGGGTGGCGGAGAAGGTCTCGACCCTCGACCTGCTGACCGGCGGGCGGGTGGAACTGGGACTGGGCGAAGGCGCAGGTCCGGCGGAACTGCATCCCTTCGGGGTTCAGGTCCGGTCCAAGCGTGACCGCTGGGAGGAGGCCGTGCGAGCCATCATCCCCATGTTCACCAAGACGGACTGGTCGTTCGAGGGGGAATTCTTCAAGTTCCCCGCCCGCAACGTGGTGCCGAAGCCGATCCAGAAGCCGCATCCGCCGCTGTGGGTGGCCTGTTCCAACATCCAGACCATCGGCAAGGCCGGTGAGTGGGGCATGGGGGCGCTGGGCTTCAGCTTCGTCAATGCCGATGCGGCGCAGGCCTGGGTGCATCGCTACTACAACAACCTGCTGCACCGACAGCAGAAGCTGACCGACTATCCGATCAACCCCAACGTGGCAGTAGCCAACGGCTTCTTCTGTGCGGAGACGGACGAGGAAGCCATCGAGAAGGCGTCAGGCTGGACCTTCTTCATCTTCGCCCTTTCCTATTACGGGCGGATGGGGGTCGATGCGCCGGGCAAGAGTGATCTCTGGGCCGCCTATCAGGACTGGCGCAACACCGACAAGGCGAAGGACGCACTGGCCAACGCTCTGGTCGGCAGCCCCGCAACCCTGCGCAAGAAACTGCGCATGTTCGCCGATGCCCATGTCGACCAGATCATCCTGGTGGCACAGGCGGGCCGGACCAGTCACGAGGACATCTGCAAGAGCTACGAGTTGTTCGCGCGGGAGGTCATGCCCGAGTTCCATGCGGAGCGGGAAGCGCAGGAAGCCTGGAAGCAGGACGTGCTTGCCGGTCGCATCGTGCTGGAGGAACTGACCACCGACGGCTACGACATCTACAGCCATCAGAACGAGGACATTGTTCGCCTGACGCCGGAACAGCTCAAGGCACAGATGGCGGAGAAGGAAGCCGCGCAGAAGGCCGCTGCCGGGGACGACTGAGGCAGCATCGACGCATGACCCGAGTGATGGTGATCGGCAATGCGGGTGGTGGAAAGTCAACCATGTGCGCGGCAATCTGTGCCGTGCATGGTCTGCCCTATGCGGCGATCGACCGAATACAGTGGCAACCAGGATGGGTGCCGACACCGCCGGAGGAATATGCGGAACAGCACAGTGATCTGATCGCGCAGGATAGATGGCTGATCGACGGCTACGGCAGCTGGGAATCCGTTCTGGCGCGCATAGATGCTGCGGACACCATCATCCTCGTCGATCACCCGATCCTGGTGCATTTCTGGTGGGCCACGAAGCGGCAGGTCAGGTCGATCTTTCGCGGTCGCCCGGATGGGCCTGAAGGCTGCCGCATGTGGCCGGTGACGGTCCGTCTCTACCGGATGATGTGGTGGCTGCACCGGACGATGCGGCCCAGGCTGCTGGCCGAAATCAACCTGCACAACCGAAGCAAGCGCATCATCCGCATCCGTTCACCACGTGAACTGAACGCCTTCGCCAGAAACCCGGTCTGAAGCTGATCGTTTCCCGGACGTCAGTCCGTGTGGAAGGTCATGAAGCCATCCACCGGTTCCCGCTCCGTCCGCAGGGTATTCTCCACCAGCGAGGTGTCCTCGTAGCCGAGGGCAAGGCCGCAGACGACTGTCTGGTCGTCCGCAATGCCAAGCTGCTGCTTGATCACCGTGTGGTACGTCGGCCAGGCCGCCTGCGGGCAGGTGTGCAAACCATACTGCCGGGCCACGGTCATGATGTTCTGCAGGAACATGCCGTAGTCGAGCCAGCTACCGATCTCCAGCCGCTTGTCGATGGTGAACATCATGCCGACGGGGGCATCGAAGAACAGGTAGTTGCGGCCAGATTGCTCCCGCATCTTCGCCGTATCGCCCTTGGCAACGCCAGCCAGCTTGTAGAGATCCAACCCGACCTTGCGTCGCCGCCCCAGGAAGGGCTCGAAGAAGGCATCGGGATAGTACTTGTACTCCTTCTCGTGCCCCTCCGGACTGTTGAAGTGAGCATCGCGCACGGCATCACACAGCGCCTTCAGCTTCGCGCCGACCATCACATGTCCCTGCCAGGGCTGCATGTTCGTTCCCGAAGGCGCCCGCGCCGAGACCTCCAGAATATGCCGCACCAGGTCCATCGGCACCGGATCAGGCAGGAACCCCCGCACCGAGCGGCGGGAGACAATGGCCTCCTCCGGCGTGTACGAGATGTCGGCGGCGGCGTGTGCCGCGACCTTTTCGAAGTGGTTCAGTGCATTCATTTCATTCCCCCTCCCCGGGGACACGTCATCAGTCCGCGCGGTATCGTCCACAACGGGTTCCGGCGCGGGATGCCGGTGAACCATATGTGTCAGAACCGCAACGGGAAAAACAACGAGCAAGATGAATGAAACGGGTACCATGAGCAACTGCGCCGCCCAGCCTTCCCGCAGCACCATCGCCACGAACAGATCAAAGCCGACAGCGAGGATGCTCAATCCGAGAAATATCCAGAAGAAACGCGCCCTTACACTTCCCCTGTATTGGTCGAACACATCAATCTGACGACGCCAGGCAGTCCTGAAGGCCAGGTCCTGATTCCAGATCATGATCGGAATCAGTGCAAATCTAGAAACCAGAAACACAATCGCAGTCAATGACAGAAATTGGACAAGCAACGAAATTGAGTCAAATACAGTTATGACTGGATTGGAAATGGTAAACGGAAGAAGTTCAGAAATATAATTATAAGCAAAAATGAATCTTGGGGCAGCTGCATGAAGAAGCACATATATGAAATAAATGGCAATTAAAATGAAAATCATCACGACAATGGAAACAAGCAACAAAAATACGGATACCCAGATCAATTTAAAATTGGGGAAATACCGAAGCCGCGTTCCTGATCCAGAACGCCGTTCCGCTCCGATACGAGCAAATTCGACAGTGTAGAAGATTGGGACTATCAAAGCCGCAATCACGATCAGGAAGCTGAACGCGACCCCGATGCCCTGATTCTCCAGAATGAATTTTTGGACAACAGAATCTTGAAGATATGTCGAGTCGCGCGGGGCCAGGCCAAAATCGACAACAGTTACCAGAACAACAAGTATCGCAACTGGCCTTTGGACGTGTCGAATGATCGACAAGCCGCCCCGGACATCATTCATGAACTCACGCACGACTGTTGCTCCACGTCGAGGTTCTGGCGCTGGGCCTTCTGGCTTAAGTAGTCGCGGCCCCGTCATCCGACCTGGGCTGGCTGCGGACCATATGGGTCAGTATCCCGGTCGGAACGACAATGATCAGCAGGATCCCCATCGGATAGACGAGCAGGATCGAGATCAGGTCAATTGAAGTCACCTGCGCCACCGCGAGCGCGAACAGACCATCCAGCACCAGCAGCGCCAGGAAGACGCGGAAGAAACGGTTGCGGACATTCCCATGGGAATTGTCGAACCCGTGATTCTGGATAGTCCATGCCTCGCCGAAGCTGACATCGCGATGGCGGACAATCAGAGGGATCAGCGCATAGCGGGAGACACCGAATGCCACCGCGATCAGGACAAGCAACTGGTTGACCGCCCCGACGGTCCGGATTGTGGAAAGCGTGCCTGCCATGTCCCCGTTGCCGTTCCCCTGCCGCATCGCATCACCCAGCAAAGACCACCCGATCACGCCCTGGAACGCGGAAAGCAGCCAGGTGAGCAGCATCACGATCAACAGGCTGAACACACACGCCAGGAACAACGACCAGGCAACACGCCCCCTGAACACCAGATGCATGCGAGCCTCCTTGCCCGCAACCCGATCTCCGCCAATTGCCGCAATTTCGATCATGAACAGGGCAAGCAGGAACGTGGTGAAAAGCGGCACGACCCAGGAAACCAGGACGAAACTCAGCCAGATAGAACCGAACGGAAGGTCCGGAAGCCCTTCCGACAATATCCCCTCCGACAGCGCCTCGGCCGCCAACTCGACACCGGTAGCGAATACCAGGAATACCACCACAGCGACCTGCACGGAGCGGACAACGGCCAGCCCACCTTTCAGGTCCTGCATGACGATGCTCATTCGGCATCACCCGCTGCAGACGAACCCTGCTGGCTCATGGCGCTGTCATAGAGCACCGCGGCGGCGACGGAGATCGGCAGGGCGAGACCGATGATCCAGTCGGCCAGGCCGCCCAGCAGCAGGCCCGGCGGTCCGCCAATGACCTCACCCGCGGCAAAGCTGATCAGGAACGACAGGCCAAGCAGAACCAGAAAGGCCCGGAACAGACGCCAGCGCAGGCCCATGAACCGCTCCGCGTGGCGCTTCCGGGCCTCCGTGAAGTCGAGCTGCCAGGCGATGGAGATCACCGGCACCATGGCGAACCGGGAGGCGGCGAAGGCCAGGACGGTAACCGTCCCCGCCACCATGAAGGCCACGCTGGTCGGATTGGACAGCAACTGCTCCAGGAAGCCGCCGAACATCGCCTCCATCTCCTCCGCCGACTGCGCCGGTTCGGCAGGCAGGGGCGGCGCGGCGACCAGCAGGAAGACCAGCGAGAACGGCAGCAGGGTCACTATGAAGATGATGAAGATCAACAGTCCGGAGACCAGTGTCGACAGCAGTTGCGGCGCCTTCGGTCGCCAGTCGATGGCCCGGAACACGGTCACGCCGAGACAAACCTCTGTCGCCAGCACGATCAGCATGTAGGCGCCGAATACCGTCACCACGAACGGTCCCATCATCAGGTAGCCACCAAGGGCCAGCATGGTCTCCACCAGTGCGCCGACCACGCAGATTCCGAGAAAGGCGGCAGGTGCGCGGGCCATCAGGCCAACCCCGGCAGAGATATCGCGTATGACAGACACGTGGGAAATTCCGTTCAGGCGAGGGCGGCAGGTGCGCCAGCAGGTTGCAACAGGGCCGGATTGTGGCCGAAGATCAGGTCAGAGACAATCGGTGCGGGCCAAACCCGCACGACCAGTCATTCCCCGGGGAGAGCAATATGCCGGATCAGGCGCAACAGCAACGGCGGGAAGGATTCTATGACGAGATCCGCCCCCTCAACATGGCGCCCCTGTGGGAGGTGCTGCACGACCTGATCACGAAGGAGCCGAAGAGCCGGGTCCGCCCTGCCCTCTGGCGCTATGACGAGATCCGCCCGCACATCATGGCCTCCGGCGACCTGATCACGGCGAAGGAGGCGGAGCGCCGTGTACTGATCCTGGAGAACCCCGGCATGCCGGGCGAGGCTAAGATCACCACCTCGCTCTACGCCGGTCTGCAGCTCATCCTGCCGGGTGAGGTCGCACCGGCTCACCGTCATAGCCAGTCAGCGCTGCGCTTCGTGGTGGAGGGCAGCGGTGCCTATACGGCTGTCGATGGCGAGAAGACCCTGATGCAGCCCGGTGATTTCGTCATCACGCCAAGCTGGACCTGGCACGACCATGGCAATGATTCCGCCGAGCCCATGGTCTGGCTGGACGGCCTCGACATCCCGATGATCACCATGTTCGACGCCAGCTTCGTGGAGAAATGGGGCGAGGACCGCCAGCCCATCGCCCGGCCAGTCGGGGATTCGCTGGCCCGCTATGGTCAGGGGATGCTGCCCGACGGCTATACTGCGCCGACCCATACCTCCCCCGTGTTCAGCTATCCCTACAGCCGGACCCGCGAGGCGCTGGAGACCATGCGCCGGACTGAGGAATGGGACCCCGCACAGGGCCTGAAACTGCGCTACGTCAACCCGGTGAACGGCGACCATGCCATCCCGACCATGGCGACCTTCATGCAGTTGCTGCCCAAGGGCTTCGCCGGCGTTCCCTACCGAGCCACGGATGCCATGGTGTTCTCCGTCGTCGAGGGCACGGGCACCGTCACCATCGCCGACGAGACCTACAGCTTCGGCCCCCGCGACCATTTCGTGGTGCCGTCCTGGGCCTGGTACAGCCTGAACGCGGAGGAAGACGCCGTCCTCTTCAGCTTCTCCGACCGCCCCGTCCAGGAAAAGCTCGACCTCTGGCGGGAGCAGCGCGGGAACGGGTGAGGACGGTTCTCAGTAATTTGCCTTGAACCGCACCGGTCGACCCTGTGCTGCCGCGTTATCAGCCAACTCCTGCAGAAGCGCCCGCTTGGACTCAGTACGGCGCGACCCATCATTGCGGTAAAGTTCGGGGTCAATGACGATCCCCAACTCCAGCTTTCGCCTGGCAAGTTGCTCCTGATACCCGTCAAAATCCATGGTCTGCATTGTCTTCAGCCCACATTTTCACTGTCGAGAGATCAGCATCATCGCCAGTCTCGAACCTTATTCTCTTGTCCAGATAGTCTTCGTCCAAGCCAAGCACAAGTCTGTAAAGCAGGACTGCCTGAGCCACCATTCTCTGGTCTGGAACTTCTGTCGAGACCGCCTGAGCCACCCGATCTGCGATGAGGTCTTCAGGCGGTATGATTTTAAAGGATCGATCATGCCCGATATTGATAACCTTGATCCGTGTGCGGTCAGCATTGCCATCCATCAATGCCCCGCTGACGACCTCGACCCCCATTCCCAGCCTAGGATGAACGACACCGCGTCTCGGCTTGCCCGGTCCAGTCGATCGATCAAATCCGACTGAAATCAGGGCCTCCTCAATTGGTTCAGCCTCGGGCGCCACCAAATCGAGATCACCCGATATGATCCCTCCGGCAGTGTAGAATTCCACCGCTCCGCCACCCACCAGGATCGGCTCTACCTCGCCGTCCGACCGTACTTTCGCAACGGCTTCGGCGAGCAGCGAAAGGGCTTCCTTGAAACTTTCATAATCAGCCAAGAAACAATTCCTTCGCTCAAGAGGCGGAATTACCCCTTCGCCACCCAGTCCCCCAGCTTCGCCACCGCGGCGTCGATGATGCTGTCCTGTTTTGAAAAGCAGAAGCGGACAAAGTTGGTGCGGGCACCCTCCGATGCGTAGAAGGCGCTGACGGGAACCGTGGTGACACCGGCGTTCAGGGTGATCTCCCGGCAGAAGTCCACGTCGCTGCCCTCGAAACCCACGGAACGGATGTCGGCGTTCAGGAAATAGGTGCCCTGGCAGAGCGCCGGTTCGACGCCGATGGCGGTGAGGCCGTCGCGGAGCCGGTCGCGTTTCGCCTGCATGTCGGCCATCAGCCCGGTGAAATAACTGTCATCCTTCGCCAGCCCGAAGGCCACGGCACGCTGCAGGTTTGGCGCGGTGGTGAAGGTGAGGAACTGATGTGCCTTGGCAACGCGCTGCAGCAGTGCCGGACAGGCGGTCATGTATCCGACCTTCCAGCCCGTCAGCGAGAAGGTCTTGCCCGCCGAGCCGATCTTGATGCAGCGGTCGCGCATGCCGTCCAGGCTGATCAGCGGCGTATGCTCCAGGCCATCGAACAGGATGTGTTCGTAGACCTCGTCGCAGACAGCGTAGGTGTCATGTTCCAGCACCAGATCGGCGATGATCTGAAGTTCGGCGCGGCTGAAGGCCTTGGCCGCCGGGTTCAGCGGGTTGTTCAGCAGGATGAACTTGGTCTTCGGCCCGAACGCGGCCCTCAGCCTGTCCTCCGGCAGGGTCCAGTCCGGCGGGTCGAGCCGCACCAGCTTCGGGATGCCGCCTGCGCGGCGGATCATGGGCAAGTAGCAGTCGTAGAGTGGTTCGAAGCAGACCACCTCGTCCCCCGGCTCGATCAGCGCCAGGAAACAGGCCGCGAGAGACTCCGTGGCACCCGACGTCACCATGGTCTCCGTCTGCCAGTCGACGTCCAGCCCGTAGAAGCGCTTGCCGTGCGCAGCCACTGCCTGTCGGAGGTCAGGCACGCCCAGCATCGGCGGATACTGGTTCGGCTGATCCTCCAGCGCCGCCGCCGCAACGGCGCGCACGTCGTCAGGTCCATTGTCGTCGGGAAAGCCCTGCCCGAGATTGATCGAGCCATGTTCCATGGCCAGACGGCTCATGATCTCGAAAACGGTCACGCCATACTCGGCCAGTATCCCGTTGCCATCCTTCATGGCGTGCTCCCCCGCTGTTCGCTCCGTTCAATGCCAGACAGAGGCAGCCGCAATCAAGTCGCCTGATCGGTCAGGATGCGCGTTGCAGTAACCGCTTGCCCGCCGGTTCCCGCTCCAGCGCCTCGCAGAGCAGCAGGTAGAGCTTGCCCACGTCGGCACTGAGGAACACGGCACTCAGCATCCCCTGCTGATCGGCTCGCTCCACATTCAGCATCAGCGACTCGAACTCGTTGAGGTACAGGTCCACGAAGCGACGGAAGTCATCGCCGTCCCGATAGAGCGCGGCAATCTGCTTTGCTTCGCTGCGTGCCACCAGCCGCCGGGCAAAGAAACCACGGTCGCCGCGATAGAACTTGCGCCACTCCGACTCGGTTGCATCCCGATCCAGCAGACGATGCAGATCCAGGGACAGGGAATTCAGTCCCTCCGCAACGAAAGCGGCAGACTGGAGGAACCGCTTGTCGCGATTGTCTGCCGTCCTGTCACGCAGTTCGACAGCCGCCCTTGCCGCCCCTTTCGATGCCTTCTGCAACTGGCCCACCTGAACCTCGAACGCCTTCGCGGCGAGACCTGACTGCATGGTCGCGGCCTTGGAGGTGGAAGCCATGGCGCCCACCTGCGCACTCAGGATCCGCTCCGCGTCGTCCAGAGCCTTTTGCGCCTCGGCCATTGCATCTTCACACGCCTTGCGCTGTCGCTCCAGTGCAGCGGTCGAGGCGGTCACTGCCGCATCCGCATCCGTGGCGTCCGCGCGCGTGGTGGTCAGCGCGGCCTGCAATTTCACCACCGCATCGGCAACCGCCCGCGCGGCCCCCTCGCCCTCGATGCCTGCATCGCGCAGCGACCGGCCGAGTGCCGTGGCTTCTCCCTGCAGGCGTGTAACAGCGGCACTTGCCCCCTGTTCGACTGCCGTTGTTTCATCCTGAAGGCGCCCGAGAGCGCCGGTCAGCCCCTTTTCGGCCTGTTCCGTGCTGTCCTGCAGGCGGTCGAAGACCGTACCGAAACCCTGTTCGAGCGCCACTGAATCCGCCTGCAATCGTGCAATGGCCTCCCTGATGCCCTGCTCCATGTCCGCGGCGTGATCGCGCGCCGTCGCCGTCATCCGCTCAAGCTGCTGCTGATGGTCCGTCAGATCATCGGAGACCGCGCCCGCCGCCTGTCTGGCACCTTCGCCGGCGTTCGACAATGCATCGATGCGTGCGGCCAGCAGGGCGTCGATATCCGTGCCCGTTGCCTTCAGATCGACGGACATCTGCTGCACCATCGATACCCGTGCGCCAAGGGCATCGACGACCTCTTCTGCCTCCACCCTTGCCCGGCTCTCGGCATCGGTGAAGCGCTGGGTTTCCTGACGGGCATTGGCCAGGGCCGTGGCCAGACGTGCCGCGCCGCCCGCCGCTGCCTCGACCAGGCTGCGGGTCTGGTCGGTCAGTTGTGCGCTTTCCTGTGCCAGCGCGCGGGACTGCGCCAGACTCTCGTCGGCTGCGGCACCGATCCGGTTGCGGGACTCTTCAGCCACACTGGCCAGACGCCCGGCAGCAAGTTCCATGTCGCCGGTACGGCCCAGCCCGGCATCAATGGCCGATACCGCCTCACCGATCGCCGTGGTTGCAGCCCGCGCCGCCGCCGTGCTGCGCCCGCTGGCATCCTCGATCCGCTGGCCGGACTGGCTCATGCGGCTCTCGCTCTCATCGACGCGCGTGGCGAGTGTGCCGATGTGGGTTGCCAGCGCCTCCGCCTGGGCAAGCGTCTCACTGCCGATGCGCGCGCCCAGGGCACCAAGGGACTCGGCACGCAGCTCGATCTCCCCGGCGGCGCCAATGACCCGTGTGGTTACCGCATCTGCAGCGGTATCCAGTCCCTTCACCCGCACATCCAGGTCGCGGGTCAGCGCAGCCAGCCGGTCACGCACCTGCTCCGCCTCCACCAGCATGGCACCGCTTCCCGCCTCCAGCGACTCGGCCATCATCCTGGCCAGTTCGCTGGCGTCCTGAACGCGGGTGGCCATGCGGTCGAGCGAAGGCGAAATCGACGTATCCGCCGCGCCGACACTGTCCTTGAGCGACTGGATCAGATCGCCGATCCGATGCCCGTCGTCAGCCAGAGCACCGATGGCGGCGTTGAAGCTGTCCAGCAGGGCCTGATTGCGCGCGGACACCGCTTCGGTGCTGCCTTTCAGCGTGTCTCCTGTCCGCAGCGCCATGCTGCCGAGGGCGCGTACCTCCGACACCATGCGCGTGGTGCCTTCGCTGATCTCCGCCAGCACGGTATCCAGACCGGACCGGACATCGCTGATCGAGGTTTCCGCCTGTCCGGCCGCAGCACCCAGGTCGCCCACCATCAGGGCCATTTCGGCCGTCTTCTCGGCCATCCGGGCCGCCGCGCCATCGGCGGCCTGCGCTGCCGCCGCCAGTCGTTCGTCGACATGCGCAATGGAAACATCGATGCGACCCGCAACTTCGCCCCCCACGGCTTCAACCCGCGTAGCCTGCTGCGCCAGTGCGGTCGTTGTCAGGCGCGTGCTGGCCATCGCGTCCTCCAGCGTCCCCGCCAGCCCTTCGAGCCGGGCGCGCACGTCGCTGTCGGCATCGACCGCAGCGTCGGAAAGACGGGTTACCAGCGTCGAGAGCGTCTCCGTGCGGTCCAGCATCAGATCGGAAATACTGTCCAGATGCAGGCTTGCATTGCCTGCCTGACTGTCCAGTTGGACGGCGGCTGTACCCAGGGCACCGACACCGGCCTCCAGACCTTCGACTGCCCCCCGTGCACGTTCTTCCACCTCCGTCACCCGCTCGCCCGCATCCGCGACCGTGCGTTCGATATCCCGCAGCAGCAGCGTCAGTTCCGCCACGCGCTCGTCCACCTGGCTGGTGGTCTCCGTTGTTGCCTTGTTGGCACTGGCAACGCTGGCACCAATCCGGTCGGTGCGCGCGCCCATCTCGTCCAGCAGGTCGTTCACCGCCGTTGCGGCGCGACCGACTGTCAGGCTGGCGTCACCGGCCATCTTCTCCAGCAGGGTCGCCGCCGCTTCCGTGCGGGCGGTGACATCGGTCTCGGCCTTCTCGACCGTTGCATCGACACGCAGTCCAAGCCGTTCCAGAGCGTCGGAACGCAGGGCAAATGCGCGCTCCATACGTTCCATGCCACCGAGCACGCGGGTGCTCAGTTCATCGATCTGCTCCCCGTGCTCGGCAAGCAGACCGGCGCTGCGGGTGGTGCGCTGGTCCATGTCGTCCATCGCCTGACCCACATCGCCGAGGCCATGCCGCACCGCCGCCAGGGCACTCTCCGTGCGACTGACGACACCGCCCAGCGTCGCGTCGCCCTGAGCCACGGCGGCGTCGATGGAGGACATGATGTCCGAAAGCTCCACCGCGCGCGCACCCAGTGCCTCGACCTGCGCGTCGCCCCGTCCCGCAACCGCGATGGCACGGCTCTCGACCGTGCCGATGTAATCCGAGAGCTCACCAATTGAGGCACGAAGCCGGTCGGCAACGGCGATCACCCGCTCCTCCGACCGTTCCGAGGATGCGACTGCCATGGAGGCAGCGGCCTTCAGCCGCTCCTCCACATTGTCGATCATCTGCGCCGCCGTACCCTGCATCTCGGCCACGCTTGCCGCCAGATCGTCACGCGATTCCGCCAGGCGTCCCGTATTCGCGGCGAGGCGTTGCTCGATCTCTGCAAGGCTGCCCGTCAGACGACCGATCTGCCCGGCCATGTCTTCCGTACGCCCGGAGACCTCGTCCCCGCGTTCGCCGAGGGTCTCGATCTCGGAGGCAAATCGCTGTGTTGCGGCCCAGGTCCGGTCAGCCGTCGATTGCAGGGCCTGCTCAGCCTCCGCCGTGACGACGCCGATATCATCAAGCACCTTTGCAAGACTGGCATTCCCGACCGCGATGGCCTCCGCACTCTGCCCGGCGCTTTCCGCGCTCCGCCCCGTGATCTCCTCCAGGTCACCAAGCTGCTGGCGACTCTCGGCGATCACGGTCGTCATGGTCGACTGCACATTGCCCAGACCGTCACGCAGGCGCGTGATCTGACCGTCCACTCCCTCCCGCAGGCCATCTGCCTGATCCATCGTCCGGGCAATGACCTGTGACAGGGCCTCCATGCGGCTGCGCAGGTCCTGACTGACGCCGGAAACGCGGCGGACGGTACTGTCCGCCTCCTCCCGCAGGCGCGCCATGGGCTGTTCCAGCATGGTGTTGATCTGACCGGCACGCTTGGCGACCTGTTCGACGGTATCGTCGGCGGCAACCAGTTGCGTGCGCAGTGCCGCCTCGATCTCCGCCGTGCGGCGCCCGGCCTCCGCCACCGCCTGACCGAGCGCCTGCCCCTGGCGTTCGCCGAGCGTACGAATCTCGGAATCCAGTGCACGCACATCGCTCAGCAGAGCCTTCTGCGCCTCCGCCCGGTCCGTGATTGTCTGGCCCAGATGATCGGACTGTTCCGCCGCATGACGCGCCGCCGCCGACAGGGCTTCCGTGCCTTTGCCGATGCGTTCGTCCAGCCGCTCGACACGTGTCAGGGCATTGGTCGTCTCACTCTCCAGCGCCTGACTGAGGCGGCGCAGCGACAGGGTCATCGCGTTCAGCCGTGCCTCGGCCTCCGGGTCCGGAAAGGCCATGTCCTTCAGCACCGCATGCAGGGCTGAGCGGCTGTGCCGGGAATCGACGCTGCGCCAGTACCAGAAACCGGCCAGCCAGATAAATGCAGGCGGCACGAAAGCCGCGATCACGATCAGCGCCACTTCATGCGGCAGCATCAGGCTGATCGCAGACAGCCCCGCCGACTGCATGAACCACGCCCCCACAAGCACCAGCCAGAGTCCGGTCAGTCCCAGCAGCAGTACCGCCGTCCCCCGTCGAATGCGATCCAGCGACTCCAGGGTCAGCGGCGTGCGGTCACTTTCCGGGTCAGCGGCGTTCTCGGGTCCAGGTTTCGGCCATTTCAACAGCATGGCATTCCGGCCTCTTCAATCGTTGCAGGTGCTGGACAGGCAATCCGGCCAGCGACAGTCAGGCGAAACTGGCTTCAGGAACGCTGTTCCGAATCCAACTCCGCATCCAGCTCGTCACGCGTTGCCCGCATGACCTGCTGAAGGTACGCCAAGGCCTGCGCGGTGTCAGGTACTGCCTGCCCTTTCTCCAGTGAACCGGCCGCTTCCGCCAGTTCATCGAAGCCAAGATTGAGCGCTGCCCCCTTGATCGCATGCGCCAGTTGCCCTTGCGCAGTGACATCCAGCCCCGGCAGTTCAGTGGCCCAGCCTTCCAGATCCTGCACGAAGTGCTGCATCAACGCGCGCGAAGTCTCCGGGTCAAGACGGCGGTTCAGCCTATCCTGTATCGGCTGGACCGGTGACGAATCTTCCGGCTTGCCCCCACCCGCTGCCTCCGATGCAGACTTGCGCAGGATCTGCAGCAGTTCCTCCGCATCCAGCGGCTTGGCGAGGTAGCCGTTCATCCCGGCCTCGACACAACGATCCAGATACTCGTCGCCCGGATGCGCGGTCATGGCAACGATGGGGATACGCCCGACGGCACCTGGCAGCTTCCGCACGGCGCGGGTGGCGTCGAGGCCATCCATGTCGGGCATTTCGACATCCATCAGCACCATGTCATAGGGCAGCGAGCGCAGGGCCTGCAGCGCCTCCCGCCCTCCGCCAGCAGAAACCGCATCATGACCGGCGCTTTCGACAATCGAGGATGCAAGTTTCTGATTCACGGCCACGTCATCGACAATCAGCACCCGCAGCCGATGCCCGGTCTCCGACGAAGGTGTCGCGGTCCTGCCCGGCTGGTCGCCGCTCTCCAGCGGCGCCCCTGTCAGCGCCCTGTGATAGATGCCTCGCCGTAGCGGTTGCAGGATCCTGGCGTCAAACAAGGCGTCCTCATCCTCGGTCTGCGCCTCGACGACACCCACCGGGACAGTCAGGATCAGGCGCGTACCGGCGATTGCCTCATCGCCCCGGACCTGACGCGCGAAGGATCCGGCACCACCCCGGATGCGCCAGTCGACGACGCAGGTGTTCACTCTCTCCGATTCACGCAGGATGTTGAGGGCATCGGCAGGCGAGGCCGTATCCCGCACCCGCGCCTGCCAGTCGCGGGCGTAGCGGCAGGCAACTTCCCGTGTCTTCCCCTCCGGCGCCACGACAAGGATCGAAGCCCGTTCCAGACCACTGAACGGGCGCACGGTCCGACCATTGCGGACCGGAAGATCGACCGTGAAGACCGATCCTTCCCCCTCGATGCTGACAAGGCGGATGTCGCCGCCCATGGCATTCACGAGCCGACGCGAGATGGCGAGCCCCAGACCGGTGCCGCCGAACCGCCGCGATATGCCGCCGCCCTGACTGAAGGGCCGGAACAGCCGCGGCTGCACATCCGCCGGGATGCCGATACCGGTATCCGATACCTCGAAGCGCAAGACTGCGCTCTGGCCAGGTGCCGGGGCGACGGCCAGGGTGACATGTCCGGTCTCGGTGAACTTGATCGCATTGCTGACCAGATTGAGCAGAATCTGGCGCAGGCGTCCCGCATCGGCAGTCATGATCTCGGGGCTGTCCGCGCCGATGTGGCTCGCGACCTCCAGCCCCTTTGCCTGCGCCCGGGCTGCCATCAGTCCGACGACACTCTCGACGGTGCGCGCCACCTCGAACGGGGCGTCATCAAGCTCGACCCGCCCAGCCTCCAGTTTCGTCAGATCAAGGATGTCGTTGATCAGGTTCAGCAGTGCATCCGCTGATTCCCGCACGATCTCCGCATAGGATCGCTGCTGTGTGGTCAGGCGCGTGCCCTGCAGCAGGTTGGTCATGCCGATGATCCCGTTCATCGGCGTACGCAGCTCATGGCTGATCGTCGCCAGAAACTCGGACTTCGCGCGATCCCCGGCTTCAGCCTGAAGGCGTGCGGCCTCCGCGCTGCGGTGGGCGGCCTCCAGCCGTTCGATCAGGTCCGTGTTCTCGAACCGCAGCGCCATGGACTCGCGATAGCGCCGGTTCAGACCGCGCAACCAGCCGAGCAGCATGATCAGGGCTATGACCCCTGCCCCCGCTGTCGCCAGCGCCAACCGGCTGCCATCCAGCAGCAGCATGACAACGATTGGCAGACTGGTCGGCACGGCAAAGGCGATGAATGCTGGCGGATAGAGTGCGCGGTGCACCACGGCAGCCACCAGCGAGCCAAAGACCAGCAGCGCCAGAAAGGCCTGGTGCGGATAAGACGTCGCATCGAAATAGCTGGCCAGGCAAGGACCCCAGACCAGGCCGATCGCGGCGGACAGTGCCGTGTAGCGCAGGCCCCAGGCCTCTGCCGTGCCGGTCTTCGCCGGTTCCGCCTCGAACGCACGGCGCAGACGTCCCGCGGCAAACATCATGACAAGCACGCCGACGGCCAGGATCGCGGCAGGCCAGATCGCTGCGCGTTCCAGAAACACCGTGACCAGAATGCCGACGACCATGAAGGGAATGATCCGCAGCCTACCCGATTCCCGGATCAGTTCGGCGATCATTTCCGCCCGGATACGCTGATCGCGGTCGAGAGAGGGCGAATCGCTGGTGCCGTCGAATTCCCTGCGGACCCCGACGCCGGATGGTTCCCTGTCCCCGGCCCCGGCTTCGCCCCCGGCCCTGGATTGCCTGTCTGACAACGCATCAGCGCTGCTCATCGGCGCAGACCCTCTCCACGGGACGTCACAATGACAGTCCCCATCCCCCGCAAGGTCTCACGTCGGATACGGGCAATGCAACGGCGAAGGCCGTGACCGCGCTGTCACCAGGCGGTGTAACCACCATCGACGATGATCTCGGTCCCGGTGACGAACTTGGCGTCGTCGGAAGCCAGATAGACCACGGCGTTCGCGATGTCCTCCGGCTCGCCCAGATGTCCGACCGGATGGCGTGCCCGGATCATGGCCACGACCTTCTCCGGCTCGGCCTGATTGGCGACATTGTCCATGACCATCGGTGTCCCGATATAGCCCGGATGGACGGAGTTGACGCGAATGCCCAGACCGGTCTGCGCCGCCTCCACCGCCGCCGACTTGCTGAACAGCCGCACCCCGCCCTTGGACGCGCTGTAGGCCGAAGTCCCGGCATTGCCGACGATGCCCAGCACTGAGGAGATGTTGATGATGGAGCCCCCCGGTGCCATGCGGCGGAAGCCCGTCCGGGTGCCGAGAAAGACGGCATCCAGGTTGACCGACTGGATCTTGCGCCAGAACGCGAGATCAGTATCCGCCAGCAGTCGGCTGGCTCCGACACCGGCATTGTTCACCAGCACCTGAAAGCCACCGAAGCGGGTCTCCGCCTCGTCGGCAATTGCGTCCCAGCGCGCCTCATCGGTGACATCCTGGGTCAGGGCGGTCGCCTGACCGCCCAACCCCTCGATCTCCGTTACCACCGCAGCAGGTGCGTCAAGATCGGTAGCGAGGATCGTCGCCCCCTCCGCAGCGCAGGCGAGCGCAGACGCCCGCCCGAGCCCGGAGGCAGCACCAGTGATCCACACCACCTTGCCGTCAAGGCGTCCCACGGGGCCGCCTGTCCTCAGGAAACGGCGCCGGAGGCACGCAGACGCGCAACCTCGTCGGCATCAAAGCCCCAGTCGGACAGCGCCTCGTCGGTATCGTGGCCCGGATCGGGCGCCACCGTGGGCTTGCCTGCGGGAGTACCGGAAAAGCGCGGTGCCGCATTGGGCTGGGTCACGCCCTCGACCTCGATGAAGGTCTCCCGCGCCACATTGTGCGGATGGGCCGGAGCCTCGTCCATGTCCAGCACCGGCGCAAAGCAGACATCGGAGCCTTCCATCACGTCACACCATTCATCCCGGGTCTTCGTGGCAATGACAGCAGCGATCTCGGCGCGATACTCGTCCCACTTCGCGGGATTCATCTGCTCCGGCATCGCATCCGGCGCCATGCCCAGCTTCTCCTTCAGTTCCGCGTAGAACTTGCCCTCGATGGAACCGATGGAGACATGCTTGCCGTCACTGGTCTCGTAGACGTCATAGAAGTGAGCGCCGGTGTCGAGGATGTTGGTTCCCCGTTCCTGCTTCCAGCGACCGGCTGCCTTCATGCCATAGATCGCCGTCATCAGGTTCGACGCACCATCGATCATTGCCGCATCGACGACCTGGCCCTTGCCGGAACGCTGCGCCTCGATGTAGCCGGCGAGGCAACCGAACGCGAGGTAGAGCGCACCACCGCCGAAGTCACCGACCAGGTTAAGGGGCGGCACCGGCCCGCTGTCCGTCGTGCCGATGGCATGCAGCGCACCTGTCAGGGCGATGTAGTTCATGTCATGGCCCGCTGCATGAGCAATCGGCCCGGTCTGCCCCCAGCCGGTCACGCGGCCATAGACCAGCGCCGGGTTGCGCTTGAAACATTCATCCGGCCCGAGACCCAGCCGCTCCGTGACGCCGGGGCGCATCCCCTCGATCAGGATATCGGCCTTCTCGACAAGTTTCAGGACGGTCTCGACACCTTCCGCGACCTTCAGGTTGGCCGCGACGGAACGCTTGGACCGGTTCAGCAGGTCCCACTTGTGACTGCCCCGGTCGATGCCGAGGTCAGCGGCCGTCTGGCGGTCGATGCGAACCACATCCGCCCCGAGATCGCCCAGCAGCATCGCCCCCATCGGACCCGGGCCAATACCCGCCAGCTCGACGACCTTCACTCCACTCAATGGTCCCTGACCACGCATCGCAATTTTCCTCCCCGGAAATATGTGTCTGGGGCCATTGTGCGAGACCCGTAGCGACTTGTCATCCCGGACGATGCGCAACCCCAACCCGCTCGACAGACAGACGACACATGGCGAGCAACGCCAGCAGCAGTGCGAACAGGGATGCTGCGGTCCGGACATGGTTCGCGCCGGTCCAGGTGGCCGACCACCCCAGCCAGTTGGCCAGCCCCGAAAGCGATCCCTCCGCCAGCGCCCGGTTCATCGGCACATTCAGGGAGGCAGTGAGCGCCACTACCCCCGCCGCATAGGCAACGAAGGATACCAGCAGGAGCAGACCAGGCTTTCGCCGTCCGGTGAACAGACAGGCCACGGCCAGCAGGACCCCCAGGATCGGTGTCAGTGCGAAGGTGGCGAAGAAGACAGGATTGCGCACAGCGACGTTGATTCCACGCATCGCATCCATCGCTGCGGCACCTGTCAGCAGGTCCAGCCCCGGCATGACGGTGAAGGAAAATGCATAGAAGAATCCCGCCATCAGCCCCAGAAGCAGGCAGAGAAGAACGGCCCCGATACTCAGAACCGTGCTCATCACGATACGTACCTATCGTTTGCCGGGAAGACGACAGGACAAGCACACCGTGGGGCATGGCCCAGCAGGTACGCGATTGGTGCGGTAACAGGTTGGCATTGCATTCGAATTCTCCACATCCGTATCAATATGTACGCCTTTGACAGAACCGTACATATCTATACGATCCGGTCAATGTCAATCCGTGGCAACCACAGGATTCAAGGCCCCGACCGCCGGACGGAGTAGCGATCATGAGAACAGGATGGCCGCAGGCATGAGAGCAGAACGTCAACAGGCACGGCACCGGCAGATTGCCGACGCGGCTTACGCGTTGCTGCAGTCAGAGGGCTACCGTGCCACCTCCATGCTCGCCATCGCGCGGCAGGCAGGCGCCTCCAACGAGACGCTCTATCGCTGGTACGGCAACAAGCAGGGGCTCTTCCGTACCCTGGTGGAAGACAATGCGGCTGAGGTGCGTGACCTGTTGCAGGCGCGACTGGCGGAAGATGCGCCGCCGCTGGAGGCCCTGTCGGAGATGGCGCCGCTGCTGCTGCAACTGGTGACGGGACCGAAGGCCGTGGCACTCAACCGGGCGGCGGCGGCGGATGTGAATGACACCGCGACACTGGGGCAGACAATCGCGGCGTCAGGGCGCGAAACCGTGGTGCCGCTGATCGGTGCACAGCTTGCCAGACTGCATCAGTCGGGTGACCTGAGCGGTGCGACGGTCGCCGAGATGGCAGAGACATTTGTCGGGTTGCTGATCGGGGACTTGCAGATCAGGCGGGTGATCGGTGTGATCGACCCGCCCGACGATGCCGAATGCGAACGGCGCGCCGGGCGGGCAATCTCACAACTTCTCAGGCTCTATGGCCCGGATCACTCGGCAGCGACTGGCGCCGCCGCGATTGCGCCGGACTGATGGTCCTGCGCGCCAACTACCGCCGCGGCGGTCATGTTGACGATGCCGCGCGTGGTGATGGCCGGGGTCACGACATGCGCTGACTTCTGCATGCCGATCAGGATCGGGCCAACCGACATCCCCTCGGTCGTTTCCTTGACCAGGTTGAAGGCAATGTTGGCCGCATCCATGTTCGGCGCAATCAGCACACTGGCGTTCCGGGTCAGGGTCGAGTTCGGGTTGATGCGCTTGCGCACCGACTCGTTCAGGGCCGTGTCACCCTTCATCTCGCCATCGATCTCCAGATCAGGTGCCATCTTCCGCACCAGTTCCAGCGCCTTGCGCATCTTCTTCGACGACGGATCATCATTGTCACCGAAGTTGGAGTGCGCCAGCAGTGCCACATGCGGCTCGATCCCGAAACGATCCACGACTTCCGCGACCATGATCGCCATCTCGGCAATCTGCTCCGCGGTCGGGTCGTCTGTCACATGGGTGTCCGCGATCGCCATCGTGCCGCGATCCATGACAACCAGCTCGATTGCCGACGGCTCCGACACGCCCGGACGCAGGCCAACGATGTCCTGCACGAACTTGATGTGGCGATCATAGCGCCCCACCAGACCACACAGCATGCCATCCACATCACCGCGGTCGAGCAGCAGCGAGGCAATGACGGTTGAGTTCGTCCGGATCAGGTAACGAGCCTCGTCCGGCGTCACACCCTTGCGGCCCATGCGTTCCATCAGTGCGGTGGTCAGCGATGCGATGCCGGCATCATTGCCCGGATCGAAGATATCCAGATCGGTACCAACCTTCATGCGCAGGCCGAAACGCTCGATCCGGCGCTCGATCACTTCCTGGCGTCCGATCAGCAGCGGACGGGCCAGTCCATCATCGATGATGACCTGGGCAGCGCGCAGCACGCGCTCCTGCTCGCCATCGGCATAGGCGATCTTCTTCGGGTCCGCCTTGGCGCGGTCGAAGACGGGCTTCATCGCGAAGCCGGTCTTGTAGACATACTCGTTCAGCTTGGCGCGATAGGCGGCCATGTCCTCGATCGGACGCACGGCCACACCGGAATCCATGGCGGCCTGGGCCACGGCGGAGGAAACCTCCACCATCAGGCGCGGGTCGAACGGCTTCGGAATGATGTAATCCGGGCCGAATTCCAGGCTGTCGACGCCATAGGCCTTGGCCACGACGTCGGAGACTTCCTGCTTCGCCAGGTCGGCAATGGCCTTGGTGGCCGCGACCTTCATCTCCTCGTTGATGGTCGTGGCACCGCAGTCGAGCGCGCCCCGGAACAGGAACGGGAAGCAGAGCACGTTGTTGACCTGGTTCGGATAGTCCGAACGACCCGTGGCGATGATCGCGTCGGGGCTGGCGGCACGCGCCTCCTCCGGCAGGATCTCCGGGTTCGGGTTGGCCAGTGCCATGATGATCGGGGTCTTGGCCATGGTCTTCACCATGTCGCCGGTCAGGGTACCGGGACCGGACACGCCGACGAACACGTCAGCGCCCTTCACCGCCTCACCGATGGAGCGGGCTTCGGTCTCGACGGCCCAGTACTCCTTGTACTTGTCCATCTTCTCCTTGCGGCCCTTGTAGATCGGACCGGAACGGTCGCAGACGGTGATGTTCTCCTTGGCAACGCCCAGCGACACGATCAGTGCCATGCAGGCCTGTGCCGCGGCACCGGCGCCGGAACAGACGACCTTGATCTTGTCCAGATCCTTGCCGACGACGCGGCAGGCATTGTAGATCGCGGCGCCGACGCAGATGGCGGTGCCATGCTGGTCATCATGGAAGACGGGGATATTCATCCGCTCCCGACACAGCCGCTCGATCTCGAAACAGGCCGGTGCGCCGATATCTTCCAGATTGATGCCACCGAAGGTCGGCTCCAGGGCCGCCACGACCTCCACGGTCTCCTCGATACCCATCTGGTTGATCTCGATGTCGAAGACGTCGATGCCCGCGAACTTCTTGAACAGGACGGCCTTGCCCTCCATCACCGGCTTGGATGCCAGCGGACCGATGTTGCCCAGACCCAGCACCGCCGTCCCGTTCGACACGACGGCGACCAGGTTGCCGCGCGCGGTCATATTGGCAGCTTCGAGCGGGTCCTCGTGAATCAGGGAGCAAGCCGCAGCCACACCGGGGCTGTAGGCCAGCGACAGGTCGCGCTGGTTTGCCAGTTTCGTGGTGGGCATGATCGCCAGCTTGCCTGGCGTCGGATAGCGGTGGTAGTCCAGCGCCATCTTGTTGAGTTCGTCGCTCATCGGTATCCCCTCGATACGTGAAATTCCCCTTTGGTCACTATCCGCCATGTCGATGCAAAAATAAACGACCAAGGCCACGGGACGCGACGGAACCCGTGACGGATGCGAAGTGGATCACATCACCGGTGAACGGCAGATCAGACACTCACGCACTGCCATCCCCGACATTCGCGATATCCGCGCAGGGGATGCGGATGACGTCCGCCCAGACCGGCTGTATCCAGTCCCGGTCATTCTGCCGGACCTCATAATCGCCGAGTCCCAACACCAGCCTGACCTGCCCGTCGTCATCGCACATCGGCACGATCAGCCGCTCCCCGATACGTCTGGTTTCGCGACCGGCCACTTCTTCGAGGATGCCGTACTGGATCAGCGGTGCCTCCACCACCGCGCGCCAGCGCACCAGCGCCGCCGGATGGTTCTGGTCACCAACCACCTCACGCAGGCTCAATCCCTTGATGCGCACGCCCCAGGCCTCATGCACCTGTTCCCCCGCCAGGCGACAGACGAAATCACCGGCATCATCGTCGAACTGGTAGATGTAAACCTTAGCTAGGTATCGGCCGAGCCGGGTGGGGTCGAAATCCCGCCGTCGGGGCACGGCACGACCGACCCGCATGCCACACCAGCTATCGAGCAGGGTGAGCGCTGGTCTGCCTGCTGCATGAAGGGTCTGCCTCACGTCATCCGGTATGTTGCCAAACTCGGTCATTCAGGAATGAGGTGGCCTTTCTCATCGCGTATTTCGGGTCCGCGCACGCGGGCGCGGCCATCACCGAAGTTCTGGTCCCGTGTCTTCAGCGCGGCCTTCAGTCCTTCGGAGCGGGCCACCTGGCGGAACTTCTGCGTTCCCGGCGCCAGATGCGCACGGGCATCGTTCTCAGCCGAGATCCGCTGCAGGGTACGGCCACCCATCAATTCGATACCCAGATTGACGATACGCTTGTTCGCCGCCAGCAGATCCGGGTCGATACCGGCCATGCGACTGGCCAGCCCCTCGACCTCGGCCTCCAGCAGGTCGCCCGGAACCGACTTCAGCACCAGTCCGATCAGAGCCGCTTCCTCCCCCGTCACCGTGTCACCGGTCAGAAGCAGGCGTTTCGCCCACTGTGGTCCGCAGTTGTACAGCCACATCTGGTTCGGCAGCGAGCCCAGGTCACGCGCGGGCGGAAACCCGATCACCGCATCATCCGCCGCGATCACCATGTCGCACAGCAGCGCAACATCGGTTCCGCCAGCCAGGCAATGACCATGCACCTGCGCAATCACTGGCTTGTGCATGTCGAACAGCGCCATTCGCAGACGCTGGCCGTACTCCAGCCGCCAGATGTCATCATCGATTGTCGGATCGGCGTAGATACCGCCATCGCGGTAGTTGCGGTCCCCGCTGCCACTGGTCTGGGTGCTGTTGACGCCCGGCGTCAGGTCATACCCGGCGGAGAAACAGGATCCTGCACCGCGCAGGATGACACTGTGGACGGCCTTGTCATTGTCGGCTTCCCAGAGTGCTTCGTTCAGTTCCCGCAGCAGATCAACGGAGAGGGCATTGCGCTTCTCCGGCCGGTTCAGCGTGATCCGCGCGCGGCCATCGGCCACCGCATAGATAATGTGTTCGGGCTGTCCCATCACGTCCCCTCCCCAGGGTCAGTAGATCGTCCTGGCCATATGCTCAGGATAGTCGTTGTCATAGCTCTCGGCATCGAAGTCACCGCTCACGGTGGACTTCAGCATGGCTCCGGCAGTGGGTACTTCCTCACGCGCAGCGAATGCTTCCGGGTCCCACAGCCGCGACCGGTGCAGCGCCTTCTGGCACTGGTAGTAGATGCGGTCGACCGTCACGGAGATCACGCAGCGTGGCGCCTTGCCCTCCATGGCAAAGGACTGGCAAAGATCATGATCGGTCAGCAGGACGGCGTTGCCATTGATGCGCAGGGTCTCGCCGATGCCCGGAATCAGGAACAGCAGCGACACACGCGGGTCGCGCACGATATTGCGCAGACTGTCGATCCGGTTGTTGCCGCGTCGATCCGGCAACAGGACACGTCGCTTGTCCACGACCCGGACAAAGCCCGGCGGATCACCGCGCGGCGAACAATCCAGTCCCTCCGGTCCCGATGTCGCGAGGACGACGAACGGCGACCGCTCAATGAACTGACGATAGAGGTCGGAAATATGCCCCAGTTCCTTGTCCAGGGAACGCTGCAGGGGCGCACCGTAGAGTGCTTCCAGCGCCTCGATACTGTCGAGAGGGTCGGGGCTGTCGCTCATCCGGCTTCCTTCTTCAGGTCGGGACCTGCATGAGGCCCGATGGAGGGTGCATTGACGCCGCCCGCCTTCAGTGCCTCCGCCGCACGCGGATTGTCCATGATCTTGCTCAGGATGGCCTTCTGCGCCTGCTCGAAGGTGTCCCGGTTCTCGACCACGAAGTTCCGGGATTCGCGATAGGCGTCCAGCAGGCCATTGACCTCCGGAATGACATAGCGCGCCACCAGGTCCCAGCTCTTCGACGTATTCGCGCGGCTGGCCCAGTCATGCACGAAACCGATGACGGCGCCGATGCCGCCGGTGAGCTGCACCAGATCACGAATGCGTTTCACCAGATCGTCGGGCGTGCCGATGACAGCCGTCGCGCCATCCGCCAGCGCCGTGGTCTCCACCGCCTCGTGCGCCGTCTTGAACGCTTCCACGCCGGGACGCATCAGTGTGCCGACGTTGTATTCATTGTGCCAGCGCAGCAGGCCATCCTTGGCTTCGGCGATCGCCTGCTCCCGCGTTTCGGCAATGTGCCACATCATGACGATGCGCCAGTCCTTGCGGTTGACGGTATTGCCGTGCTTCGCCGCTGACTCCTCGGCAAAGCTCCATTGCGTCGCCAGCGACTGCAGCCCGGCAGACGACATGGACCCGATGGACAACACACCCGTGCCATGCTTCCCCGCGAGCGTCATGCCGGACGGGCTGATCATCGAGGCAACGGCGAACGGCAGGTCCTCCTGCAGCGGCATCAGTTGCAGCTTCGCGTCATGCATCTCGAACCAGTCGGACTTGTAGTCGAACCGTTCATCCCCCCGCAGCAGACGGCGAATGACGCCGATCGCCTCGTCCTGCCGGTCGCGCTGGGTCATGGGATCGATGCCGAGCGTATGTGCGTCCGACGGCAAGGCACCGGGGCCGGACCCGAAGATCGCCCGCCCGCCGGTCATGTGGTCAAGCTGCACCATCCGCTGCGCCACGATGAAGGGATGGTGATAGGGGAGCGAAACCACCCCCGTCCCGAGACGGATGCGGTGGGAGCGCTCACCGGCGGCAGCCAGGAACATCTCCGGCGACGCAATGATCTCCCAGCCCGTGGAGTGGTGTTCGCCGCACCAGAACTCGTCATAGCCGAGCCGGTCAAGCTGGCTGACCAGATCGAGGTCGGAGCGGAACTGGAGCATCGGATGCTCGCCAATCGGATGATGTGGCGCCAGAAACGCCCCGAAACGCAAACGATCCATGTCTTTCTCTCCCCCGTTCAGTCCATCAGGCCTTGCATCGAACATAGTACAGGGCCGGAGGGTTTTGGGAGGATAAGTTGACCCCTAACGCAGAAACCCCCGCAGCCGGATCAGGCTGCGGGGGCGGGTTCGGCTCAGGGCTGGTGCGGCGAACTCAGCGGGCTCTGGTGATGTCGTTCCGGTGCCTGACGACGGATGTCAGTTCGGACCGGCTCAGTCCGATGTCGTGCAGGGTCGCATCGCTCAGGGCTTCCAGCTCCCGCAGTTCGTTCGCATTCTGCCGGGCAATTGCAAGGTCGGTGAAGCGATCCTGTACCCAGGCTGCCGCGCGGGCCAGCAGTCCAGTGTCGGAATGTGTCAGGTCATAGGACTGTACGGTCATTTGATCTCTCCTTGTATTGGCTGGCCTTTTACCGGCCTGGCCGTTGAACTCCGGTGTCTTCGATAGGGGAGAAATGGGGCGGTGTGTGCGCTGCAACAAACGACGAATTCTTGGCTTTCGGAAAAGGAAATCTATATCAGGCGGAAGTTGAAACACCGGGATTCCACACATGCGACGCAGACTGCCCCCACTGAACGCCCTGCGCGCCTTCGAGGCCGCCGCACGGCACGAAAGTTTCAAGGGTGCGGCGGACGAACTGTCCGTCACGCCTGCAGCGGTCGGGCACCAGATCCGCACGCTGGAGGACTTTCTGGGGGTGGAACTGTTTCACCGCCTGAACCGGGCCGTTGAACCGACCGATGCGGCGCGCCGCCTGCTGCCTGATCTCACCCGCGCGTTCGACCTGATGGTCGATGCCCTGTCGACGCTGGACGATGACGACGGAGAGAACGTGATCTCGGTCTCGACGGTTCCGTCATTTGCCGTGAAATGGCTGATCCCGAGGCTTGAACGCTTCAACCGGGCGCATCCGGAACTCGATGTCCGCATTTCGGCAAGCATGGACATGACGGACTTCAGCAAGGGCGGCTTCGACTGTGCCATCCGGTTCGGGTCCGGCAACTACCCGGATCTGAAGGCATGGAAGATCCTGGATGACACGGTCCTGCCCGCCGCAAGCCCGTCCCTGCTGGCAGGCGTTGGTGGTGTCACGCAACCGTCAGACCTGTCACGTCTGCCCCTGATCCATGATGACTCGCTGCGTTATGATCCGATGACGCCGGACTGGCGCGCCTGGCTGATGGCGGTGGGCGCGGAGGACAAGGTCGACTGGCGGCGTGGCACCCATTTCTCCTACGCCGATCACGCAGTGCAGGCGGCGATAGATGGCATGGGGGTCGTGCTGACCCGTCGCTCCCTCGCCGCACATGATCTTGCCACGGGACGACTGGTGACGCCGTTTCAGGGGGAGCAGCCGCTGTCCATGTCCTACTGGTTCGTCTGTCCGCCCCGGAACGCAACGCGCCCGCGCATCAGCGCATTCCGAGACTGGATCCTGGCCGAAGCCTCACGGGCACCGACGGAAGAGGACGAGCCAGCGGCTATTCAAGCTCCAGGATGACATCATCCACGGCCAGGCTGTCACCGGGCCCTGCATTGATCGTCGCGACAACACCATCGGCTTCGGCGCGCAGCACGTTCTCCATCTTCATGGCCTCGACAACCGCCAGCGCCTGGCCGGTCTTCACCTCGTCGCCCACTTCCACGTGAATCTGCATCACCATGCCCGGCATGGGGCAGAGCAGCAGCTTCGACAGGTCCGGCGCTTCCTTGACCGGCATCAGCGCCGCCAGTTCCGCCGCCGCCAGGGTACGAACGCAGTAATCATCGGTCGCGCCGTTGAAGGTGAGCGCAAAGCCCTCGACCGTGGAGCGGACCTGGACCTGCATCCGCTGCCCGCCAACGATACCGTTGAAGACCGGCTTGCCGGGACGCCAATCGCTCTCGACCACCAGATGCTCACCCTCGACATGCACATCCGTTGCACGGTCGCTGGCGGTGGCGCGGACGCCAAAATCCTGCTCACCCACCGACACGCGCCAGTCCTGGCCGATGCGCGGGCGGAAATGCGGCACCTGGCCTGATATGCCGGTTGCGCGAATCCGGTCACGCAGATGCACCACGACGGCCACCGCCACCAGTCGGCGACGGGTCGTCTCGTCGATCTCCGCGCCGGAAAACCCGTCCGGATATTCCTCGGCGATGAAGTTCGTCGAAAGACGGCCCTCACGGAACCGCGGATGATTGCAGACGGCGTTGACGAAGTTGATGTTGTGGCTGATGCCTTCCAGCCGGAACCCGTTCAGCGCACCGACCATGTTGTCGATGGCCGTCTTCCGGTCAGGGCCATAGCTGCAAAGCTTGGCGATCATGGGATCGTAGAACATCGTGATCTCCGACCCCTCGACCACGCCGGTATCGACACGCACGGTGGCGCTTTCCGACGGCGGCGCGAAACGGGAAAGGCGACCGATGGAAGGCAGGAATCCGCGATACGGATCTTCGGCATAGATCCGGCTTTCGACGGCCCAGCCGGTCAGCTTGATGTCGTCCTGGGTAAGTGTCAGCTTCTCACCGTTGGCGATGCGGATCATCCACTCCACCAGATCGATACCAGTGATCAGTTCCGTCACCGGGTGCTCCACCTGCAGGCGGGTGTTCATTTCCAGGAAGTAGAAGTTCCGGTCCTTGTCGACGATGAACTCGACGGTGCCGGCGGAACGATATTCAACGGCATTGGACAGCGTGCAGGCCTGCTCACCCATCGCCTTGCGCGTTGCCTCGTCCAGGAACGGGCTCGGTGCTTCCTCGATCACCTTCTGGTGGCGGCGCTGGATGGAACATTCGCGCTCGCCCAGGTACAGGCAGGTTCCCTGCCCGTCAGCCAGCACCTGGATCTCGATGTGGCGCGGTTCCTCGATGAACTTCTCGATGAAGACCCGGTCGTCGGCAAAGCTCGATGCAGCCTCCGACTTCGCGGACTTGAATCCGTCACGCGCCTCCTCGTCATTCCAGGCAACACGCATGCCCTTGCCGCCGCCGCCCGCCGAGGCCTTGATCATCACCGGATAGCCGATGTCGGCGGCGATCTTCACCGCGTCCTCGACCTCGTCGATGACATCCGTATGGCCCGGAACCGTGTTCACACCCGCTGCCATCGCCAGCTTCTTGGATTCGATCTTGTCGCCCATGGCGGCAATGGCACGGATGCCGGGACCGATGAAGGCGATGCCTTCCTTCTCCAGCCGTTTCGCGAATCCCTGGTTCTCGGACAGGAAGCCATAGCCGGGATGCACCGCCTCCGCCCCTGTCTGCTTGCATGCATCGATGATGCGATCCGCGATCAGGTAACTCTCCGATGCAGCGGGCGGACCGATGAAGATGGCCTCATCCGCCATGCGCATGTGCAGCGCGCCGTCATCCGCCTCCGAATAAACCGCGACTGTGGCGATCCCCATCTTCCGCGCACTCTTGATGACGCGGCAGGCAATCTCGCCCCGGTTAGCTATCAGTATCTTCTTGAACATGGCTGGCCCCACCCGATCCGTCCGGCGATTCATCTGCATTGATGGCGTTGTTGTAGCGCCGCCTTGTGCAGGTCACAACGGCTCAACGCCGGTGCTCAGCACAGGGCAGCCATCAACCGCACTTCGAATAGCCGCAGGAATAGCAGGTATCGCAGCCTTCCTGCTTCGCCAGACCGGCATCGCCACAGCGCGGGCACTGCCGCAGGGCGCCGCCGGGACGGCTGTTTTCGCCCACCGCAACTTTCTGCGCCTCGATCTCACGGTTCTGGTCCTTCGGGTCGGCCAGAAAGCCGGTGGCAATCATGTGCCGTTCGATGACCTCCCCGATCGCGGCGAGGATGGACGGGACATAGCGCCCACCGACCCAGGCCCCGCCACGGGGATCGAACACGGCCTTCAGTTCCTCCACGATGAAGCTGACATCACCGCCGCGCCGGAACACTGCGGAGATCATGCGCGTCAGGGCCACCGTCCAGGCGAAATGCTCGACGTTCTTGGAGTTGATGAATATCTCGAAGGGCCTGCGGCGCCCGTCCTGAATGACATCGTTCAGGGTGATGTAGATGGCGTGATCGCTCTCCGGCCATTTCAGCTTGTAGGTCTGGCCGGGCAGGACGCCGGGGCGGTCCAGAGGCTGCGTCATGTAGACGACGCCGCCACTCTCGTAAGGGTCCTTCGGCTTCGCGGCCACGGCGGCAGGCGGGGCGGAGAGCGGCAGTTCCGCCTGCACGTCCACTGCGTCGGCTGCCGGTTCGGCCTCGGGCTTCTTCACATGCAGCACCGATCCCGTCACCTCGTTCGGGCGGTAGGTCGTGCATCCCTTGCAGCCGGTTTCATAGGCCAGCATGTAGACTTCCCGGAAATCATCGAAGGAGATGTCTTCCGGACAGTTGATGGTCTTGGAGATCGAGGCATCGACATACTTCTGGACTGCGGCCTGCATCCGCACATGGTCGGCTGGCGAAAGCGACTGGGCATCGACGAAGTAGTCGGGCAGCGGCTGGTTGCCGTGGCTGTGCTTCCAGCGCCGCACCGCGTGGTCGGAGACTTCCTCCTCCCGCCGCGAGCCATCGGGCATCAGCACCGAACGGGTGTAGGAAAAGCTGAAGACCGGTTCCAGCCCCGATGACACATTGTCCGCGAACAGGGAGATCGTGCCGGTCGGCGCGATGGAGGTCACCAGCGCGTTGCGGATGCCATGTTCAGCAATTCCCGCCTGGACCTCGGGCTCCAGTTCCTGAATCGCGGTGCCGGACAGATAGGCATCCCGGTCGAACAGGGGGAACGGCCCCTTCTCCCGCGCCAGATCGACGGATGCCAGATAGGCCCGGTGGCGGATGGCGGCCATCCACTTCTCCGTCAGGGCCACGGCCTGCGCCGTGCCATAGCGCGCCCGGCACATGATCAGCGCATCCGCCAGACCGGTCACGCCCAGTCCGATGCGGCGCTTCGCCTGGGCTTCCTTGCGCTGCTCCTCCAGCGGAAAGTTCGACACATCCGTCACATTGTCCATCATCCGCACGGCGAGCGGGACAATCGCGTCAAGCGCGTCCAGATCCAGTTCGGCCTCCGCCGTGAACGGTTCCCGGACCAGCGCCGCAAGGTTGACGGATCCCAGCAGACAGGCGCCATAGGGCGGCAGCGGCTGCTCCCCGCAGGGGTTGGTGGCGGAAATGGTCTCGCAATAATGCAGGTTGTTCTGCTTGTTGATCCGGTCGATGAAGATCACGCCGGGTTCCGCATAGGCAAAGGTCGCCCGCATGATGCGGTCCCACAGATCGCGGGCGCGGACACTGCCGTAGGTCCGCCCCTCGAACGTCAGTTCCCAGTTGCTGTCGGTCTTCACCGCCTCCATGAACGGATCGGTGATCAGGACGGACAGGTTGAACATACGCAGCCGGCCTGCGTCCTCCTTCGCGGCGATGAAGGCCTCGATATCCGGATGGTCACAGCGCATGGTCGCCATCATCGCGCCGCGCCTGTGGCCGGCACTCATGATGGTCCGGCACATGGCATCCCAGACATCCATGAAGGTCAGCGGCCCCGAAGCATCCGCCCCGACCCCCTTCACCGGCGCACCCTTGGGCCGCAGCGTGGAGAAGTCATAGCCGATGCCACCGCCCTGCTGCATCGTCAGGGCCGCTTCCTTCAGGTTCTCGAAGATCGCGGCCATGTCGTCGGGGATGGTTCCCATGACGAAACAGTTGAACAGGGTCACGCGCCGCGCTGTCCCTGCCCCGGCGATGATGCGCCCCGCAGGCAGGAAGCGAAATCCCTCCAGCGCGCCGTAGAACCGCTCCTCCCAGACTTCCGGCTCCGCCTCCACGGACGCCAGCGCGCGGGCCACGCGCCGCCAGGTATCCTCCAGCGCCGCATCGACGACAGCACCATCAGGTCCCTTCAGGCGGTACTTCATGTCCCAGATCTGCTGGGAGATCGGTGAGAGGGCCGTCATGCCTGTCAGCTCCGTTGTCTGCGGAAAGCGTCCTGTTTCATCGGGCGCGCATGATACGTCACCGAAGGTGGGGCGGCAATTGCAATGTTCCCGTTATGTTTACATGAACAATCCAAGCCGAGATCTGCCGTTTCACCCCGGCCACCGTGCGCTGGCGCATTTCATCCACAGCCGGTGAATTGTTTTTCGAGACCGAGACAGGAAGGCATAGCCCGAAACAGGCCGGGACGTGCCAGGACCAAGGCCTAGTCTCTCAACTGCTTCTCGTCGGTGTCGCCCAGCAGTGCCTTGACCAGGCGTTCGTTGGCATCCCTGTGGGTAGCCAGAGCCTGTTCGCTCATGTCGGCATCCGGGCCGTTGATCAGGTCAAAGTGCCCGTAGTCATCAACGCCCCGCACCAGCACCGCCGTGTCGCGCAGCTTGGTCTGGCGCACGGTCGTGGGAATATAGCGGATCGCCAGGCCGATGCGCCGGTCGTCGGTAACGTTCGGATGCGAGCCATGAGCCGTCAGGACGTGATGCAGCGAGAACTCGCCCGCCTTCAGCACGATGTCCGCTGCCTGCGCTTCATCGACCTGAAGCTGGATCTCCTGACCGCGACTGAGCAGGTTGTCCTTCGCGAAGGTGTCGGCGTGGTCGTGCAATCCCGAAAGGTGGCTGCCGGGCAGAAACTTCATGGCACCGCTCTCGACCGAGGCCTCCGACAGTGCCAGCCAGGCTGTCAGCACCTGATCGTGGGGTTCCAGCCCCCAGTAGGTCGCATCCTGATGCCAACTGACGAAATTGCCGTCACCGGGTTCCTTGATGAAGAAATTGGTGATCCAGCAAAGGATATTGGGGCCTATCACCTTCTCGACCGCATCCAGGATGCGATCATTGCGGACCAGTTCGTCCGCCCAGGTGAACAACAGATGCACGTCGGTACGCATAGCGGACTTGAGCGGTCCGCCATTGGCCCGCTCGAACGCTTCCAGCCGCGCACGGTACCCCGCCGTCTGCTCTTCAGACATGGCGCGACACGGAAAATAGAAGCCATCCCGGCGGTAGGCGTCCCTGATCGGGTTCGTCGATTGGACGTTCACTTGCCTGCCTCCAGAACTTCGCGCAGTTTCTCCGCCTCGGCACCGTTCATCTTGTACGTATGTTCCTCATCCGGAAAGGCTCCCGAACGAACATCGTCCGCATAGGCCAGAAACGCGTTCGCGGCGACCTCGGCCACATTGCCATAGCGCTTGGCAAACTTCGGCCTGAATGTATCGAACCCACCGATCAGGTCATAACCGTTCAGCAACTGACAGGTGCCGGCACCACCCGCACCAATGGAGAAGGTGAAGATATCGACCGCCTCATCCACTGCCTTGCCGACCAGGTAGGGCACCGCTTCGATCTCCAGACCAATGGCACCGGCCTCCTCGATGGCACGGGCATTGTCGATGATCTTCAGCGCCTCATCCGCGGTACGTCCCTGCATCCGGAACCCGCCAAGCCGATGCACGAAATGCGGACACAGGCCGACATGGCTCATGATGGGCACACCGGCATCAGCGATCGCCCTGATGATGCCGAACATCTCCCGCCCGCCCTGCATCTTCAGGGCATCGGCGCCGGATTCCTTCATCATCCTGACAGCATTGGTGACCGCGATCTCTTCTGTCGCGTAGGAACCATATGGCATTGAGACCAGACAGAAGGTATTCGGCGCACCGCGCCTGACAGCCTGTGTATGGGCGATCATCTGCTCGACTGTCATGGGCAAGGTGGTGTCGTGTCCGTAGAGGGTCATGCCAAGGCTGTCACCGACGCCAATGATATCGACCCCGCCGCGTTCGGCCCATTGGGCAGACAGGTACTCACCGACCGCGACCATCGCCAGGCGCTCACCCTTGCGCTTCCTGATGGCAAGCTCCGGTATCGTCAGTCGTGTCTTTGCCTCAGGTATCGACATCAGTCGCTCCTTTACCGAAGGAATGGCCTCGACCCTGCCCATGGATCGGGCATCGATCAAGAAACAGTTGCCGGACGCACTTGGAGAGCAGGACCGGGTGGGGCTACCTTGAAGGGAACCGAATGATCCAGCGAAACGGAAATGACGCCCCATGAGCACGCGTGAAACATATGGCTTCGAAACCCAGGCCATCCATGCCGGGGCGTCCCCGGATCCGGTGACAGGCGCGCGCATCACGCCGATCTACCAGACATCCTCCTACGTCTTCGAGGATGTGGATCAGGCCGCCAGCCTGTTCAACCTGCAGTCCTTCGGCAACATGTACTCCCGCCTGACAAACCCAACGGTTTCGGTGCTGGAGGAAAGGGTTGCGACGCTGGAAGGGGGCGCGGCCGGGCTGGCCGTCGCATCGGGCCATGCCGCACAGATGATTCTGATGTTCGCGCTGATGGAATCAGGCGACAATTTCATTGCCTCCACCAAGCTGTATGGCGGATCGATCACCCAGTTCGGCGTCAGTTTCCAGAAGATGGGCTGGTCCTGCACCTTCTGCGATCCGGACGACCCGGAGAGCTTTCGCGCCGCGATCAACGACCGGACCAGGGCCATATTCATCGAGAGCCTGTCCAATCCGGGCGGTGTCGTCGCCGATATCGAGGTCTTCGCCAGGATCGCGGAGCAGGCCGGCATTCCGCTGATCGTCGACAATACCTGTGCCACCCCCTGGGGCTGCCGACCGTTCGAATGGGGTGCGGATGTCGTCGTTCATTCGGCAACCAAGTTCCTCGGCGGCCACGGCAATTCCCTCGGCGGCGTGATCGTCGAGAGCGGGGAGTTCAACTGGGCGGCCGACGGTCGTTTCCCGGCAATCGCAGCCCCCTGCCCGGCCTATCACGGACTGAACTTCTACGAGACCTTCGGGCGATTTGCGCTGACGGCCTATGGGCGGGCGGTGGCGCTGCGCGACCTCGGCCCCGCACTTTCGCCGTTCAACGCCTTCATGATCCTGACCGGCGCGGAAACCCTGCCGCTGCGGATGGAACGCCATACTGCGAACGCACTCGCCGTCGCCCGCTTCCTGGATCAGCATCCTGCCGTCACCTGGGTCTCCCATTCCGGGCTGGAGGGCAATCGCTATCACGCGCTGCAGCAGAAGTACCTGCCGAAGGGCGCGGGCGCGGTCTTCACGTTCGGCGTGCGCGGCGGCTTCGACTCCGGCGTGAAGGTGGTGGAGGGTGTGAACATCCTCTCTCACCTCGCCAACATCGGCGACACGCGCAGTCTCATTCTGCACCCGGCATCCACAACGCACCGCCAATTGACGGTCGAGCAGCAGATTGCTGCGGGCGCCGGACCCGATGTGGTACGATTGTCCATCGGTATCGAGACGGTCGATGACATCATTGCGGACCTGGCGCAGGCACTCGACTTGATCTAACTGCCTGTCTTTCATGGTGAATCGATCAAATGCCTGAATGACGGCAATCTGCTGACACGCCCGCATTCGCGCAATTCCAGAATTTGCTGGCAGGAAGCTTGCTCTCGTCTCGAGGCAGGAATGAATAATCGGGCCGACCGAATTGTTGGCTCAGAAGCAGGCGGGGGAATGCTTCATGGCAATCACTGTTGCGGTGTCGAACCAGAAGGGCGGCGTCGGCAAGACAACGACAGCGTTGCACCTGGCGGTCGCGACGGCGCTGACAGGTCGGCGCGTGCTTCTGATCGATCTCGACTCCCAGGCCAATGCGACAACCGCACTCGGAATCCCCGAGGCATCGGTGGAACAGCCGGGCAGCTATCACGCGCTGGTCAATAGCGACGATGTTTCGCCGCGCTGGCCCCAGGCGACGGCCATACCGCATCTCTCGGTGCTTGCCTCTTCGCTCGAAATGGCGGGCGTGGAACTGGAACTTTCCGGGGAGACCGACCGGCTGCACCGGTTGCGCCCCGTCATCGCCACTCTGGCCGACAGCTTCGACTGGATCTTCCTGGACTGTCCGCCGTCACTCGGCATCCTCTCTGTCAGCGCCCTCGTTGCCGCGGACACGGTCCTTGTTCCGGTCCCGCCGGAGCAGTTTGCCCTGGACGGCATGGCGCGCCTGACGTCAACCATCGAGCGGCTGAACGATGCCGGTCAGACCCGCATCGACAGACCCATGATGCTGATCACCATGGCCCAGAACTGGGCACCGGCGAAAATGAAGCGTGCGCTGCAGGTCCGCCAGACCCACGGCGATGCCGTGCTGGTGGCCGAGATACCGCATTCGAACGCACTCGATGAAGCCAGCGGTGACCGGACCCCGGTCTTCTTCACCCGCCCCAATGCCGACGCCAGCGAGAACTACCTTCGCGCGGCTGCGGAACTGATCATGCGCCACGAACCCGCTCTGACACCGACGCCGGAGAAAATCGAAGCCATGGTTGCGGAAATGCGGACGCAGATGAAACCGCTGGCCAGCCAGAAGGGTCCGGATCCTCTGCTGACAGACCCGCCCGCGAAGCATCACAGACGCCGACGCTCCCACAGTCGCTCCGGCAGTCGTTCAGGTGATGGCCCGAAGATCTATCGGTCACGCCGCAGGCTGCAACAGGCCATCGGAGCAAGCGTGCTGATCATCGTTTCCCTGTTCATCACCGTCCTGGTGATCGACGCGTAGATCGTTGCGCTGTTTGATTACGGCACCAGCCCGCAGTCAGATTGCGGATCGATCTACAACGCCGCGCACATGCCGCCATCGATGTTGATTGCGGTCCCGGTGATATAGCTGGAACGCTCGGACGCCAGGAAGGCGACCAGGTCCGCATATTCCTCTGCCTCACCGACCCGTCCGAGCGGGATGCGCGATGACATGTTCTCGTACAGCGTCTCGACCGGTGTATCGGCGGTGGCCCGGCGGTCCCACTGGGCGCTCTTCAGCAGGCCGATGCAGATGGCGTTGACACGAATGTTGTCGCCCGCCAGTTCATCAGACAGCGACTTCGTCAGGTTCAGACCGGCCGCACGCGACAGCGATGTGGGCAATTGTCCCGCCCGGGGCGTCTTGCCGCCGCCGATGGAGGCATTGATGATGGAGCCCGCGCCGCGTGCCCTGATGTGCGGGATCGCCAGACGGCACATCCGCACCGCGCCCATGATCTTCAGGTCGAAATCCGCCTGCCAGGCCGCATCATCCAGATCCTGCAGCCTGTGGGCAGCCGACGCGCCTGCATTGTTGACCAGGATGTCGATGCCGCCAAAGGCCTCGACCGTGCGGGACACCAGCGTCTCGCAGTCGGCCAGCTTCGTGACATCAGCCTGCACGCCCAGCACGGAGCCGCCGCCTTGCGCCGAGAGTTCCTTCGCCACGGTCTCCACATGATCCTTGCGGCGACCACAGATGACCACCTTCGCCCCTTCCGCCGCCAGCAGCGCCGCGCTGGCGCGACCAAGCCCGTCACTGCCACCGGTGATGACCGCAACCTTGTCTTCCAGTCCAAGCCTGAACATGCCCGGCCCTCCCCTTGCTATCCAATCGGTCCTGTCTATTCGGCCCAGGCGCGGGCCTTGCCCTCGTCCATGCCGACCTGAACGGCGGCCTGCACCATCTCCTCCCACGTCGTGTCGTCGACGGGCACGCCGTTCGCCAGGCGCTCGGCCATCGACTTGCGTTCCGGGTCGCCTGGAATCATGACCTCCTCGACACCCGGTGCAGGCGGTGACTGCTTCACGTAGCTTATGAAACCGTCGAGTTCGCTCATCAGCGCGGTACGATCGGTCAGCCGGTCCGGATCGACCAGGATGGTCAGCATGTTGTTGATGATGGAATGCCCGTCGGAGCGTTCCGGCAGGAAGGAACCTCCGCCCGAGAGCGCACCGGCCAGCACTTCGCAGACCAGTGCCAGGCCATAGCCCTTGTGCTCCCCCATCGCCAGCATCGCGCCGCGTGGTTCGTCGAACATGACAGACGGGTTCAGCGTGCGATTGCCATCGGGATCGATCAGGCAATCCGGCGGCAGTTCCACACCCTTGTTGTGCGCCACACGCACCTTGCCCATTGCAACCTTCGTCGTCGCCATGTCCAGCACCATGCGCGGGTGACCGGGCGTGGCAGGCACCGCCGTGCAGTAGGGATTGGTGGTGAAGCGGGCATCGGAGCCGCCATGTGGTGCGACCAGCGGCATCCGCGTTATGGCATTGACCCAGTGGATGGAGATCAGCCCCTCATCCGTTGCCTGCTCGCCCCAGGCACCGATGCGCCCCAGGTGATGACTGTTGCGCAGGCTCATCAGACAGAGCCCCTGCGCCTTGGCAACGGCAATGCCCTTCTCCATCGCTTCCTCACCAATGACCTGCCCGTAACCGGCATTGCCGTCCAGTTGCAGGATCGCGCCATCATCACGAACCACACTGACGTGCTGGTTGGGTTTCAGCTTGCCGAACTGCAACGCGTTGACATAGGCCGGCATCATGCCGATGCCGTGGCTGTCATGGCCACGCAGGTTGGCACCGACAAGCTGGTGACCGATCTTGCCGGCCTCCGCGTCGCTGGACCCGCCTGCACGGGCGATCTCGGCCACAAATCCCTCAAGCTTCTCAGCCGCGATTGTCGGCATCCGTCTTCCTCCCCATTTTCCTGCTTGTCTCAGTCTTGCAGCAATGCGGGGAGACGAAAAGCCATTCGATCCGCTGTCATGATCGCCCTGCGAAGAGGAAGCGCCGGATCAGTCCGGTTCGACGACGCGAAACTCGGTCGAGGTCTTGTCCGCTGTCGGTTCCTCGACATCCACCGCAGCCAGGCCGCGACGGATCAGCTCCCGGATCGCGGCGGCGCGCGACGGCATGCGATGGCGGAACCGCCAGTCGTCGATCGCCTCCATCTCAAGATCGTCCAGCATCAGCTGCAGTTTCTCGGTGCGCTTCGGCGGCACGTTCTCAGGCATACGTCAGACCTCCATTGAGGCATCAACATAGGCCACTTACTCCAACCACTCCAACGACCAATTTTGCGGCGGCAACGGAAGCGATTGAGCCACATCAATTCATGTATCTTGAAGAAGATAGTGCCAATACATTGGCTCATCAGCCTACACATACGAAAATAATTGATTTCATGCTCACTCCCATCATATCAAGGACAACACAAAATAAGGGAGATTTTCTTATGCCGGTTCTTCTATCACTTGTGACAGAAGACGAAATCTTGGAAAAATCCAACAAGAAACGCACAAGTGAACCGGACAACAAGTCGAATGCGCCTTTTGAGGACCCCAGGGCGCAAAGAAGTTACAAGGCCGCAATACAGGGACGTGCCCTGTTGCAGCGCATCACCGAGGAGAAGAATCATGACTGACATCCTGAAACGCCTGAGCCTGATCGGTGCCCTTGCGGTGATGATCGGTGGCCTCGCGGCCTGCGACAACACCATCCGCGGCATCGGTGAGGACATCAATGACAGCGCCGAGGCCGTCGACGACTCAACCGAGTAACGACGCCCCCACCTCGCGAAAGCTGAACGACAAGAGGAGTTGAACAAATGGAAGTCACTGGCATTCTCGGCCTGATCATCCTGATTGCGGACATCTGGGCCATCGTGAAGATATTTGGCAGCGGAGCGAGCACCGGCTCCAAGGTCATCTGGATCGTCGCCATCCTGCTGCTGCCGGTACTCGGCCTGATCCTGTGGCTGCTCTTCGGCCCGAAGGCCCAGGCCGTCGGACAGGTCTGACACCGGTCGCTTGTCCACGCCAAACCAACGCGGCGGCGTGAGCCGCACGTGATACCTTGCAGACCAGTCGCCCCCCGGGGCGGCTGGTCTTCCTGCCGTCAAGTCTCAGAACAGGCCTGATGCGGGGTCGAAGCTGACGTCGTCCAGATCCAGCGTGTGTTCCCTGATCCGCACCAGATTGACCAGGCTGTGCCCGGTGCCAGCCCCATCGAGATCAATCTGCAGAAAACTGTCACCGCCAACCTGTCGCACAGCCAGGAACTCCGATATCTGGCCTGCGTTGAAAGCCTGAACCGCAGCGTCAGGTACGCCGTGAACGACAATGCTGTCGCCATCGTTCCAGTCCGTGATCTGATCGATGCGCCCGCCGAGGTCTTGCAGACCGAGCACGAACAGGTCGTTGCCTGCCCCGCCGGAAAGCCGGTCATGACCTTCGTCGGCGATCAGCACATCGTCGCCGTCTCCACCAAACAGCTTGTCGTCGCCGCCGCCGCCAATCAGTGTATCCGCACCATCGCCACCGTGCAGGACATCCAGTTTGGCCCCGCCGTCGAGCAGATCGTCGCCCGCGTCGCCGAACAGGTTGTCCCGGCCGCCATTGCCGTTCAGTTCATCGTCACCCAGGCCGCCGAAGACAATGTCACGATCCTCACCGCCACTGAGACGGTCATCGCCTTCATTGCCGAACAGCCGGTCAATCCCATCACCGCCACTGATCGTGTCCGCCCCGGCTCCACCGGAGATCCTGTCGTCGCCCCCCCTGCCATGCATCACCTGATCGCCTATGCCACCATGCATCCGGTCCGGGCCATCGTCGCCCCGCAGGACGGGCGACAGCGGGTCACCGGTTCCGGGTCCAGCGCCGCCTGCAGGAGTGTCATCGCCACCACCTGTCAGCGTGTCGTCAGTGCCGCCACCTGCCGGAGTGTCATCGCCACCGCCCGTCACCGTGTCGTCCGAGCCGCCACCCGCCGGAGTGTCATTGCCACCGCCCGTCAGCGTGTCGTCCGAGCCGCCACCCGCCGGAGTGTCATTGCCACCGCCCGTCAGCGTGTCGTCCGAATCGCCACCTGCCGAAGTGTCATCGCCGCCGCCCGTCAGCGTGTCGTCCGAACCGCCCCCTGCCGGAGTATCATCGCCACCGCCCGTCAGCGTGTCGTCCGAACCGCCACCTGCCGGAGTGTCATCGCCACCGCCCGTCAGCGTGTCGCCAGTGCTGCCGCCCGCCGGAGTGTCATTGCCTCCGCTCGTCAGCGTGTCGTCCGAACTGCCGCCCGCCGGAGTATCATTGCCTCCGCCCGTCAGCGTGTCGTCCGAGCCGCCACCTGCCGAAGTGTCATCGCCACCGCCCGTCAGCGTGTCGTCCGAACCGCCCCCTGCCGGAGTGTCATTGCCACCGCCCGTCGGTGTGTCGTCAGAGCCTCCACCTGCCGGAGTGTCATTGCCACCGCCCGTCAGCGTGTCGTCCGAACCGCCACCTGCCGGAGTATCATTGCCTCCGCTCGTCAGCGTGTCGTCCGAGCCTCCGCCCGCAGGGGTGTCATTGCCACCACCAGTCAATGTGTCGCCAGTGTCGCCACCTGCCGGGGTATCATCGCCACCACCGGACGCAGTGTCGTCCGAGCCGCCACCTGTCGCAGTGTCATCGGAGTCACCGCCTGCGGGCGTATCCTCGAGCGGTGCTTGCAACGACGAATTCGGCCCGCGAAGATCCAGCGACGAACCATCCTCGAACTGCAGACGGTCGATCCCGCCATTCAGCGAGCTGAACTGTCCCCGAACAACGACCGTCCCGCCTTCCGCAATCCCGATGAAGAGGTCCTTGCCCACGCGATTGAAAGACAGGTCTTCCGGCGCGATACCGTCCTGAAACAGGATGATGTTCGTGTCGCGGCTTGGTGTTTCGATGATGATCGACTGATCGCCCGGTCGCAGATCACGGTCGATCAGGTAGGTGTCACTGCCGCTGCCACCGATAAGGAAATCACTGCCAGTACCGCCCGCGATCGTGTCATTGCCCCGCGCGCCGTGCAGACGGTCATCACCGTCGCCACCGGAAACGACATCGTTGCCCGCATAGCCCCACAGCACATCGTTGCCGGCCGACCCGGTCAGCGTCACATCTGCGAAGAGATCTTCGGGCAAGGCCATGTCAGACGCCCATCGCGCGGTGGTCGCAACCACGCGTCCTGAAACGTCCGGCGCTATGAGCCAGGTAGAAGATATTCAGCACCCCTCGAACGGCTGGTCGCCATCGACCTTCAGTGACCCAAGGCGTCAGGATCGCCAGCCTGTTAATTGTTTCTTCACATGTTCATAAATCGCGCAGGTCGTGAAGTGGATTCTGTCGAGTGATGGGGTGCAAATGGCGCACAGTGTGCTGTTTCACACACTATTGAAGGCAATTCGTCCCGACTTCAGGAGGTTACGGCATCGAAAGTGGTACATGAAAACCACGGATGCGATTATCCGTAGAGTGCTGTCGCCCGCTTCTCGAATGCCGCAACCATGCGGCGCACCGCCTCGTGAAACAGCGGCTCGATGGCCTTTCGCAGCAGCAGGGAGCGGAACTCGAAGTCCACCCTGAAATCGACTTCGCAGCCATCCGGATGCGGCCCGAAATGCCAGTGGTTCTCCAGGTACCGCATCGGCCCTTCGACATAGGCCACATCGATGGTCAGGGTCTCCGGCTCCAGATCGACCTTGGAGCGAAACCGCTCCCGGAAGACCTTGAACCCGATCAGCAGGTCCGCCAGCACTTCCCGTTCCGACTGGCGCACGATGCGCGCGCCGACACACCAGGGCAGGAACTCGGGATAGCGCCCGATGTCCGCGACAAGGCTGTACATCTGCTCCGGCGTGTGCGGCAGCACGCGCGTTTCCGAATGCTTGGGCATGGCAGGGAACCCGGGTCAGGCTGTTCCGGTGGCAAGGCGCTTCTCACGCGCGGCGCGGAGCCGTTCGAAGTCATCGCCGGCATGGTACGACGACCGGGTCAGCGGCGTGGCGGAAACCATCAGGAACCCCTTGCCATAGGCATTGCGCTCGTAGGCCGCGAACTCTTCCGGCGTGACGAAGCGGTCCAGTACATGATGCTTCGCCGTCGGCTGCAGGTACTGGCCAATGGTCATGAAATCGACGTCCGCCGAGCGCAGGTCGTCCATGATCTGCAGCACTTCCTCCCGCTGCTCCCCCAGTCCGACCATGATGCCGGACTTGGTGAAGATCGACGGGTCCATTTCCTTCACCGCGGCCAGGATGCGCAGGGAGTGGAAGTAGCGCGCGCCGGGCCGCACCGACGCATAGAGCCGCGGCACGGTCTCCATGTTGTGGTTGAAGACGTCCGGCTTCGCCTCCACCACCATCTCCAGGGCACCGGGCTTCTTCTGGAAGTCGGGCACCAGCACCTCGATGGTCGTGTCCGGGCTGGCCTGACGGATGCAGGTGATGGTGCGGGCGAAATGATCGGCACCGCCATCAGCCAGGTCGTCACGGTCGACCGATGTCACCACGACATGCGCCAGTCCCAGCTTCGCCACCGACTGCGCCACGTTCTCCGGCTCGAACGGATCCAACGCGCCGGGCTTGCCGGTCTTGACGTTGCAGAAGCTGCAGGCGCGGGTGCAGGTGTCACCCAGGATCATCATGGTGGCATGGCCCTTGGCCCAGCATTCCCCGATGTTCGGGCACGCCGCCTCCTCGCAGACCGTGTTGAGCTGATGCTTGCGCATGATCCGCCGGGTTTCCATGTACTCCGGCGACGTCGGCGCCTTCACCCGAATCCAGGCAGGCTTCTTCTTCCAGACCGGATTGTCGGGCCTGTGAGCCTTCTCGGGGTGACGAACGGTCGATTTCGTGGTGTCAGGCATGAGGCTATTCACTCGAACTGTAAGGGAGGTTTATTCATGGCCGCATCGACGCGCTTCTTGGCTGATTGGAAATCTTCATAGAGCCAATTCGGCATCAACTTTCGATCCAAACCTCGAGCCTCCAAGAGTTGCCAACCCTGCAGCGAATCTTCTCGGCGCAAATCCACGCCAAGAAAGCGAGCCCCTTTCAGTACAGCATCAGTCCAAATGACCGAATCAACGGAAGCCTCTTTCAAATTTGCGCTCGTCAGATCGGCTCGCTCAAAATTAGCGGCATATAGGGTCGCACCTTTGAGCAAAGCCCCGGTCAGATCAGCCTCAGAAAAATCAACTCTATCCAGAATTGCTCCTGAAAAATCGCATCTCACCAACTTTGCCATAGCAAAACTAGCACCGGTCAAATCGCATCCAGAAAAATCTGCACCAAACAAGCTCGATCTCGAAAAATTCGCGCCGGTTAGGTCCTTGTTAGGAAAAGCAAATCGCGGATGCTGCAATCCTTCGAAATTGAACTTATACCCCACATTCTTCAACCGCTCCCGTACATGTCGAAAACGTTCAAAATAGGGATCTGCCATAGCCGTCATATTATTGCGCCTCTGATACAATATTTGCCAAGAACCGCCAAATTTCAATTACCTCCGGCTGCTCATGAAGAATCTGAGATTCAGAAATCTTCTCCATCTCTCCGCCTAGGTAAGTAACAAGCACACTGACTACAGAATCGGATAATTCTGGTTCTGTTTCGGCAATTTGCTCTAGCACAAATACTGCTCCTAATCGAACCCAATGCTGCTCATGATTTAGGCGCTCCAAAGAGCTGTGCAACATGCTCCCGCTTTCTCTGGAGCTCAGCCTGCTCAGACGTCTCCGTCTGACGCCCAAGCGCTCTCGTCCTAGACCAAGCTAACCAAAGGCCTAACCCACCACCAATAACAATCGCCAAATTCCGTGCGACCTCACTCCATGCTATCCAGCTTTCCAACATATCAGAAGTGGATAGCGCGACCGTAGGCGTCAAGGACGGATTCGTGCATCATTTCCGACAGGGTCGGGTGCGGGAAGACGTTGTGCATCAGTTCGGCCTCCGTGGTCTCCAGCGTCTTGGCAATGCCATAGCCCTGGATCAGTTCGGTGACCTCCGCGCCGATCATGTGCGCGCCCAGCAACTCGCCGGTCTTCTTGTCGAACACGGTTTTCACCATGCCCTCCGGTTCGCCGAGTGCTATCGCCTTGCCATTGCCCATGAAGGGGAAGCGGCCGACGCGCACATCATGCCCCTTCTCCTTCGCCGCCGCTTCCGTCAGGCCGACACTGGCGACCTGCGGCTGGCAGTAGGTACAGCCGGGAATGTTGGAGGTATCCAGCGGATGCACGTCCAGCCCGGCGATCTTCTCCACGCAGATCACGCCCTCATGGCTGGCCTTGTGCGCCAGCCAGGGCGGACCGCACAGGTCACCGATGGCATAGACCCCCGGTTCGCCCGTGCGGCAGTACGCGTCGATTTCCACGTGGGTGCGGTCGACCTTCACCTTCGTGTTCTCCAGCCCGATATCCTCGACATTGCCGACAATGCCGACGGCCAGGATCACCCGGTCCACGGTCAGGGACTGGGTCTCGCCATCCTTGCCCTTGATGGAGGCAGTCACGGAGTTGGCCTTGCGGTCCAGCTTCTCCACCGTCGCGCCGGTCATGATCTTCATGCCCTGCTTGGTGAAGGCCTTCTCCGCGAAGGCGGAGATCTCCGCATCCTCCACCGGCAGCACCCGGTCCATCACCTCCACCACCGTAACGTCAACGCCGAGGGTGCGGTAGAAGCTGGCGAACTCGATCCCAATGGCGCCGGAGCCGACGACCAGCAGCGACTTCGGCAGTTCCTCCGGCACCATCGCCTCGCGGTAGCTCCAGACCAGCTTGCCGTCCGGTTCCAGCCCCGGCAGGGACCGCGCGCGGGCGCCGGTGGCGAGGATGATGTGCTTCGCCTTGATCTCCTCCACCGCCTTGCCGTCCTTGGTGACGCTGACGGTGCCCTTGCCGGCCAGTGCCCCCTGCCCGTCGAAGACCGTGACCTTGTTCTTCTTCAGCAGGTGCTTCACGCCGCCGGAAAGCTGTCCGGCCACCTTGCGGGAGCGTTTGACGATGGCCGCATTGTCGATCTCGATCTTCCCGTCAATGCGGAAGCCATAGTCCTGCGCGTGGCTCATCAGGTGATAGACCTCGGCCGAGCGCAGCAGGGCCTTGGTCGGGATGCAGCCCCAGTTGAGGCAGATGCCGCCCAGATGCTCACGCTCCACAAGTGCCGCGTTCATGCCGAGCTGTGCCGCCCGGATCGCCGCCACGTATCCGCCGGGGCCACCGCCCACGACGACGAGGTCGAAATTCTTCGCCATGATCTTCGTCCTCCGTCAGAGCAGCATGGTGAGCGGGTCTTCGAGCAGGCCCTTGAGGGTTTCAAGGAATGCTGCCCCCTCCGCACCGCCAAAGACGCGGTGATCCGCCGACAGGGTCGCCGTCATCACAGTTGCCACCGCCAGCGCACCATCCTTCACCACCGGCTTCTGGGTTCCCGAGCCAACGGCCAGGATCGCCGCCTGCGGCGGATTGATCACGGCCACGAACTGGTCGATGCCGAACATGCCGAGGTTGGAGATGGTGAAGGTGCCGCCCGCAAACTCGTCGGGCTTCAGCTTCCCGTCCCGCGCCCGGCCTGCCAGATCCTTGGTCTCGGCGGAAATCTGCTGCAGGCCCTTCTGGTCCGTGTTGCGCACCACCGGCGTGATCAGTCCACCCTCGATCGCCACGGCCACCGACACATCCACCTTGCGGTGCTGCAGGATGACGTTTTCGGTGAACTGTGAATTGATCTCCGGATGCTTGCGCAGCGCCAGGGCCGACGCCCGGACGATGAAGTCATTGACGGAGATCTTGTAGGCGTCTGAACGACCGTTGAGGTCCTTCCTCAACGCCAACAGGCTGTCCAGTTCAATGTCGATGGTCAGATAGAAATGCGGCACTGTCTGCTTCGACTCGGTGAGCCTGCGCGCGATGGTCTTCCGCATGGAGTTGAGCTTGATCTCCTCGTAATCGTCCGTGACCGGCGGATGATCCCTGGCAGCGACAGGCGCCGACGCGGCGGACTTCGCCGGGGCGTCGGATTTGGCTTCCGCCTTCGGCGCATCCGTCTGCTTCCTGCCGGTACCGCTTTCGAGCGCGGCCTCGACGTCGCGCTTCACGACGCGTCCCTTCGGCCCGGTCCCCTCGACCTGCGAAAGGTCCAGACCTTCCTGGGACGCCATGCGCTTCGCCAGCGGACTGGCGAAGACACGATCACCCTTGTCACTGCCGGAACTGCCTCCCGAGGCAGCCTTCGGCTTGGGTTCCGGTTCGTCCTCCGCCTCGGCTTCGGGCTCAGGTTCGGGTGCCTCTTCGGCTGCGGCGTCGTTGCCAGAGCCGCCCCCGGCAGGCTTGGCCTCGAAACCGTCAAGCGCGCTCTCGTCTTCGCCTTCCTCCAGCAGCACGGCAATGGGGGCATTGACCTTGACCCCTTCCGTCCCCGCATCCACCAGCAGCTTGCCGATGGTGCCCTCCTCCACGGCCTCGACTTCCATCGTGGCCTTGTCGGTCTCGATCTCGCAGAGCACATCGCCGGACGAAACGACATCGCCCGGTTTCACCTGCCAACTGGCCAGCGTGCCTTCTTCCATCGTGGGGGAAAGCGCCGGCATGGTAATGGTTATCGGCATGTCGCGTCCCCCTATTCGCTGTAGCAGACGGCCTTGGCCGCCGCGACGATGTGATCGGACTGGGGCAGTGCCAACTTCTCCAGGTTGGCGGCATAGGGCATCGGCACATCAACGCCGGAAACCCGTTTCACGGGCGCATCCAGCCAGTCGAAGGCTTCCTCCATGATCCGGGCCGACAGTTCGGCCCCGATCCCGCAGGTCGGCCAGGCCTCTTCCACCGTCACGCAACGGTTGGTCTTCTGCACGGAGCGCACGATGGTGGCGCTGTCGAGCGGACGGAGGGAGCGCAGGTCGATGACCTCCGCATCAATGCCTTCCTCTGCCAGCTTCTCCGCCGCTTCGAGTGCCTTGCCGACCGTGATCGAATAGCCGACCAGGGTCACGTCCTTGCCGGGACGCACGACCTTCGCCTTGCCGATGGGCAGCACGAACTCGGGGTCCGTCGCCACATCCCAGGTGCGGCCATAGAGGACCTCGTTCTCCAGGAAGATCACCGGGTTGGGGTCGCGGATCGCGGCCTTCAGCAGTGCCTTCGCACTCATTGCGTCATAGGGGGCGACAACCTTCAGGCCCGGAACCGAGGCGTACCAGGGCGCGTAGTCCTGACTGTGCTGGGCGCCCACGCGGGCGGCAGCACCGTTCGGTCCCCGGAAGACAATGGGGCAGCCCATCTGGCCACCGGACATGTAGAGTGTCTTGGCCGCCGAATTGATGATGTGGTCAATCGCCTGCATGGCGAAGTTGAAGGTCATGAATTCGACAATCGGCTTCAGGCCGCCAAAGGCCGCGCCGACGCCGATGCCGGCAAAGCCGTGCTCGGTGATCGGGGTGTCGATGACACGCCGGGGGCCGAACTTCTCCAGCAGCCCCTGGCTGACCTTGTAGGCACCCTGATACTCGGCCACTTCCTCGCCCATCAGGAACACGACCTCGTCGCGCTCCATCTCTTCCAGCATGGCATCGCGCAGCGCCTCGCGCAGGGTGACGTTGGCCGTCTCCGCCCCTTCCGGCAGGTCGGGTTCGGCGTCACTGTCATCGGTCTCCGCCGCGGGCTCATCATCCTTCGCCTGCGGCTGCGCCTTGGGCTTTGCCTCTTTCTCGGGCTCCTCGTCGGCTTCCGGAGCATCATCCTTCGGTGCCGGGCCACCCGACCCTGCATCGAAGCCGTCCAGGGCGCTCTCGTCCTCGCCCTCTTCCAGCAGGACGGCGATAGGCGCATTCACCTTCACGCCCTCGGCCCCCTCATCGACAATCAGCTTGCCGATGGTGCCTTCATCGACCGCCTCGACCTCCATGGTCGCCTTGTCGGTCTCGATCTCGCAGAGCACGTCACCCGGCCCCACCTGATCACCGGGTTTCACCATCCATTTCGCGAGTGTGCCTTCCTCCATCGTCGGGGAAAGCGCGGGCATCAAAATCGGTACTGGCATACGTCTTCCCTCCCTCAGACTTCGACAAGCACGTCGGTGTAGAGCTCGGACGCTTCCGGCTCCGGACTGTTCTGGGCGAACTCGGCGGCATCGCTGACGATGGCCTTCACATCCTTGTCGATCGCCTTCAGTTCATCCTCGGTCGCTTCCAGTTTCTCCAGCAGCATCTGGCGCACCCGCTCGATCGGATCGCGCTCCGCCCGCATCTTGTTGACTTCCTCCTTGGAGCGGTACTTCGCCGGATCCGACATGGAGTGGCCGCGATAGCGATAGGTCTTCATTTCAAGGATCATCGGCCCCTTGCCACTGCGGACGTAGGCCACGGCCTCCGCGGCTGCCGCCTTCACGGCGAGCACGTCCATGCCGTCCACCTGAACACCCGGAATGCCGAAGCTTTCACCGCGCTTCGCCAGTTCGGGCTGCGCCGACGAACGGGCAACCGAGGTACCCATGGCGTACTGGTTGTTCTCGATCACGTAGATCACCGGCAGTTTCCAGAGCGCGGCCATGTTGAAGGCCTCGTAGACCTGACCCTGGTTGGCGGAGCCGTCACCGAAGTAGGCGACGCTCAGGGCATCCGACCCCTTGTACTTCTCCGCGAACGCAAGTCCGGTCCCCAGCGGCACCTGCGCGCCGACGATACCGTGGCCGCCATAGAAGTTCTTCTGGCGGCTGAACATGTGCATGGAGCCGCCCTTGCCCTTGGAATAGCCCCCGGCACGTCCGGTCAGTTCTGCCATCACACCGTTGGATTCCATCCCGCAGGCCAGCATGTGACCATGGTCGCGGTAGGACGTGATCACCTTGTCGTTGCCGGTCAGGGCTGCCTGGATACCGACGACGACCGCTTCCTGTCCGATATAGAGGTGACAGAAGCCGCCGATGAGGCCCATGCCGTACATCTGTCCGGCCTTCTCCTCGAACCGGCGGATCAGCAGCATCTCCCGGTAAAGCTCCAGCAGATCTTCCTTGCTGACGTCGGGCTGCTTTGAAGCGGTTGATTTCGCGGCAGATTTCGCAGGCGTCTTCCGGCTTCGCGTCGTGCGGGTCTGCGGGGTCCTGGCCATGAGTCCTCCTCAAGGGTTGGAAAACCGCGCCGACCATCGACCCTGACAAGGACAGGGTTCCGGGCGCGGAATGGCGTTTCGCTGGCGACAGTAACGCACAACGACAAGTCGATTGCATGAACAATCGGGACTTTAACTGAATATCGGTTAAACCATGCTGCCCACGGACCGGAACGGTTACGTTCAGTCCTTTTCCAGGATCACGATGTCTTCCGGCAAGGTCCAGCCCAGCACACGGCGGACCTGTTCATCCAGGATATCGGCGTCCACCGCCGGACCCGACATGAGCTGAACCCGGCGCTGCAGCGCCGCCTGCTCCTGCGCCAGCATGGCCAGATGCGCCGCGCGGGTCGCTGTACGCGCCTCGAGGCTTTCGGTTGCCAGCAGCCCCCGATCCCCCCAGGTGGCATGAAAACCAAAATAGCCGACGCACAGGGCGCCAAGCAGCAGCGGCAGATTCCGGGTGAAGAGGGATTTGATTTTCATGATCGAATCGAATCAGAAAGCGATTCGCCGGTCAAGCGAAAGGCGACCAGTGCTCGACAAGTGCCTCACTTGGCTATTGAATTCCAACCGGGCGTAGCATGACAGGAACAGTATCTATGATTTCCAGGTGGCAATGGCTGTTGCTTCAGCTGTCCAGAACGCTCTGGATCCGTGTGGCGCTGTTCTGCCTGCTAGCCGTGATCACGGTGCTGGTGGCCCCCCTGCTTGACCCTCTGGTGCCGACCAGCCTCTCCGAACGCGTCAGCGGCGACGCGGTCGAGAACACGCTGAATATCCTCGCATCGAGCATGCTTGCGGTGACGACCTTCTCCCTCAGCGTCATGGTCTCTGCCTATGCCGCTGCTGCAACCAGCGTCACGCCGCGGGCGACCGCCCTGCTGATGCAGGACACGACGACCCAGAACGTCCTCGCCACCTTCATTGGCACATTCGTGTTCTCCCTGGTGGGCATCATCGCGCTCAATACCGGCTTCTACGGAGAGACCGGGCAGGTGACCCTGCTGGGGATGACCATGGCCGTGACCCTGATGATGATCATGACCCTGTTCCGCTGGATCGAGCACCTGTCGCGGCTGGGCCGGGTCAGCGATACCACCGACAGGGTGGAGAAAGCCGCCTTCGCCGCCATCTGCGGGCGTGTCGACGATCCTGCACTGGGCGGCCGGATCCTGGACGGGGACAGCGACCCGGTCCCCGATGACGCCAGCACCCTGCATCTGGCTACCATTGGCTACCTGCAGCATCTTGCGCTGGACCAGCTTTCGGAAGTGGCGGAGGAAGCCGGGGGCGACGTCTACATCCATGTCCTGCCCGGACAGTTCATTCATCCGGCCATGAAGGCGGCAAGCCTCAGCGGTTTCCCCGAGGGGTTCGACACATCCGGTCTGCAGGCCGCGTTCCGGATCGGGCGGGACCGCTCCTTCGACCAGGACCCCCGTTTCGGGCTGGTCGTCCTGTCGGAGATCGCCTCCCGCGCCCTCTCGCCGGGCGTCAATGACTCGGGCACGGCAAAGGATGTCATGGCCCGTGCCGTGCGCCTGCTGCTTCTCTGGAGCCAGCGGGAACAGGATCATGAGCGGGAACGGGGCAGCCCGGAAGTTCGCTATCCGCGCATCTGGGTGCCACCGCTTGCCCTGTCGGACCTGTTCGACGACCTGTTCACGCCCATTGCCCGTGATGGCGCACAGCATGTCGATGTGCACATTGCACTGCAGAACGGACTGAACGCGCTTCATGCGACGGGTCATGAAGGCATGCGTCGCGAAGCGGCGCGCCATGCGCGCATGGCGATCGAGAGGTCCGAGGCCGCATTGCTGCTCGACAGCGAGAAGCAGCGCGCACGCGAGGCGGCGCGGTTTCTGGACCAGCCCGACGATTGAGCCCACAGCCCGACCGGAACCTGCCGCCTGCAGCGACCGACCATGTCCGCCGGAACGCGCGCATCTCACCAGTGGGCACCTACGAAAAAGGGCCCCCGGCATCTGCCAGGGGCCCCGTTCCTCAGGCCAGTCGTGATTGGCCGTATCAGTCGCGACGACGGCGCGGACGGTCTCCGCCACGGCCACCGCCACCGCTGCGTTCCCGCTGCGGCAGGGGCTCGACGCCCTCGATCTCCTCACCGGTCTCCTGGTTGACGTAGCGCATCGACAGGCGAACCTTGCCGCGATCATCCACGTCCAGCAGCTTGACCCAGACTTCATCACCCTCGTTGGCGACATCCGTCACCTTCTCGGTGCGGCCGTCCTGCAGCTCCGAGATATGGACCAGGCCGTCGCGCGGGCCGAAGAAGTTGATGAAGGCACCAAAGTCCATGGTCTTGACGACCTTGCCCTTGTAGATGGCGCCGACTTCCGGCTCCGCCGTGATCGACTTGATCCAGTTGATGGCCTTCTCGGCAGCGGCACCGTCGGAGGATGCGACCTTGATGGAACCATCGTCGTCGATGTCGATCTTGCAGCCGGTCTGCTCCGTGATCTCGCGGATCACCTTGCCGCCGGTACCGATGACGTCACGGATCTTGTCGGTCGGGACCTTGATCAGCGTGATCCGCGGTGCGGTATCGCGCAGTTCCTCACGCTCGGACGTGATGGCGCTGGCCATCTTGCCGAGGATGTGGTTCCGGCCATCATGCGCCTGCGCCAGGGCGATCTTCATGATCTCCTCGGTAATACCGGCGATCTTGATGTCCATCTGCAGCGACGTGACACCGGCTTCGGTGCCCGCAACCTTGAAGTCCATGTCACCCAGATGATCCTCGTCACCGATGATGTCGGACAGGACGGCGAACTCCTCGCCTTCCAGGATCAGACCCATGGCGATACCGGCAACCGGACGGCGCAGCGGAACGCCCGCGTCCATCATGGCCAGCGAGGAACCGCAGACCGTCGCCATGGAGGAGGAGCCGTTGGACTCCGTCACCTCGGAAACGATCCGGATCGTGTAGGGGAACTCGTCCTTGGCAGGCATCAGCGGATGCAGCGCGCGCCAGGCCAGCTTGCCATGGCCGATCTCGCGACGGCCCGGCCCCATGCGGAAGCTGGTCTCCCCCACCGAATACGGCGGGAAGTTGTAGTGCAGCATGAAGTGCTGGCGGCTCTCGCCCACCAGCGCGTCGATGATCTGCTCGTCCTGACCGGTGCCGAGGGTGGTGACCACCAGCGCCTGGGTCTCGCCACGCGTGAACAGGGCCGAACCATGGGCGCGCGGCAGGATGCCGATCTCGCACTCGATGGGACGAACCGTCTTGGTATCACGACCGTCGATGCGCAGCCCGGTATCCAGGATGGAGCGACGGACCGTGTTCTTCTCCAGCGACTTGAAGGCAGAGGCGACGGCCATGCCGCCTTCCTCATGATCGCCGAGCGCTTCCATGACCTTGGCCTTGGCGGCGGAGACGGCGTCCTGACGCTCCTTCTTCTCCTTGATGCCATAGGCGGCAGCGAGATCAGCACGGGCAATGTCGGCAACCTGAGCGGCCAGAGCCTCGGTATACAGCGGCGCCGGTTCGGCCCACGGTTCCTTGGCGGCGGTCTCGGCCAGATCGATGATCGCGTCGATCACCGTCTGGAATGCCTTGTGACCGAAGGTCACCGCACCCAACATCTCGTCTTCCGAGAGCTCGTCGGCTTCGGATTCCACCATCATCACGGCGTCCTGCGTACCGGCAACGACCAGGTCCAGCTTGGAGTCGGTCATCTGGTCCAGGGTCGGGTTCAGCACATATTCGCCATTGGCGAAACCGACCCGGCAGGCACCCAGCGGCCCCATGAAGGGCAGGCCGGAGATCGTCAGCGCGGCGGAGGCACCGACCAGGGCAACGATGTCGGGATCGTTTTCCAGGTCGTGCTGCAGCACCGTACAGATGATCTGCGTGTCATTCTTGAAGCCATCGGCGAACAGCGGGCGGACCGGGCGATCAATCAGGCGGCAGGTCAGCGTCTCGGCATCCGACGGACGGGCCTCACGCTTGAAGAAGCCACCGGGGATCTTGCCCGCGGCAAAGGCCTTCTCCTGATAGTTCACGGTCAGGGGAAAGAAGTCCTGACCTTCCTTGGCGCTCTTGCTGCCAACGACGGTGCAGAGGACCATGGTCTCGCCATAGGTCGCCATGACGGCACCGGTCGCCTGCCGGGCGATCTTGCCCGTTTCGAGTACGAGCTTGCGCCCGCCCCAGTCGATTTCCTTGCGGTGTATATCAAACATCTTCTTCTCAACCTTCCTGCGGCAGACCATCCCGCCGCACAAATGACAGGAGGCGAACCGGGCCGCTGCCCGATCCGCCCTGAACCTGTCCCGCTTGTCCGACCGCCATTGGTCGGACGGTCACGATCACCGGCGCAGGCCGAGTCGTGAAATGAGCTCCCGATAACGGGCGTCGTCCTTGTTCTTGAGATAATCAAGCAGCCGCCGACGCTGGCTGACCATGGTCAGCAGGCCGCGACGGGAATGATTGTCCTTCTTGTGAGCCTTGAAGTGCTCAGTCAGGGTCAGGATGCGCTGGGTCAGGATTGCAACCTGAACCTCGGGCGATCCGGTGTCGCCTTCACCACGACCATATTCGGCAATAAGCTCGGCTTTGCGCTCGGGCGTAATCGACATCATGTTCCTCCATCAATGGATCGACCGGGGGAAACCCGGTCAGAGGTTGAAGACACGAACCGGCTCAACCCATTCGGCCCGATATCGAGCCAGCGCCACGGGCCGTTGATCATGCATGGCGCAAATGAGTTCATCATCGCGGTACGTGAAATTCAGCACCCTGACAGCCTGACCATGTCGAATCCGGTCAGCCTGCTCACCTGTCACGGCCAGTGCCGGGATGTCGTCCAGCGCGGTCTCGACAGGTCTCAGGGCCTCAAGGCCGCTGCGCTTATGGCACAGCCCCTCGAACGTTGCCAGTGAAATTGAACCGGATTCCACAAAGCTTCCGACCGCCGTCCGGCGGATCGCGCTGGCGTGCGCGGGAATGCCCAGCAGGGAGCCGATATCACGGGCGAGAGAACGGACATAAGTGCCCTTGCCGCAGACCATCTCCAGCTCCGCATGATCATCGTCAGGCATGCCCAGCAGGGTCAGGCGTTCCACCTGAACGGGCCTGGCCTTCATCTCCGGCGGCTGCCCGTCACGCGCCAGGTCATAGGCGCGCTGGCCATCGATCTTGATGGCGGAGAATGCGGGTGGCACCTGCAGGATGTCACCGGTGAAACGATCAAGCAGCGCCGCGACATCCGCGGCGACCGGGCGGGCTGTACTCTCCGCCAGCACCTCCCCCTCCCCGTCATCGGTGGTGGTGGAGGTGCCGAACCGGATCGTGAAACGATAGGTCTTGGTGGCGTCGGTCAGGAAGTTGATGCACTTCGTCGCCTCGCCGAACGCGATCGGCAGGATACCGCTGGCCAGTGGATCCAGCGTTCCGGCATGTCCCGCCTTCTGCGCATTCAGCAACCAGCGGCAGCGATTGACGGCGGTTGTGGAGGTCGGACCAACAGGCTTGTCGAGCACCAGCCAGCCGCTGACCGGATCACCGCGCCGCTTACGACCCATTGCTGCCCGCGCCGTCCGGGCCGTCGCCGTTCCCCTGCGCCTTGCGGCGACGCTCGTCGTCGGCCCGCGCGGCCCGCATCACGGCATCGATATGGCTGGCATTGTCGAAGGAGCGGTCACGGTGGAAGGCAATGCGCGGCGCGTACTTCATGTGCACCGAACGGGCAATGCGACCGGAAAGATAGGGGGCGGAGCGGTTGAGTCCGGCCAGCACCGCCTCCACTTCCAGGCCACCAAGCGGCTCCACATAGGCCGTGGCATTGCGCATGTCGGGCGAAACCGTCACCTCGGTGACGGTGATGGACCGCCCGGACACGTCCGGATCACGGATCTCGTCACGCTGCAGGATCTCCGACAATGCATGGCGGATCAGCTCACCGACACGCAACTGGCGCGTTCCCGGTGCTGCACCGGCAACATTCTTTCGCTTGGCCATCTGGTACCTGTCCAATCGCCGGAGGATTCTGACGGAAGGAGCGGAAGGACCCTGTCCGGCCCTTCCCCATCAACCGCGTCAGAGTGTGCGGGCGATCTCCTCGATCTGATAGACCTCGATCTGGTCCTTCTGCTGGATGTCCTGATGGTTGGCAAAGGACATGCCGCATTCGGAACCCTGCCGGACTTCGGCCACATCTTCCTTGAAGTGCTTCAGAGACGCGATCTTGCCTTCGTGCAGCACGATGCCGTCGCGAAGCTGACGATAGCCGGCCCCCTTGCGCACGAGACCTTCGATCACCAGGCAACCTGCAATCTTGCCCACCTTGGTGATGTTGAAGACCTCGCGGACCTCCGCCGTGCCCAGGGTGATTTCCCTGGCTTCCGGCGCAAGCATGCCGCTCATCATCGCCTTCAGGTCATCGGTCAGCTCGTAGATGACGTTGTAGTAGCGGATATCGACGCCATCACGTTCCGCCGCCTCACGCGCCTGCCGGTTCGGACGGGCGTTGAAGCCGAAGATCACAGCACCCGCCGACTTCGCGAGCGTCACGTCGGTCTCGGTGATGCCACCGACACCTGCGTGCAGGATGCGCGCCTTCACCTCGTTGGTGGAAAGCTTCTCCGCAGAGTTGATGATCGCTTCGACCGAACCCTGCACGTCGCCCTTGATCAGGACAGGGACCTCCGCCGCCTGGCCTTCCTTGATGGCGGACAGCATCTGCTCCAGCGTGCCGCGACCGGCCTGGGTGGCAAGCTGCTCACGCGTCCGACGCGCACGGAACTCGGCCACTTCACGGGCACGACCCTCGTCCTCGACAACGGTGAACTCGTCACCGGCCTCCGGCGCACCCTGGAAACCCAGAACCTCGACCGGCTGGGCCGGCAGAGCCTCGTCGATGCGGTTGCCCTGATCGTCGATCAGCGCACGCACACGGCCCCAGGTGGCACCACAGACGAAGATATCGCCGGTCCGAAGCGTGCCGCCCTGCAGCAGGACAGTGGCAACCGCGCCGCGTCCCTGCTCCAGTTGCGCCTCCACCACCGTACCGTTGGCTGCCCGGTTGGGATTGGCCTTCAGTTCCAGCAGTTCGGCCTGCAGCAGGATCGTGTCGACCAGCTTGTCCAGGTTCGTACCCTTCAGCGCGGAAATCTCCACCGCCAGGTCCTCACCGCCCATCTCCTCAACGATGATGGAGTGCTGCAGCAGGTCCTGCTTCACCTTCTCCGGCGTCGCGTCAGGCTTGTCGATCTTGTTGATCGCAATGATGATCGGAACATTCGCGGCCTTGGCGTGATTGATCGCCTCCACCGTCTGCGGCATCACCGAGTCATCGGCAGACACCACCAGCACGACGATATCCGTCACCTTCGCACCACGGGCACGCATGGACGTGAAGGCGGCATGACCCGGCGTATCCAGGAACGTCACCTTCTGACCACCATCCGTGGTGATCTGATAGGCACCGATGTGCTGGGTGATGCCACCGGCCTCACCCCTGACCACGTCGGTCTTGCGCAGGGCATCGAGCACGGAGGTCTTGCCGTGATCGACATGACCCATGACCGTGACCACGGCCGGGCGCGCCACCAGGTCGGCATCATCATCCTCAGGTGCCGCAATCGCGACTTCCACATCGGCGTCGGAGACGCGGCGGATGCGATGGCCGAATTCCTCGACGATCAGCTCGGCCGTGTCGGCATCGATCGACTGGTTGATCGTCGCCATCACGCCCATGTTCATCAGTGACTTGATGACATCGCTGCCCCGTACCGCCATGCGGTTGGCCAGCTCGGCGACGGTCAGAACCTCCGGCACGACAACATCGCGGACGACGCGGCCAGCGGCCTCGCCTCCGCCTTCAGCCGCACGCTTCTCGCGCTCACGACGGCGACGGGTCGCGGCCAGCGACTTCTGGCGCTCACCGGGACCGTCCAGCGCCTGACTGATGGTCAGCTTGCCACTGCGGCGACGATCACCGCCCTTGCCGCGCGACGGACGCGCGGGTGCAGGGGCAGACTTGCCCTTGCGCGGCTTGCCACGGGATTCCGCCTCATCGGCACCGGGGGCACTGCGCGGTGCCGCACCCGGCGAAGCAGTCTCAGCCGGCGCGGCGGCGCGCTTCTCGGCTTCGACCTTCGCCTGCCTGGCACGCTCCGCGTCAGCCTCAGCCTTGGCCTTCGCTTCTTCCTCGGCCTTGCGGGCAGCATTGGCCTCGGCCTGCTTGCGGGCTTCCTCCTCCGCAGCGGCCTTCGCCTGCTCCTCGCGCTCCGTCCGCATCCGCTCTTCTTCGAGCGCACGGCGCTTGGCCTCGATCTCCTCCTGGCGTGCGCGTTCGGCCTCACGGGCCTTGGCATTCACCAGCGCCTGCTGACGGGCGGTCTTTTCCTCGTCCGTGAGGCGCGGCAGAACCATGCGGCCACGGGTCTGATCGACCGGACGTTTCGGTTCCTCACGCTTCGGCTGTTCGCGTTTCGGCTGCTCGGCCTGACTCTTCTTCAGGGTTTCCCGAACGACATCAGCCGCAGGTGCCGCCTCGCCGTCGCGCTTCGCGCCGCGCTTCCGCCGGACCTCGACCTGAACCGTCTTGTTGCCGCGACCGCCGGACACACTCTGGCGCACACCACCGGCGCCCCCGCCCGACTTCAGGCCGAGTCGCCCGCCTTGCGATACGCTCAGGGTCTTCTTGTCGCCCGTCTCTTTCGCTTCACTCATCGATCGCCTGTCTTTCGTCATGCATTTGCCGGGTGCCGTACTGCACACCGGACAGTCGTTCCACCTCCCGAAGGAGGCGAGCCGCGAGCCGCCCCGGAGCGATCGCAGCATGTACCATATTATCAAGGCCCAAGGCCAAACCCAATTCGTCCCGGTCGAAGCAATCGATCACAGGGGCCGAACCGGCCAGTCTTGTCGCCTTCTCCACTGCCCCCGGCCCCGCATCGGACGAGACCACCATCGCCCCGACCGGTCGTGTCATGGCATATGCCGTGACCTTCTCCAGTCCGGTGACGACCTGCCCCGCACTTCGGGCCAGACCAAGCAGTTCGAGACACTTGCGCCGCAGCAGCCGAACCAGAACTTCCGGCAGGTCATCTGCCAGTCGGGTTTCTGCCTTGAAGGCCCGGGAAAACGGATTGCGCTTCTGCATCTGCGCCAGCGCATCCCGATCAGCAACCACCCAGGCACCACGTCCCGGCAGTTTCTCTTCCAGGTCGGGCACGGCGTCACCATCAGGGCCACGCACGAACCGGATCATGCTGGATGTATCGCGGCATTGCCTCGTGACAACACAGCGACGCTCCGACACCTGCCTTTCGCTTCCTTTCAGCGTCCTAGTCGTCTGATTCCTCCACGACCGCAGTCTCTCCTTCGGCATCACCGGTTGCTTCGCCGGTGTCCTCATCGTCGAACCAGTGCGCGCGGGCCGCCATGATGATGCGATTGGCATCATCAAGTGACAGGTCGCTGTCGCGCAGCGGTGCATTGGTGTCGGAGACCAGTTCTTCCGAAGCCAGGTCACCCAGGTCGTCGAGCGTCTTGATCCCGGCCTCACCCAGCTTCACCAGCATCGTCGGGGTCAGCCCCTCGATCGCGGCGACCGCATCCTCGACACCGATTTCCTTGCGCTTCTCGTCCAGTGCCTCTTCCATGCGCGCCAGATAGTCGTTGGCGCGACGAATCAGTTCCTCGGCGACGTCCTCGTCAAAGCCGTCGATCTCCTCCAGTTCGTCGAGCGGCGCAAAGGCCACTTCCTCGACCGCGTCGAAACCTTCCGAGACCAGCAACTGTGCGATCATCTCGTCAACGTCCAGCGCCTCGATGAACATGTTGCTGCGTTCCTGGAATTCCTGCTGACGGCGCTCGGATTCCTCCTGTTCGGTCAGGATATCGATATCCCAGCCGGAAAGCTGCGACGCCAGCCGGACGTTCTGGCCGCGTCGCCCGATGGCCAGGCTGAGCTGGTCGTCGGGGACAACCACTTCGATGCGGTTCTTGTCCTCATCCAGCACGACCTTGATGACATCGGCAGGGGCAAGCGCGCTGACGATGAAGGTCGCCGGATCGGGCGTGAAGGGAATGATGTCGATCTTCTCGCCCTGCAATTCGTTCACGACCGCCTGGACGCGACTGCCGCGCATGCCGACACAGGCACCCACGGGGTCGATGGACGAGTCATTGGAGATGACGGCGATCTTGGCGCGGCTGCCGGGATCGCGCGCAACAGCCCGGATCTCGATGATCCCGTCATAGACCTCCGGCACTTCCTGCGCGAACAGCATAGCCATGAAGCGCGGATGGGTGCGCGACAGGAAGATCTGCGGACCACGGGTCTCGCGGCGCACGTCATAGATGAACGCCCGCACCCGGTCGCCGGGACGGAAGGTCTCGCGCGGCAGCAGCTCGTCGCGGCGGACAATCGCCTCTGCCCGACCGAGATCGACCATGACATTGCCATGCTCCACGCGCTTGACCAGACCGGAGATGATCTCGCCCGCACGGTCCTTGAATTCGTCGTACTGCCGGTCGCGTTCCGCGTCCCGCACCTTCTGGAAGATGATCTGCTTCGCGGCCTGCGCGGAGACACGACCGAAATCGATGGGCGGCAGCGGCTCCGAAATCAGATCGCCGACACGGGCATCCGGGTTCATTTCCTGTGCGCGGGAAAGCGGGATCTGCGTTGTCGTGTCCTCGACTTCCTCGACAGTCTCGCGCAGGCGCCAGATGCTGATCTCGCCCGTCTTGCGGTCGATCTCGGCCCGGATCATGTGTTCGGCACCATAGGTCGTCTTGGCCGTCCGCTGGATCGCTTCTTCCAGCGCCTCCAGCACGATCTCATGATCGATGGACTTCTCCCGCGCGACCGCATCCGCAACCTGCAGAAGTTCGAGCCTGTTGGCTGTTGTCACCGCCATCTTCTACTCCGTTCCATTCGACTTCTTCCGGGCATTCTCCCGGGCCTTGCTTTCACGCAGGCTTGCCTCGATCAACGCATCGGTCAGTACCAGCTTGGCCTCTCCGATGGCCTCGAAATCCAGTTCGACATCGGCTTCTTCCGCCGGGACTCCGGTCATGCGCAACTGCACGCTGTCACCGTTCATGCCCAGCAGCTGTCCCCGGAACCGCTTCCGGCCATCCATTGGCCGGGCCAGCTCCAGCTTTATCTCGTGACCGCTGTAGCGCTCGAAATCCTCGCGCCGCACCAGTGGCCGGTCGATGCCGGGCGAGGAAACCTCCAGCGCATAGGCACCGTCAATCGGGTCCTCGACGTCCAACAGCGCGGAAACCGCCCGGCTGACCGTCTCGCAGTCATCAATCTCCATGACGCCGTCAGTCAGCCGCTCCGCCATGATCTGCAATGTCGGACGCTTGCCACCTGTGTGACGTACACGCACCAGCCGATAGCCCATATCCAGTATGGATGGCTCGATCAGGGTCCATATCCGATCATCCGGCCCGCCTGACATTGAACCTCCACGCGATACAAACAAAAAAGTGGGCCGCTGGCCCACCCTGACGTTCGCTCTGGTAAGCGATTACTGGTGTAGAGAGGCGTTATAGCCGCTAACGCCCGGATATCAACCTTCTTCTCCATCCGCCTCCCGCTCCCGCCGACGAAAAGTCAGGAAAAGCGGCTCGGAACCAGCCAGCAGCTTCGACTGGTAGCGGGTGGTGACATGGTCGGCGGGCACCTCACGCCAGTCGGCAACCCGCTCGGCAGTCCATTCGAAAGCGGGGTGGCGCAGGCAATGCGACAGGATCCAGCGCGCATAGCCCATGTGATCCGTCGCGATCCGCAGACTGGCGCCGTCCCGCATCACGCGCGCCAGATTGTCCAGCGTAGCTGTCGAAACCAGACGCCGCTTGTGGTGGCGGGTCTTCGGCCAGGGGTCAGGGAACAGGATGAAGGCCCGGTCGAGCACTGCCTCCGCCATGCCGTCGAGCAGCGGCCGCACGTCCTCAGCATGCACGCTGACGTTCGCAAGCCCCTCCCCCTCGATACCGTCCAGCGCCTTGACGACACCTTCCAGGAAGGGTTCGCAGCCGATCAGATGCACATCCGGGTTGGCCCGCGCCTGACCAAGCAGATGTTCAGCCCCGCCAAACCCGATCTCCAGCCAGACCGCACGTCCGTCAGATCCCAGTTTGCCAGGCTCCACACTCACACGGGACAGAACACTGTCCAGCAGATGCTGCTGGCGTTCGCTGCGCTTCTTGCCCTGCCTGCGGCCATAGAACCGGTAAGGTCGCGCCTCTGCTGACCGCGCCTTGCCCATTGCTGACCGCCGCCCGGATTGCTGAACTCAGGAAAATGCGCCCTTCAGCGCATCGACGAGGTCCAGTTTCTCCCAGGAGAAACCGCCATCGTCGGTGGCTGTGCGGCCGAAGTGGCCATAGGCAGACGTGCGCTCGTAGATCGGGCGCAGCAGGTCGAGATGCTGGCGAATTCCGCGCGGGCTGAGATCCATGACATCCCGCAGCACGCTCTCCAGTTTCGCTTCCTCAACCTGGCCCGTGCCCTGCAGATCCACGTAGACCGACAGCGGCTTGGAAACACCGATGGCATAGGAAAGCTGGATGACGCACCGGTCAGCCAGACCGGCACCAACCACGTTCTTTGCCAGGTAGCGCGCGGCATAGGCCGCGGAACGGTCGACCTTGGTCGGATCCTTGCCGGAAAATGCACCGCCACCATGGGGTGCCGCACCGCCGTAGGTATCGACGATGATCTTGCGTCCGGTCAGGCCGGCATCGCCGTCAGGACCACCAATGACGAAATTGCCGGTCGGATTGACGTAGAACTCATCCTCCGGGCACATCCAGCCTTCCGGCAGGGCGGAGACGACGAAGGGGCGAACGAGTTCCCGCACCTCTTCCTGGCTCACACCCTCGATGTGCTGCGTGGAGACCACCACGGACGTGGCGCGGACCGGCTTGCCATCACGATATTCCAGCGTCACCTGGCTCTTGGCATCGGGGCCGAACTCCGGGCGGCTGCCATCGTGGCGTGCGGTCGCCATGTCCTGGAGAATACGATGCGAGAGATGGATCGGCGCGGGCATCAGCTCATCGGTCTCACGCACGGCATAGCCGAACATGATCCCCTGGTCGCCAGCACCCAGATCCTTGTTGCCGGCCGCATCAACGCCCTGCGCAATATCGCTCGACTGCTCATGCAGATGGATCTGCACCTGGGCATTCTTCCAGTGGAAGCCATCCTGCTCATAACCGATCGCCTTGACCGCATCGCGCGCCGTCTGCTCGATCAGTTCATTGGTGATGGAGGAGGGACCGCGGGTCTCACCGGCAAGGACGATCAGGTTCGTCGACGTCAGCGTTTCACAGGCAACGCGCGCGTCCGGCTCGGCTGCCAGGAAAAGGTCGACAACAGCATCCGAAACCCGGTCGCAGACCTTGTCGGGATGACCTTCCGAAACGGACTCGGAAGTAAAAAGAAAATTCTGCCGCGGCAAAGTCGCCCCTCCTGTCAGCTTTCAATGCTCGGGAATCTCGAACGCGACGCTTTGTGACAAGCACGACTGATCCGGTCAAGTACCACGCTCGACCGGATCGTCGTCGAACCTTCAGGGCCGCAGGTCAGTCCTTGGGTACTTCCGCCTCGAACTGCGCGCCGATTGCCTTGACGAGTTCGAACAGCCGCTTGCGCACGGCCGGGTCCGAAATCTTGTCATATGCACGCACGAACTCGAGGATTTCCCGCCGGAACAGACGTTCCGAATCAAACGGGGCCGGCTCGGATTCGGCCAGTCCGGTGGGCGAAGCGCTGCCACCCTTGCCGGTCGCAGGCGCACCATCGAAGAAGAATGACGGCGGCACGTCCAGAATTTCACTGAGTTCGAATACCCGGCTCGCGCCGACGCGGTTCGCGCCGCGCTCATACTTCTGCACCTGTTGGAAGGTAAGTCCCAGCGCATTGGCCAACTTCTGCTGACTGAGGCCCTTCAGGGTCCGGCACAGTCTGATTCGTCCGCCAACGTAGACATCTACCGGATGTGGATGTTCAGCCAAGATTGAGTCCTCGCACTACTTTCAAAGTTACCGCGCAGGCATTCCAGCCAGCAGCGCCCTTTCCCGTTCCCCGACGGCCTTCCTATGAAGATTTCACGACAATTCGTCAAGCGAGAAACGGGAAACTAAACCGCCAGTTGCATCGAACACTTGTTGATCGCATGAACTTGTCTGAAGCATTAACTCACCAGACTTCATTTACATGCAAATTTATTCAATATTGCCACAAAGAACATGTATCGCGGATCACATTTCGCGGCGCGCACCCATGACTATGGTGACCAAAGACACAACAAGAAGCATGCACATGCCCAAGATAATCGGCCATCGACCCACAAATGCATACAGGGTTTCTTCGGTATGCCCCGGTAATGTGCCTGTCACAATCCCTTCTACCCCCAGATCAAGCCTGCTCTGCACTTGACCATAAGCATCAACAATCGCTGAAACACCGGTTCCTGCTGCCCTCACCAGCGGCAGCCCTTGCTCGACTGCCCGGAAACGGGCCATGGCAAAATGCTGATCGGGCCCGGTAAGCGTCCCGAACCAGGCATCGTTGGTCAACGAAAGCAGCCAGCCGGGTCGCGAATCGCCGGAGCCGACTTCCTCCGCGAAGATCACCTCGTAGCAGATCAGCACGCGTGCCGGCGGCAATCCCGGCAGGTGCAGCAGTCCGCTGCTGTCGCCTGCACCGGGCGAGAAGTCCCCCCTGCCCTGCGCCAGTTTGTCCAACCCGAACCGGGCCAGCAGACTTCGCAATGGCAGGTACTCTCCGAACGGCACCAGGTGACGCTTGTCGGCGCTGTCGATGATCTGTGCCTGCGCATTGATCGCGACGGCGGAATTGAAGAAACGCACCGTGCCGTCGCCTGTCTCTGCACGCGGGGCGCCGGTTATCACCAGCCCGTTGATCTGTTCGGCCACCCGGGCGATGCGTTGCCGCGCCATCAGGTCCGCATCGATCCGGAAAGTTGCCGCCGTTTCCGGCCAGATCACCAGGTCAGGCAACCGCTCCCCCGCAGAAGGCAGGCTCATGGCCAGGTTCCGGGCGAAATTGGCCTCGATCAGATCCGGCCGCCACTTGTCACGCTGCGCGATGTTGGCCTGGACGATCCGGATCGTCGGCGCGTCGGCAGTCGCAAGGTCCGGGTTCGCGTCCGACAGCCGCCACGCCCCTGCCCCGATCAGGACAACTGTCCCGAGCAGGATCGCGACAGGTGCCCGCCAGTGTCCCCGCCGCGCAAGGATCAATGCCGGAGCGCCGCCGACCAGGACCGCCAGGAAACTCAGTCCCACGGTGCCGATCCAGGCTGCGGGCTGCATAGCGACATCGGCAAAGCCAAAGCCATAGCCTGCCAGGTTCCACGGAAACCCGGTCAGAACATCACCGCGCGCCACCTCGGCCAGGGTCCAGCTTGCCGCGAGAAGAAAGAGGCGGAATGTGCCCGGCTTGCTCAGACGCCAGGCCAGCCAGACGGCAACCGCCGGGAAGAGTGCCAGCAGGGCCGGCAGACCCAGGACCGGAAACGGCACCATCCAGGCGAACTTGTCCGGCTCCACCAGAAAGGCGGAAGCAATCCAGTACAGGCCGGCAATGAAATGCCCCCAGCCGAACCACCAGCCGAGGGCGAAGGCACCACGCCCGCGATGCACGCCGTGCAGCAGGAGCAACAGGCCGCCAAAACCGACCCAGAAGACAGGAAACAGGTGGAATGGTGCGAAGCCGAGGCTCATCAGGGCACCGAGCAGGAAGGCCAACAACAGGCGTCGCCAGCCCGACAGGGCAGCCATGCGACTGGCCAGCCGCGTCACAGCCCGCTCTTCTCCGTCCGCTCCCCGTCAGTGGCGGAGGGGGAAAACCGGCGGACACGCAGCAGCTTGATCCGCCGCGGGTCGGCATCGGCGATCTCGAACTCCAGTCCGCAATCATGCCGCACCACTTCGCCACGCTTCGGCACCCGCCCCAGCGTCACGAAGATGAAGCCGCCCAGCGTGTCGATTTCCTCGTCATCCGCATCGGTGAGAAGGTCGCAATCCACGCGTGCCTCGAAGTCATCCAGCTCGAACCGGGAATCGACCTCGATGGTCCCGTCCTCATGTTCGATGAAGACCGGCTCCTCCTCCGTGTCATGCTCGTCGCGAATGTCGCCGACCACTTCCTCGATCAGATCCTCGATCGTCACCAGGCCATCGACACCGCCATATTCGTCGACGACGATGGCGAAATGGCGCCGCTGGGCGCGCATTTCCACCAGCAGATCGGTCACTGGCTTCGACGGTGGCACGACCAGCGGCTGGCGCAGGATCGGAGCCAGGTCGACATCGCCCTCCTGCCCCCAGAGCTGCACCAGATCCTTGACGTGGAGAACACCGACAATGTCGTCGAGATTCTCGCGATAGATCGGCAGGCGGGAATGTGGCGCGGCGAGATAGCTTTCCACCACCTCCTGCAAGGGCAGACCCATCTCCAGTGCAACGATGTCAGCGCGGGGGACCATCACATCCTCGATACGCTTCTCGCCCAGGGAAATGATGTTGGAGAGCATGTGCCGCTCCTCCGGGCCAAGTTCGGCGTCGCCGATCTCGTGCTCCTCGAGCAGCTCCTCCAGGCTTTCGCGCCAGCCGTTCTCCTCCGGCCTGCTGCCTGTCAGGTTGCGGACCAGGTCACCCAGCCATGACCCCTTCCTGGCGCCCTGTTCCGTTTCGTCATCGGCCCCGCCGTTGCGGGGCTGCATACTGGAAGATGAATCGCTCATCAGCGTGTCAGTCCTGTCATGTCCTGTAGGGGTCCGCGATACCAAGGCTGGCTAGAACATCCCGTTCCAGGGCTTCCATTTCCTCGGCCTCGCTGTCCTGTTCGTGATCGTAGCCCAGCAGATGCAGGGTTCCGTGCACGACCATGTGTGCCAGATGGGCGGCCAGCGTCTTGTCTTCCTCGACCGCTTCCCGCACCACGGTCTCCAGCGCCACAGCGATATCGCCCAGCGAAAGGCGCTCACCCGGCGGCAGAATGCCGCCATCTTCCTCCACCGGGAAGGAAAGCACGTTTGTCGGGGCATCCTTGCCCCGGTAGTCGCGGTTCAGAACCTGGATCGATGCGTCGTCCATCAGGGCGACCGAGATGTCGCCGAAGGATGCCGCATCCGCGAATCCCGAGAGCACGGCATGGGCCGCCCGCTGTACCACAGCCCCGGCGTCATCAGGCCAGCCCTCCGCCGCGAGCACGACCTCGACCCGGGGCAGTTCGGGAACGGACGGGACTGCGGCGGTCGTGCTCACGACTGCTTCTCCGATCCCTCGAACAGTTCGGCCTGCTCATGACTGGCATAGGCGCGAACGATGCGGGTCACCATGGGGTGGCGGACAACGTCGCGCGCGTCGAACGAAGTGAAGGCTATGCCTTCCACATCCTGCAGCACTTCCAGTGCCTCGCGCAGTCCGGAGCGGGTGCCGCGCGGCAGATCGATCTGCGAGAGGTCGCCGGTGATCGCCATGCGCGAGTTCTCGCCCAGACGGGTCAGCAGCATCTTCATCTGCACGGTTGTCGTGTTCTGCGCCTCATCCAGGATGACGTAGGCATTGGCGAGCGTACGCCCGCGCATGAAGGCAAGCGGCGCGACCTCGATCTCGCCGGTCTCCAGCTTCTTCGCCACCTGTTCGGCAGGCAGCATGTCGTACAACGCATCATAGAGCGGACGCAGGTAGGGATCGACCTTGTCGCGCATGTCGCCCGGCAGGAACCCCAGCCGCTCGCCCGCCTCCACGGCCGGTCGCGAGAGCACGATGCGGTCCACCTGGTGGGTCAGCATCATGCTGACCGCCGCCGCCACCGCGAGATAGGTCTTGCCGGTACCGGCTGGGCCGATCCCGAACACGAGTTCCTTCTCCATCAGATTGCGGGCGTAGTGGATCTGGTTCGGGGAACGGGGCTTGATCGCGCGTTTCCGCGTCTGGATCAGGACACCATTGGCAACACCGCTGTCCTGCCCCAGGCGAATGGCGTCATCCACCTCCCGCTGGCCGACAGGCTCCCCCTGCTCCACCCGCTGATACAGGGCGCGCAGGATACCGCGCGCACGCTCGCAGGAGGCGGTGTCGCCGCCGATGACCATGCGGTTGCCGCGTGATGTCAGGGAAACGCCCAGTTCCTGTTCGATCCGGGCAAGGTTGCTGTCATGATCGCCGAACAGGGCACCAAGCAGGCGATTGTCCTCGAAATCGACCGTCAGGCCGCCCTGGGACGTGCGCACATTGTCAGGTGTGGTCAAAGCCTTGGTCAGCCCTTCTCTTCAGGCGGCATCTACGACATTCGGGTTCCGGGCGAGACGACCGGAAAGACTGTTGGCTCGCCCTTCGATGATGGTGACGTCTACAATCCGGTTGCGCAAGGTCGCGGGCGCATCCAGATGCACTGCCTGCATGTAGGGGCTGCGCCCGACCAGTTGCCCGGCATGGCGTCCGTCACGCTCCAGCAGTACCGGCATCGTCCGGCCTGCCATGTCGGCATTGAAGGCCGCCTGCTGCTCGTTGATCAGGGCCTGCAGTGACTGCAACCGCTCGTCCTTCACTGATTCCGCGACCTGCACGCTCTCCGCCGCCGCCGGGGTTCCGGGGCGCGGGCTGTACTTGAAAGAATAGGCCTGCGCGTATTTCACCTGCGTGACGAGGTTCAGCGTATCGGCGAAGTCCCGGTCGGTTTCGCCCGGAAACCCGACGATGAAATCCGAAGACAGCGCCAGATCGGGCCGTGCATCACGCAGCTTGTCGACGATGCGGAAATAGGTGTCGCGGTCATGGCGGCGGTTCATCGCCCGCAGGATCCGGTCGGAACCGGCCTGCACCGGCAGATGCAGATAGGGCATCAGGGCCGGGACCTCGGCATGGGCGCTGATCAGGTCGGCCGTCATCTCCAGCGGATGCGATGTGGTGTAGCGGATGCGCTGCAGACCATCGATCTCCGCCAGTTCCCGCACCAGCCGCCCCAGCGCCCAGTCGGCCCCGCCATCGGGTCCGGCACCGTGCCAGGCGTTGACGTTCTGTCCCAGCAGGGTGATCTCCACGGCACCGGAGGCCACCAGCCGACGTGCCTCCGCCATGATCTCGGGCGCTGAGCGGGAATATTCGGCACCGCGGGTATAGGGCACGACGCAGAAGGCGCAGAACTTGTCGCAGCCTTCCTGGATGGTCAGGAACGCGGTCGGCCCGGATCGGCCCGGTGTCTCCGCCAGACGGTCGAACTTGTCCTCGACCTCGAAATCCGTTTCCAGCACGGGCTGACCGTTCGCACGCGCGGCGCGTGCCACCATCTCCGGCAGATTCTGATAGCTCTGCGGCCCGAAGACGATATCGACGAAGGGCGCCCGGCGGACGATCTCGTCGCCTTCGGCCTGCGCCACACAGCCGGCGACGCCGATCACCATGTCGGCCCCTGCGGCGCGGCGCCGGTCCTTCAGCTTGCGGATACGACCGAGTTCGGAGAAGACCTTCTCCGCCGCCTTTTCCCTGATGTGGCAGGTATTCAGGATGACCATGTCGGCGTCATCGGGACTGCCGGTCTCCGCATATCCCAGCGGTGCCAGGATATCCGCCATACGCTCGGAGTCGTAGACGTTCATCTGGCAGCCATAGGTCTTGATGAAGAGTTTCCGGGTCACGCCTGCTGTGTCACGCTGAACTGGCGGACGGAACACCGGCTCCCGGCATCCGTACCACCTGATTTCCGGGACATGTATCAGGCATTGGGGTCAAGTCAAGCTGCGGACGCGCTCAACGCCTCCGAGTTACCCGCGACAATCTTCTCGCGACAATAGTTCGCCAGCTTCTTCCGGTTGCCGATCGTCTCCAGGGTTACCGGCTCGTGAAACTTCAGCCTGACCTCATAAGGACCACCGTAGAGATAGTTCTTCAGGTGCGGTGCCAAGTCCATGTCGCCGTACCAGGCCACCTGCGGCATGGACCGACGGGTGACCGGAAAGCCATCGACCTGGGTATAGGTCAGGGAGATCGGCTGCACCTTCACCGGATGGCCGTCGACCTGCAGGTCCGCCAGCGAAAAGAAGGCGGAACGGAAAGCCTGGATCCGCAGGCCGTCGCCCGACGTGCCCTCCGGGAACAGGATCAGGCTGTCGCCACGCGACAGTCGCTCCTGCATTGCCTTGCGTTCCTTGTCCGCCGTCTTGCGATCGCGGCTGACGTAGACCGTGCGCTGCAGGTTGGCGAGCCACTTGATCACCGGCCAGGTCCCGACTTCGTGCTTGGCGACAAAGCTGGCGGGCAGGGTTGCGCCCATGACGACGATATCGACCCAGGAAACATGGTTGCTGACGTACAGCACCCCCTCGCCGCGAACCGGCGTTCCCTCGATGCGGATCTTCAGCCGCAGGAGCCGGAAGGCCACCTGATGCCAGAGCTGCGGGATGTAACGGGATATGCGCCAGCCGAACAGGATGCCGATCAGGTGCGGCGGCATGATGACAAGGGTGAAGAGGATCAGAAAGAGGATGATCGCCGTGATATAGGCGGTCCTCATCAGTCCTTGGATCCCTGCTTGCGACCGATGCGGGTGCCAAACAGTTCCAGCCGGTGGTCCACCAGTTCGTAGCCGAGTTCCCGCGCCACGACGCGCTGCAGTTCCTCGATCTTCTCGTTGGTGAACTCGATCACCTCCCCGGAATTCACGTCGATCAGATGGTCGTGGTGCTCGTCGTTGGCTTCCTCATAGCGGGCGCGCCCGTCACCGAAGTCATGCCGCTCCAGGATACCCGCCTCCTCGAACATGCGGACCGTGCGATAGACCGTCGCGATGGATATCCGGGAGTCGATGGCACTGGACCGCTCGTAGAGCTGCTCCACGTCCGGATGGTCTTCAGCGGTCGACAGCACGTGCGCGATCACGCGGCGCTGGTCGGTCATCCGCATGCCCTTGTCGATGCACTTCTGCGCCAGTGTGGAATCCATGGTCCCCGCCTGTTGTTCTTTTGCGGAATGTATAGTGCTCAGTCCGGTTCGCGGCAAGAAAGGGCTGGCATCAGCCGCATCACAAGCGCGT
>BQJF01000004.1 GCA_021604565.1 Minwuia thermotolerans | reverse complement strand
AAAGTAAAGTCTGCGCACAAGATGCCGACAAGCCAACCCGCACAAATGACAAGAAGCAAGAAAGCGTCGCATCAGACGACGTTGCAACACTCTGGGAGGATACATGGCAACCCTCAAGATCAACGGGGCAACCAAGACGGTTGATGTCCCCGCGGATACCCCACTGCTTTGGGTAATTCGTGAGCATCTTCGGATGACGGGTACCAAATTCGGCTGCGGCAAGGGGCTTTGCGGCGCCTGCACCGTGCATATCGACGGCGTTGCGACACGTACCTGCATCACGCCGGTCGATGCCGCTGAAGGCGTCGAGATCACCACGATCGAAGGCCTGGGTGGCGACCACCCGGTGCAGAAGGCGTGGATTGCCGAGCAGGCACCGCAGTGCGGCTATTGCCAGTCCGGCCAGATCATGACCGCTGCGGCGTTCCTGTCGGAGAATCCGAATCCGTCCGACGACGACATTGTCGGTGCGATGACCGGCAATCTCTGCCGTTGCATGGCCTACAAGCGCATCAAGGCTGCCGTCGCACGCGCAGCCAGTGACATGCAGAAAGGCTGAGGAGGCAGATCATGACAAAGATTGAAAAGATCGGCCGCACCGGGAGCAAGGGCGTGAGCGATGTATCACGCCGTGGTTTCCTGGTCGGATCCCTGGCCGTCGGCACCCTGACCATGGGCTACGGGCTGCTGCCCGCCGTGGGTGGCCTGGCGGAAGCCAAGGCTGCAGGCAACTTCGCGCCCAACATCTGGTTCACGATGGATGAGGCCGGAAAGGTCATCGTCAACATCACCAAGGCCGAGATGGGCCAGCATGTCGGCACCCCGCTCTCGCAGGCTCTGGCCGAGGAACTGGAAGTGCCGTGGGAGAATGTCTCCATCGCCTATGTCTCGACCGCGCCGGAATATGGCCTGTTCGTGACCGGTGGTTCCTGGTCGGTGAACTGGACCTTTGACCAGATGTCCCGTGCCGGTGCCGCAGGCCGCATCGCGCTGATGGAAGCCGCCGTGAAGCACTGGGGCGTTGCCCTTTCGGAACTGCAGGCGGAACAGGGCATGGTCAGCCACGCCAAGTCCGGTCGCAAGATCTCCTACGGTGATCTGGTGAAGGCGGGTGCAACCGCCCGCGCCTTCTCGGAGGACGAGCTGAAGGCGATCACGCTGAAGGATCCGTCGAAGCGCCGGTATGTCGGCAAGCCGATGCCCGCGCTGGACATCCCGGCCAAGACAGACGGCACGGCGACCTTCGGCCTCGACGTCTTTGTCGATGGCATGGTCTACGCCACGCCGAAGGTGCCGCCGGTACGCTATGGCGCCAAGGTGACGGCTGTCGATGAATCCGCCGCGAAGCAGGTGCCGGGCTATCAGGGTCACGTGGTGATCAATGATGTCACCGGCACCACCACCGGCTGGGTCTCGGTGCTGGCGGATTCCTATCCGCAGGCAATCAAGGCCCGTGACGCGCTGAAGGTGACCTATGACATCGGTCCGAACGCCAAGGTGTCCTCTGCGGACATCATGGCTGACGCGGAGAAGCTGCAGTCGTCCGGTGAGGGCGCGCAACTGTTCGTGAAGGACGGTGATTCAGGTGCCGCCATCAAGGGGGCGAAGGCAACGCATGAGGCGGTCTACACGACGCAACTGAACGTGCATGCCCCGCTGGAGCCGATGAACGCGGTCGTGGAGGTGAAGGACGACGTCTATCACATCCATACCGGCAACCAGTTCCAGACCCTTGCGGTCGGCCTGGTACCGGCGGCGCTGGAACTGGACCCGAGCCAGGTGGTGGTTCACCAGTATCATCTGGGCGGCGGTTTCGGACGCAGGCTTGAATCCGACTACATCCTGGTCGCGGCGCTGACCGCCAAGGGCGCGGGCAAGCCGGTCAAGCTGATCTACAGCCGTGAAGCCGACACCCTGATGGACTTCACCCGCACGATCACGCACCAGAAGCTGACCGGTGGAGGTGACGGGTCGAAGCTGGTCGGGCTGGAGCAGCAGGTGGTCTCCGCCTGGGCAACGGCGCGGCAGGCCCCGGCCTTCCTGGCCGATTCGGTGGACAAGCAGGGCAAGGTCGATCCGTTCTCGATCAATGGCTCCGACCACTGGTACTCGATCCCGAACCAGACCGTGCGCACCATCAAGTCGGAACTGGCACAGTCGGCAACACCGTCTGGCCAGCTTCGGTCGGTGGCACCGGGCTGGACCTTCTGGGCGGTGGAATGCTTCCTCGACGAGATGGCGCACAAGATGGGCGTCGATCCGCTGAAGATGCGTCTCGCCATGCTGGACGCGACCGGCAAGAACGCCGGTTCCGCCCCGATGTCCGTGGGTGGTGCGAACCGCCTGGCCAACGTGTTGCAGATGGCAGCGGACAAGGCAGGCTACGGCAAGAAGATGGCGGCCAACACCGGCATCGGCATTGCATGCGTCTCGGCCCAGGAACGGGCAACCCCGACATGGACGGCCTGTGCCTCCCAGGTACACGTCGATCCGAAGACGGGTGAGTTCAAGGTCGAGAAGATGACCCTGGTCATCGACGTCGGTACTGCAGTGAACCCCGATGGTGTCCGTGCGCAGGTCGAAGGCGGTGCCCTCTGGGGTCTCAGCCTGGCGACCAAGGAATTCGCGACCATGGAGAATGGCGCGATCCAGCAGGACAACTTCGACACCTACACGCCGGTCCGCATGGAAGACATGCCGGACATCGACGTGACCGTGGTGTCGCCGGGTCACTATCCGGTAGGTGCGGGCGAACCAGGCGTGACCGTTGTCGCGCCGACCATCGCCAACGGCATCTTCGCCGCCTCAGGCGCGCGCGTCCGCGACCTGCCGATCACGGCCGCCGCGGTCAAGGCCGCCATGGGCTGACGGTCGAAGCACTGAACCTCAGTCCCCTCTCCGGGGCCTGATCCGGAACGGCGTCGGCGGGAAACCACCGGCGCCGTTTCCATTTGTGGCTGGCTCATGCGAGAAAGGGAGCCGAATTTCCAGGGGAGGACGATTGATGAAACTGCGCCAGATCGCGTTTGCTGCGGAGAAGCTGGAACCGGCGGAAGAGATCCTGCTGGATGTGCTGGGGCTGGAGGTCGGGTTTCGCGACCCCGGTGTCGGGCACTTCGGGCTGCACAACGGGGTGATCCCGGTGGGCGACAACTTCCTGGAGATCGTGGCGCCGGAGGCCGGGCAGACCGACACCGCGGCCGGGCGCTTCATGGCGCGACGCGGCGGCGATGCCGGTTACATGGTGCTGCTGCATGCCGCCGATGCGGCCCCGACGCGGGCACGGGCGGAAAAGCTCGGCATCCGCGCCGTCTGGAACACTGACGACGACGGGGCGGTTGCGACCCATTTCCACCCGGTGGATCTGGGCGGGGTGATCCTGTCGGTGGATTCCTTCGCCGAATCGCCGGACCCGTCGGAGGAATGGAGCTACTGGCGCTGGGGCGGGCCGGACTGGCTCAGCCATGTGCGCGCAGGCCTGACCGAGGCGATGGTGGGCATGGAACTGGTCAATCCGGACCCCGCACGGCAGGCCTCGACCTGGTCGTCGCTGCTGGACATTCCCTGCCTGGCAGTCAAGGACGGCTTCGACATGCCGCTGCCCGATGGCGGCATCATCCGGTTCCGCGCCACGGGCAAGGATGAACTGCCCGGTATTGCGGCCATCGACTTCCGCATGGTGGACAAGGCGGAATCGCTCAGCCGTGCAAAGGCCCATGGCCTGCCAACCGATGCCGACGGCTTCACCATGATGCAGGTGCGCTGTAACCTGATCTAGGATTTCGATGGCTGACCGTTCCGCCCCTCTCCCCCTCCCGGCCACCCATTTCAGGATACTCCCGTGGGTGGCCGGGAGGGGGAGAGGGGCGGAACGGTCCACGAACAAACGCTATTCCGGGGAGGAATGAGGAAATGACCGATCACCTGTTGGTCGAGGAAAGGGATGGCGTTGCCGTCCTGACAATGAACCGGCCGGACCGGCTGAACGCGCTCAGCGGGGAGATGCTGGAGGCGCTGGTGGAGAACTGCCAGCGGCTGTCCATGGACCGCTCCATCGGCTGTGTCGTGATCACCGGCGCGGGCCGGGGCTTCTGCGCCGGTGGCGACGTGAAGTCGATGGCCGAGGGGCGGGAGTTCGCCGACAACACGCTGGAGGCCAAGGTGCTGAAACTGCGCGGCGGCATGGAGGTTTCCCGCCTGCTGCACGAGATGGCGAAGCCGACCATCGCCATGGTGCGTGGCCCGGTCGCCGGGGCGGGCATGTCCATCGCCCTGTCCTGTGACATGCGGGTGGCGTCCGACACGCTGAAATTCACCACCGCCTTTGCCAATGTGGGCTATTCGGGTGACTTCGGCGGCAGCTACTTCCTGACCCATCTGGTCGGCACCGCCAAGGCGCGGGAACTCTATTACACGGCGGACAAGCTGAACGCGGCGGAGGCGCACGCGCTGGGCATCGTCAACCGCGTCGTGGCCGACGCCGACCTGGAAGCGGAGACCATGGCGCTGGCGCAGAAGATCGCCAACGGCCCGAAGATCGCCCTGTCCTACATGAAGCGCAACATGAACGCGGCCATGACCGAATCCCTGGCGCGCTGCTTCGACATGGAGGCGATGCACCATACCCGCAGCGGCGAGACCGAGGACCACAAGGAAGCCGCGAAGGCCTTCGTCGAGAAACGCACACCGACATTCAGGGGGCTCTGAGCCATGATTCCACGCACGATCTTCAATGAGGACCATCAGATCTTCCGCGATTCCTGCCGCCGTTTCATGGAGACGGAGGTCGAACCGCACCATCGCCAGTGGGAGAAGGACGGCCAGGTCTCCCGCGAGGTCTGGCTGAAGGCGGGAGAGGCCGGCCTGCTCTGCTGTGACATTCCGGAGGAAATGGGCGGCATCGGGGCCGACTTCATGTTCTCCGCCATTGTACTGGAGGAACTGGCGAGGGTCGGTGCCACGGGGCCGAACTTCCCCCTGCACTCCGACATCATCGCCCCCTACATCCGCCATTACGGATCGGCGGAGCAGCAGAAGAAGTGGCTGCCGAAGATGACGACCGGAGAGGTCATCGGCGCCATCGCCATGACCGAACCCGGTGCCGGATCGGACCTGCAGGGCATCCGCACCACGGCGAAGCGGGACGGCGACGACTATGTCATCAACGGCTCCAAGATCTACATCTCCAACGGCCAGCTTGCCGACCTGGTGGTGGTGGCCTGCAAGACCGACCCGAACGAAGGCTGGCGCGGCATCAGCCTGATCCTGGTGGAGGGTGATCGCGCGGGCTTCGAGCGCGGACGGAACCTGGAGAAGGTCGGCATGCACGCGCAGGACACGTCGGAGCTGTTCTTCAGCGACGTCCGCGTACCGGTGTCCAACCTGCTGGGTCCGGATGAGGGCAAGGGCTTCATCCAGCTTGTCAGCCAGTTGCCGCAGGAACGGCTGATCCAGGCCGTCAAGGGCGCGGAGACCGTGCAGTCAGCCATCGACTGGACCGTCACCTATACCAAGGACCGTCAGGCCTTCGGGCGCAGCATTGCGCAGTTCCAGAACACCCAGTTCAAGCTGGCGGAGCTGCAGTCCCATGCAACCATGCTGCGGGTCTTCGTCGATCGCTGCCTGGAACAGCACCTGAAGGGGGAGCTGAGCGAGATCGATGCCGCCATGGCAAAGATGAACGCCACCGACATGCAATGCCGGGTGCTGGACGAATGCCTGCAGCTGCACGGCGGTGCGGGCTACATGTGGGACTACCCCATCGCGCGGGCCTGGGCCGACAGCCGCATGTCGCGCATCGCGGGCGGCAGCGCGGAGATCATGAAGCAGATAATTGCGCGCGACATGATGGGCCGGAACTGACAGGATCGCACCGGCCTGCCGCCCCCTCCGCTCCGACATTGCAGTTCGGGTTCCGGAGGGCAACATGCAGGCAGGCCGGTGCCAGTTCCTGATCTCCGGAACAGGCATGAGCCGCCCCCAGATCTTGGACCTTTCCGGGAATCAATGACGTGAAGATCTTTACCTGTGGCAGTTGCAGTGGGGCTGTCTACTTCGAGAACACGGCATGCATGTCCTGCGGCGCGGGCCTTGGTTTCGTGCCGGACACGGCACAGATGGTCGCCCTGGATGCGGACGGCAGTGCAACACTGGTCGGTAACGGCACATCGACCCGTTACATCAAGTGCAGCCACCATGCGCAGGACAATGGCTGCAACTGGATGATCAGGGACGATGACGCCGACCCCTACTGTGTATCGTGCCGACTCAACAACACCATCCCGGACCTGGATGTGCCCGGCCATCGCGAACTCTGGCACCGGCTGGAGGCAGAGAAGCGGCGGCTGGTCTTCACCTGCATGCGGCTGGGGCTGGATGTCAGCCCGAAGTCGGTGCGCGAGGATGGGCTGGCCTTCGACTTCCTGGCTGACGAGGACCCGACCTTCAGCGAACGCGGTCGGGTACTGACCGGACATGACGCCGGTCTCATCACCATCAATATCGCGGAGGCGGATCCGGCCGCACGCATGCGCATGCGCGAGCAGATGGCCGAGCCCTATCGCACCATCCTGGGTCACTTCCGCCATGAGTCCGGGCATTTCTACTGGGACCGGCTGATCGCCCCGACCGGCTGGCTGGAACCGTGCCGTCAGTTGTTCGGGGACGAGCGGCAGGACTATGGCGAGGCGCTGGAGGCGCATTACCAGAACGGCCCGCGCAGCGACTGGCGCGACCACTACATCAGTGCCTATGCCGCCAGTCACCCGTGGGAGGACTGGGCCGAGAGCTGGAGCCACTATCTGCTGATCATCGACACGCTCAACACGGCCTGGAACTTCGGGCTGCAGACCGACCCGTTGCATGTGCGCGCCGATGCGGTGGAGATCGCACAGCGCCCCAACCCCTATGACGAGACCGATTTCGAGCGTCTGATGTCACAGTGGATGCCGCTGACCGTGGCCATGAACTGCCTGAACCGCAGTGTCGGCCAGGAAGACGCCTATCCCTTCGCGCTCGCTGCGCCGGTGGTGCAGAAACTCGGCTTCGTGCATCGGGTGGTGCGGGGCCTGCCGCTCTGAGCGGGACGGTCGCAGAACCCCCTGCCGACAACGGCATGGGCTGGGCGATCCGGCTGTCCCTGTTCTATGCCGCGATCTTTGCCGTGGCCGGGGTGCTGATGCCCTGGTGGCCGGCCTGGCTGAGCGCGCGCGGGCTGAGCGCAGACGAGATCGGCATCGTGCTGGCCGCCGGATTCTGGATCAAGCCACTGACCAGCCCGCTCGGCACCCGCTGGGCCGACAGTCTGGGGCTGCGCAGGCGGCCGCTGGTGCTGCTGCTGATCGGCACCACCATCGGCTATGCCCTGTTCCACTTCGCCGACGGGTTCTGGATGTTCCTGGGCTTCACCATCCTGGCGCAGGCGATCTATGCCCCGGTGCTGCCGCTGGGTGACAATCTGACCATGACCGCGGCAGCGCAGAAGGATCTCGACTACGGTCGGATGCGCCTCTGGGGGTCGGTCAGCTTCATCGGCGCGGTCTATGGCGCGGGCTGGCTGCTGGAGGGCGGCAACCCCGACATCACCCACTGGCTGGTGGTGGGCGGTCTGGCGCTGACCACCATCGTGGCCCTGTTCGTGCCCGATATCCGCTTTCCGGTCGCGAAGGACCGGAAGCGCGGGGCGCTGCGCCTGCTCGCCCACCCGGTCTACCGGCTGTTCCTGCTGGCGGTCGGCCTGAATGCCGCGGCCCATGCGGTCCTGTACGGCTTCGGTACGCTCGACTGGCAGGCGCGCGGCCTCAGCGATGTGGAGATCGGCCTGCTCTGGGCGGAGGGGGTGGTGGCGGAGATCATCCTGTTCGCCTTCGCCCGTCAGGTGATTGCGCGCATCGGTCCGATGATCCTGATGATCGTCGGCTGTGCCGCCGGCATCCTGCGCTGGTCGCTGGTCGGCTTCGTCGACACCTTCACCGCGCTGGCCCTGCTGCAGGTGCTGCACGGCCTGACCTTCGGCGCGACCCACCTGGGGGCCATGCACTTCATCCAGCGCGCCGCTCCACCCGACATGTCCGCCAGCGCCCAGGGCCTGTTCGCCGCCTTCGGCATGGGCATTTTCATGGGCCTCGGCGCATTGCTCGCGGGCTGGCTCTACGGTGACTTCGGTGGTCACGCCTATGTCGCAATGGCTGCACTCTCGGTCTGCGCGACCGCAGCCGCCCTGATGCTCAACCGCAAATTCGACGGGAAGTACTTGAGAGTGTAGGAAGAATCCGACACAACCCGGCCCGGTTGCATTTCACTGTAACAACCGTCACAATTTTGCATCAGACAACCAGCACCATGGGGGCGAGGATGTTGGATCGGGCTGGACGACACCTGCGCATGTTGGCTGTTCTTGCCATGGCCGCCGCCACAAGTGCTTGCGGCAATCTCACCGCTATTGAGGAAGTCCTCATCGGGTCGAGTGCCGGAGCGCTGTACGGGTCCAGATCGCCAGCACACGAGATCCAGCAGACATATTATCTCGGCGTGTTTGACCCGCAGGAGCAGTTGCCGCCCACCGTCTATCGCGTCCGCCTGCATGGCCAGGCCAACGCCCTGTCCTTCGTCAAGTTCGCATCGGGCTGGCTCCCGGCGGCAACGGTCGACTCCCTGGGCACGACGATCAGGTGGGAAGGAAAAGACGCGAAAGGCACGAAAGTTGGTCAAGTGAAGGGTCCGACAATCGGCCCCGCCGACGGCTCCGCAGACAATGGTCAGAAGCCTGCTTCGATCTTCAAGGGTCGCCGACTCGTCTTGTTCGGCCCGGAAGGTTTCCGGGAGGCTCCCGATGCGCACCGACTCGTGATTGCCATGGGAACAGACCCGCAGGCCTATTTCGATGCTTCGAACCAGGCAATGGGCGTCATTGCCCAAGCACTGCACCAGACCGGCGGCGACGGAACGGCACGACTGGACGCGGAACTGTTTGCGGCGGTGCAGGTGGCCCTGGAACGCCGCAAGGCACTCGCCCGGCTCAAGGCCCGGATTGACGGGAGGCCGTCATGACCCGGATTCGCACAGGCGCCGTCACCTGCCTGCTCGCCTTCCTCGCCTCCCTGACCCTTGGCGCCTGCTCCGTCGTGCGCGTCGATGTCGATGTCTACAACGGCCCGCTGGCCAACCACGAGGAAGTGCAGGTCGAGCAACTGGCTGCCATGGTCATGGGCGCCCGCCCCCTGCTGGCCCAGTTGCGCGACACGCTGCAATGGCATGACGCGTGTCGGGAGCCAAAGGACGGCGAGAGCTACTCCCAGTGCATTCTGCGGCAGAAGAACGAGACGATTGCCAAGGGCATCACTTGTAGGGAGAGAGAGTCCGTGCTGGTGGCGGTGGATTCCAGAGCCAGCGATATATTGACATGCAATCTGAATCATCCGGCGGCGCGGGTGAACGAACTCATCAAACTGTATCTTGATCAGGCAGAGCCTGTGACTGTAGCAGCCAAAGTAGCCGGTGATGAGGCCCCGGTCGCGGGCGCTGATCCGGACAATGAAAATTTCTCGGCATTCAAGGAACAGGTTGCGACGTTCGAACAGCAGTTCCTAGATCTTCCAGAAACACAATCATCGATGAAAGAAACGGCAGCGAAAATAACCCGTATGCTTGATCCAATAAGAACCTGGGATCTTCTCTATCAGAGACGGGAGAGCACCGGATTCCGGATGTACAACGCTATTCGCGAAGTGGGTAATGTGAATGGCCCGAACATTTTCGATATCACTGTCAATGATCGCGAGCGGATCATGGACCGCGTTCTATTTTTCTATGGGCCTGACGCCGCGCGCGATCTGCTAGAGTTGGCCAGAATTCAGCCGGAGATCCTTTCGTCACATGACCAGAACGATAAAGATGGTCAACAAAGTGTGTCCTCCGATCTGCAGAAAATCGAAGACGCTACAGCCGGTCGCCTTAAGGCATTCTATCCCCGTGATCGCCGCGGGGCCTTGCAAAGGGGGCGGCTGGATGAGGGACTCGCGACCCTGATCGAGAACTATCTGATCCACAAGCGGACATGCATCGCGAAATTCGGTAATGACTGCGCGCTGCACGGCACCTTCCGCAAGTACAGCGTCGACAAGCCAATTGATGCACCGAGCGCGGCACGCCTCATGCAGGAAGCGATCGTCCGGTTTGCCAACAAGCTGGTGACCATTGCCGATCATGAGATCCTTTTGAAGCGGGATGGTGGCAGTCCACAGCAGTTCACGGGTGCTGCCGCCCAGCAACTCGACGAGAACGTCCTCGTCCTGCAGGCCATCGGCAACTCAATCCTCGCACAGGCGGACGAGATTCACCGACGCAGGACACATGACGTCGGAATTCGCGACGACTTCCGCAAGAAAGCTGCGATTCAGTCCCTGGCAACCACATACGGCATCAATCTGGACTTTGACGAGGGGAGAAACACACACCGTACATCGGCCAACACGGTAGAGGTTCTGGACCAACTGATCGAGCGTCTGAAGTTCATGCACATCGCGGCGAAAGCGCCGCGTGGGTCGGGCATGTGCGAGGCTTCCACGCCGACGGTGGCCAGTGATGGTGATGGGGAAACAAAGAGCGAAGAACGGCAGAAAGAAGTCAAAGGTAAGAGTTCGAATTCGGCTCAGCCCGCCGGATCGGGGGAACTGCAAGCAGCACAACAGGCAGCAACGGGCAGGCCCGGGAATCCGGATCAATCCAAATCGTGCAACCCTCGCGCCAACGGCCCGGAAGCCACGCAGATCGAGGCTGCGATCAAGCTGGCCTACGAGTACCGTTCCGGCATGGTCTACATCCGGCCGCCCAGCGCCTATCTGCGGCAGGTATTTGCAGCATCCGGCCTGCAGGACGGTACTGCCGGTGCCTGGCGCAACATGCTTGAGGAACAGGGTGCGCGCTCACTGCCATTTTCCGGCCTGTTCGGTTTCGAGGGGCTGCGTGGAGAAAACAGCAACGAGCGGCAACGCCGCATCCGCGCCGAGATCGACAAGCAGTTCTGGAACAACATCAACTCGGTACGGCTGGCCGGGTTCGGGGCAACGAACTTCGTGCTCGTGAAGGATGATGTAGGCAACTGGTACGCCAAGAATGTCGAGGCCGATCCGAGCCAGATCTACCAGAGTGTGCAAAGTTCGCTGTTGTTCGCGGTGGGCGGAAACGTGAATGCCGACCTGCTGTTGCAGCGGAACCTGGAGCGGGAGGCGCTGGAGGAGAAGGGCGGCAGCTACACCAAACTGCTGCAGAACACGGAATACACAAAGTTGCGGGATCAGAACCGGAAACGATTCGCCGGAGTGGAAAGCAGCGATCTGACACCGGCCTTTGTCGGCTTCCGTGAGGCCTATGTCGATGCCATTGCCACCTTGGGCGAGGACGTGGTGGCGGTTATCAGCGCGGACCCTGCAGGAACGACCGGCCTTGCGGCTGATCTGAGGAACATTGCAACGGAGTCGGGGAAACTCATTCCGTCGACGGAGAACCCGGCGGTTGGGACTGACATGGCGCATGTTGTTAGGCAGATCAATGCGGCATTCACCGGCAGGTTCGACCCCGTGACAATCGGCAGGACTGCACCGACCACGCTGGCGGACGCTTCGTCCATGGCAGCCGGGATCGAACAGGCAACGGAGCAACTGGTGGCGTTGCGTGATGATGTGTTGCGTCACCTGGTGGACCCGACAGCAGCATCCGGAGAGACGTGCAAGAAACTTCGTACAACAGTCAGCAGCGCGACACAGGCTCTTGTTGATGCCAGCAACAAACTGAAGAACGCGGACGACAACAGCAGGCCGTCGGCCGGCAAAGCTGTCGTAGACGCCAGTGACAATCTGGACAGCGCCCGCACTACACTGGAGGATTGCGAGAATGACCAGGCGGCGGCGGCCCTGACGGTGGTCCAGCGCAGCAATGGCTGGGCCTATCTGCGCGCGCGCATCCATGGGCGGCTGGACCGGACCCTGCATTCCTGGCTGGATCGCCAGGTAGCGGCGCTGGACAGTTTTGAACAAGCCGTGCAGGTGATGGCGAAGGTTCGCACCACCGCGCCCGCGTCTGCCAACTGAGCCTTGTGCCGACCTGCCGCCCGGCGCCCGACAACAGGCACTGACCCCGGCCACTGTGTGATCAGGCTTTGACGCCCTGCGCAGCCTGGGCTAACTCATCGAGTAACAATTTTCCGATTGGGGAGGAGAGAGCCATGTCATCACCTGTGGTGCTGGAGAAACGCGGCGCGGTTGGCGTCATTCTGGTGCAGAATCCGCCTGTGAATGCGCTCAGCCAGGCTGTGCGGCAGGGGCTGCGTGACCGGCTGGCGGAGGCGCTGGCCGATGACAGCATCACGGCGGTCGTGCTGGCCGGTGACGGGCGCACCTTCATCGCCGGTGCCGACATCCGTGAATTCGGCAAGCCCATGACGTCGCCGGGCCTCAACGAGGTCATCCAGGACTACGAGAACGCGACCAAGCCGGTTGTTGCCGCGATCCATGGCACGGCGCTGGGCGGGGGTCTGGAGACGGCTTTCGCCGCGCATTACCGCGTTGCCGTGGCCAAGGGCTTCGTCGGTCTGCCGGAGGTGAAGCTGGGCCTGCTGCCGGGTGCCGGTGGCACGCAGCGGCTGCCGCGCGTGGCCGGTGTCGAGACGGCACTGAAGATGATCACCTCCGGTGACATGCTGCCTGCGCCGCTGGCCCAGAAGGCCGGTATCGTCGACGCCATTGTCGACGAGCTGATCCCCGGTGCCTGCGCCTTCGCCGAGAAGCTGGTGGCCGACGGCGCGCCGCTGAAGGTGATCTCCCGCAGCCGCGGCAAGCTGGACGAAGCCGACAAGGGTATCTTCGACAAGTTCCGCGCTGACCTCTCGAAGAAGGCCCGGGGCGTGCTGGCGCCGCAGAACTGCATCGCCGCGGTCGAGGCGTCCGTCACGTCGGACAGCTTCGAGGCCGGTCTGAAGCGTGAGGGCGAGCTGTTCCTGGAACTGATGCAGAGCCCGCAGCGGGCAGCCCAGATCCACGCCTTCTTCGGTGAGCGTGAAGTGGCCAAGATCCCCGACATCCCGAAGGGCACGCCGACCCGCGAGATCAACAGCTGCGCCATCCTGGGCTGCGGCACCATGGGCGGTGGCATCGCCATGAACTTCCTGAACGCCGGTATTCCGGTGACCATCCTGGAACTGGAACAGGCGGCACTGGACCGTGGCATCGGCATCATCCGCCGCAACTACGAGAACAGCGCCAAGCGGGGCCGCTTCACGATGGAAGAGGTCGAGAAGCGCATGGGCCTGCTGACGCCGACCACGTCCTATGACGACATCGGTCAGGCGGACATCGTCATCGAGGCGGTGTTCGAGGACATGGAGATCAAGAAGCAGGTCTTCGGCAAGCTGGACGAGGTGATGAAGCCCGGCGCGATCCTGGCGTCGAACACCTCCACCCTGGACATCGACGAGATCGCGTCCGCCACCAGGCGGCCGGAAGACGTGATCGGCACCCATTTCTTCAGCCCGGCCAACGTCATGAAGCTGCTGGAGAACGTGCGGGGCGCCAAGTCCAGCCCCAACACGATCCAGACCGTCATGGACCTGGGCAAGCGCATCGGCAAGATCTGCGTGCTGGCGGGCAACTGCCACGGCTTCATCGGCAACCGGATGCTGCACCCCTATGGCCGCCAGGCGAGCTTCCTGGTGGAAGAGGGCGCGCAGCCGGAGGACGTGGATCGCGTGCTCTATGACTTCGGCCTGGCCATGGGTCCGTTCGCCATGGGCGATCTGGCCGGTCTGGATGTCGGCTATCGCGTGCGCCAGCACCAGCTGAAGACCTGGCCGCAGGGCCGCCGCTATTCCTCGCTGGCCGACAAGGTCGTGGAACTGGGCCGTCACGGCCAGAAGACCGGCGCGGGCTGGTATCGCTACGAGGAAGGCAGCCGCGTGCCGCTGCCCGACCCGGTAGTGAAGGAGTTGATCGAGAAGAACTCGGCGGAGGCCGGGATCAAGCGGCGCGAGATCTCGGATGACGAGATCCTGGAACGCTGCATGTACGCGCTGGTCAACGAGGGCGCGAAGATCCTGGAGGAAGGCATTGCCATCCGCTCCGTCGATATCGACATCACCTACATGAACGGCTACGGCTTCCCGAAACACCGGGGCGGGCCGATGCACTACGCCGATCACGTGGGCCTCGACAAGGTGCTGGAGCGCATCCGCCATTACCACGAACAGTCGGGCGAGGATGACTGGAAGCCTGCGGCACTGATCGAGAAGCTGGTCTCCGAGGGCAAGAGCTTCGCCGACTTCCAGCGCTGATGCGCCTGGACCGGGGAAAGGGCCGCCATGCCGGGTGCAACTGCGCTCCGCAGGGCGGCCCATCCTGCCGCCGCGCCTGTCGCGGTACCTGACCACTGCCTGTCGGTCCGGATTGCCGGTGCGCGGTTTGCCCGCGCCCGCGTCCGCCCTATCATCGGGTGACCGCTGCCGGTTCGGGCAGCCACGAACGGGAACAGCTCATGACACTCAAGGTCGCCGTCCAGATGGACTCGATTGCCGGGATCGACATCAAGGGGGATTCCACCTTCGCGCTGATGCTGGAGGCACAGGCGCGCGGCCACGAACTGAGCTGGTACCTGCCGGACGAACTGGCCTGGCAGGACGGCAAGGTCATGGCCCGGCTGCGCGATGTCACCGTGCAGCGCGAGGTCGGCAACCATTTCAGCCAGGGTGAGGACCGCACCATCGACCTGTCGGAGGTCGATGTGGTGCTGCTGCGCCAGGACCCGCCCTACGACATGGCCTATCTGACGACGACCTACCTGCTGGAACGCATCCATCCGAAGACACTGGTGGTCAATGATCCGATGGAGGTGCGCAACGCGCCGGAGAAGCTGTTCGTCACCAACTTCGTCGATCTGATGCCGCCGACGCTGATCACCCGCAACACGGACATGATCCGCGCCTTCCAGGCCGAGCATCAGGACATCATCATCAAGCCGCTCTACGGCAATGGCGGCGCCGGGGTGTTCCACCTGCGGCCCGGCGACGACAACCTGAGTTCGCTGATGGAAACCTACGCGGTGATGTACCGCGAACCGATCATCGCGCAGAAGTTCCTGCCCGATGTCCGCAAGGGCGACAAGCGCATCATCCTGGTGGACGGGGAACCGGTGGGCGCGATCAACCGCGTCCCGGCAGAGGGCGAGAGCCGGTCGAACATGCATGTCGGCGGCCAGGCCGTTCGCTCCACCCTGACCGCGCGGGAGCGGGAGATCTGCGACCGCATCGGCCCGGAGCTGAAGGCGCGCGGCATGATCTTCGTCGGCATCGACGTCATCGGCGACTGGATGACGGAGATCAACGTCACCAGCCCCACCGGCATCCAGGAAATCGACCGCTTCGACAACTCCAACCTCTCCGGCCTGATCTGGGACGCCATCGAGGCCAGGCGCGCCTGAGCGAACCCCTTCCGGACGACGGATCTTCCTGGGGGCGCTGCCAGGGATTCCCGGGCAGCGCCCCCATCACGACGCTCGCGGGCTTGACCCGCGAGCCCAGTCTCCGACGGCGGCGCGGCATCCCTGGATACCCGGGTCGAGCCCGGGTAAGGCGTGGGTTCTGGCGGCGGTACCGGAAAAAAGCGTCAGCACCTCCACCCCTCCCGGTTCTCGCGGGCCTGACCCGCGAGCCCAGTCTTTCACGCACCAGCGAAATACCGACCTGCCGGTATCCACCTACCCCTTCAGGAACCCCTGCACCCTCTTCTGCCAGACCGGCAGCACATCGGTGTTCACCGGGCGCACCGGCTCCTTGCCGTCGAAGATGTCGATCAGTTGGGTCGCGGCGTAGCGGGCCATACGTTCGCGGCTGTCGCGGGTGACGCCTGCGGTGTGGGGGCTGGTGATGACACTGTCGAGGGAGAGCAGCGGGTGGTCGGCGGTGGGGGGCTCGGCATCCCAGACGTCGAGACCGGCACCGGCCAGATGCCCGGATCGCAGCGCCTGATACAGCGCATCCTCGTCATGGATGAAGCCGCGCGCGGTGGCGATCAGGCGGGCGCCGGGCTTCATCATGCCGATTGCCATCGCATCGAACATGCGCCGGGTCTCGCCGCTCAGCGGGCAATGGATGCTGACGACGTCGGAGCCGGACAGCACTTCCTCGAAACTGACCTTCCGCGCGTCACGGCGGGCCATCTCGGCCTCGTCCAGATAGGGGTCGTACGCCAGCACCTCGCAGTCGAAGGCGTGGCGGCAGATGCTGGCCAGCCTGCGCCCGATGTGACCGAGGCCGATGATGCCGACCGTCTTGCCCAGCAGGTCCGCGCCCCGGAAATCGGTGCGCGCGCCGTTCCAGCCCCGGCGCAGCGCCCGGTCCGCCTCCGGCACCCGCTTCATCAGCAGCAGCATCATGCCGAGCGCATGTTCCGCCACCGCCTCCGCATTGCCGCCCGCCTGATTGACCACCAGCACCCCCGCCGCCGTGCAGGCGTCGAGGTCGAAGGTATCGACGCCCGAACCGCCGGAGGAAACCACCAGCAGTTCCGGCGCCTGGGCCAGGAAGGCGGCATCGACGCGCAGCGGCTCCGGCACCTCGTCCCGTGCCGGAACACACTGGAACGCGTGCGCGGACGCCAGTGTCGCGAAACTCTCCGCGAACGGCGCATGGCGGTCGATGCGGATCACTTCATGTTCCGGCCGTTCAGCCAAAATGGGCAGAGCATTCTCCGCCGGAAACGCATCCAGATAGACAATCCGCGCCATGAAATCTTGCCTCCCCCTAGCAACCAAATATCAAGCTATCGTCGCCAGAATGGCCTGATGCGCAATCCCTTACCCATGCTGATCCTGCTGACGATGCTACCCACGGTACTGACGGCCGCGCCCAAGACCTATCCGCCAGAACCGGACCCTGAGGAGACCTGCCGTCTGGTGGAGATCCACAGGCCGGACGCCGACGTGGCCTACCGACCCGGCGTCGATGCGAACGGCAATGCGGTGGCCCCCGCCGACCTTCCCGGTTCAGGCGGCATAACCCTGCCCAACGAAATCACCATCGACCTGCGGGTGCCGCTGGCGGAGCTTCTCGGGGCCGATACGCCACCGTTCCTGAATGATGCAGGGATCGATGCGGGACAGGTGACCGTCAACCGGCAGACCGGCGCACTGTTCTACAACGGCCAGCGCCTTGATGCGCCCTACGCCGTGCTCTGCGAGCCAAAGGAAGACTGAGCGGGAGGTTTACTCTCTCGGGGCTGCGGCACCGGCCCGCTCCCCCACCCGGCCACCCAATGAGGATACTGCCGTGGGTGGCCGGGTGGGGGAGCGGGCCGGTGCAGTACCTTCTGAGAACATATCCCCTCAGGACGCGCCGTCCGCGATCAGCACGTCGATCAGGGCCAGTGCTTCCGGGCTGTCCCATTCCGCAGGGCCGACCAGCCGCGCCACTTCCTCGCCCTGCCGGTTCAGCAGGACCGTGATCGGCAGGCCATAGGCACCCAGCGCGCGGCCGATCCGGGTGGTGGGATCAACGAACAGCGGCAGGTTGTCGGCATCCACTTCCTGCAGGAAGGCCAGCGACTTCTCCGCGCCGCCCCGGTCGACCGAGATCGCGGCGACCAGGAAATCATCGCCGCCACGCATGTCCTGAAGTCGGCTGATCGAGGGCATCTCGTGGCGGCAGGGGGCGCACCAGGTGGCCCAGAGATTGACCAGCACCACCTTGCCGCGGAAGGCATCGAAACCGATCTCCGTCCCGCTGCCGTCCCTGAAGGTCGCGTCGGACGGCGGCTTCGGCGTGTCATGAACCGCGAGATTCTGTAACTGACCCGTGGCATATTGCGCCAGCGGGGGTTCCGCTCCGGCGCCTGCCGGACTAAGGATCGCAATCAGCAGGGCCACAAGGCCGATCCGGTGCAACATTCCAGGCCACAGAGATTTCATGTCAGACAAACCCACCAGCAATGAGATGTGGGGCGGCCGTTTCGCCGGCGGCCCCGCGAAGGTGATGGAGAAGATCAATGCCTCCATCGATTTCGACCAGCGCTTTCATGCCCAGGACATCCGGGGATCGAAGGCGCATGCCGACATGTTGGCTGCACAGGATATCCTGACAAGGGATGACGTTGCCGCAATCAATGACGGTCTTGACGCAATTCTGCGTGAGATCGACGAGGGCAGGTTCGAGTTCTCGGCGGCGCTGGAAGACATCCACATGAACGTGGAGAACCGGCTGCGGGAGCTGATCGGCGCGACGGCGGGCCGCCTGCACACGGGCCGCAGCCGCAACGACCAGGTGGCGACGGACTTCCGCCTGTGGGTGCGCGACACCATCGACCGCCTCGACCTGGCCTTCCGCGACCTGATCACGGCCCTGCTCGACCAGGCGGACGCCCATGCGGAGGCGGTGATGCCCGGCTTCACCCACATGCAGGTGGCGCAGCCGGTGACCTTCGGCCACCACATGATGGCCTACGTCGAGATGTTCGGGCGCGACCGGGACCGGCTGGCGGAGACACGGCGGCGGCTGAATGAATCGCCGCTGGGGTCGGCGGCACTGGCCGGCACCTCGTTTCCCATCGACCGCGACGCGACCACGGCAGCGCTCGGTTTCGACCGGCCCACGGCCAACAGCCTGGACGCGGTGTCGGACCGTGATTTCTGCCTCGATTTCCTGCACACCGCCAATGTCGCCGCGATGCATCTTTCGCGGCTGGCGGAGGAACTGGTGATCTGGTCCTCGGCGCAGTTCCGTTTCGTCACCCTGTCGGATGCCTTCTCCACTGGCTCCTCGATCATGCCGCAGAAGCGCAATCCGGACGCGGCGGAGCTGATCAAGGGCAAGATCGGGCGGGTCAGCGGAGCCTATGTGGCGCTGACCATGGTGATGAAGGGGCTGCCCATGGCCTATGGCAAGGACATGCAGGAAGACAAGGAAGCCCTGTTCGACGCCGCCGACACCATTGAACTCTGCGTCACCGCCATGGCGGGGATGATCGCCGACATGGTGCCGAACCGGGACGCCCTGCGCACCGCTGCCACCTCCGGCTTTGCCACCGCGACCGACTTCGCCGACTGGCTGGTGCAGGCGCTGGACATGCCGTTCCGGGAGGCGCACCACGCCACGGGTGCTGCAGTGAAGGCGGCGGAGGATCGCGGCTGCGACCTGGCCGATCTGCCGCTGGAGGTGCTGCAACAGATCGAGCCGAGGATCACCGATGCGGTCTACAGGGTGCTTGACGCGGAAAGCGCCGTGCATGCGCGCAAGTCCTATGGCGGCACCGCACCGGATCAGGTGCGGGCACAGATCAGCCGCTGGCGGGAGAAGCTGGCATGATGCGGTCGCTGATCCTGCTGTTGCTGGTACTGGCCGTCGGGGTCAGCGCCTGCGGCAAGAAGGGCGAGCCCCTGACCCCGTCCGAGAGTGCCCGGCAGCAGGCCGAGCAGGAAAACAAGCAGCAGCGAAAGAACGCCGAATGACCGACCAGTTCCAGTACCGCGATGGCCATCTGCATGTCGAGGATGTGGCCATCGCCGATATCGCGGACCGGGTCGGCACCCCGGTCTATGTCTATTCCTCCGCCATGCTGCGGCGCCAGTACCGCGTCTTCGCCATGGCGCTGGCCAGCGCCTGTCCCGATGTGGAGAGCCTGATCTGCTATTCGGTCAAGGCCAACAGCAACCTGGCCATCATCCGCACGCTGGCCCGCATGGGTGCCGGTGTCGATGTGGTGTCGGAGGGGGAACTGCGCCGTGGCCTGGCCGCCGGGGTACCGCCGGAAAAGATCGTCTTCTCCGGTGTCGGCAAGACCCGGACGGAGATGGCCTTCGCACTGCAGGCCGGCATCCGCCAGTTCAACGTGGAGTCGGAACCGGAACTGGAGGCCCTGTCGGAGACCGCCGCCGGGCTGGGGCTGACCGCTGCGATCACCATACGCGTCAATCCGGATGTGGACGCGCTGACCCATGCCAAGATCTCCACCGGCAAGGCGGAGAACAAGTTCGGTATCCCGATCGGCCGCGCGCGCGACGTCTATGCCCGCGCCGCGAAGCTGCCGGGGATCCGTGTCATCGGTGTCGATCTGCACATCGGATCACAGCTCACCGACCTCAGCCCCTTCGAGAAGGCCTTTGCACGCGCTGCCGACCTGGTCGTGGCGTTGCGCGACGACGGGCACGAGATCAATACCATCGACCTGGGTGGCGGACTGGGCATTCCCTACAGCCCTGACGCTGTCCCGCCGTCCCCCGATGCCTATGCCGCCATCGTCAGCCGCACCGTCGGGCACCTGGGTGCCACGCTGATCTTCGAACCGGGCCGGATGATCGTCGGCAATGCCGGGGCGCTGCTGTCGCGGGTGATCTACGTGAAGGACGGTGATGGCCGGACCTTCGTCATCCTCGATTCGGCGATGAACGATCTGGTGCGCCCGGCCATGTACGATGCGGTGCACGAGATCCGCACGGAGCGGCAGCCGCAGGGGGAGATGATACGCGCCGACCTCGTCGGCCCGATCTGCGAGAGCACCGACACGTTCGCAAGGGATTGTGACATGCCTTCCGTCGCGGCCGGTGATACACTCTGTTTCATGGGTGCCGGTGCCTATGGTGCGGTGATGGCGTCAACGTACAACACCCGCCTGCTGGTGCCCGAGGTTCTGGTGGACGGCGACCGCTTTGCGGTTGTCCGGGCGCGCCAGACCTTCGATGATCTTCTGGGTCTCGACGCCATACCTTCGTGGCTCGAACAGGACAGTTGAGTAACCAGGGAGCCTGATGGCAGACGAACGCGACGAGACGCTGGACAGCATTCTTGACCCGCAACAGCGCGCGGCGCTGGGGCGGAAACTGTGGGCGACACGCCTGATCCTGGGCTGGGAACGTCTGGTTCCGCTGCTCTGGCCGGGTTTCGCCGCGGTGCTGCTGCTGGTTTCCGTCACGCTGCTGGGCATCTGGCAGTTGCTGCCACCCGTGCTGCACCTTGTCGGTCTGGCCGCAGGCGTCCTCGGTTGCCTGTTCCTGCTGCTGCGTGGCCTGCTGGCCTGGCAGAGGCCTTCGACGGAGGAGGTGGTGCAGCGCCTGGAACGTTCCGGCGGCGCCCACAGACCCCTCACCAGCGTCCAGGACCAGATCGCCGTTGGCCGCGATGATTCCGCTGCACGGTCGCTCTGGCAGGCGCACCGCCGTCAGATGGCGTCACGTATCGGGGCACTGCGCCTGCCTGTCGCCGACACCCGCATGCCTTCACGTGACCCCCTGGCGCTGCGCCTGCTGGTGCTGATGATCTTCTGCCTCAGCCTGGCCGCTGCCGGTGGCCGCACCGGGGACAGGCTGATCGCCGCGCTCGACACGGGCGCGGCGGCCGATGGTCTGGCGGATGACACGGTGCTGGAGGCCTGGGTGACGCCACCCGCCCATACCGGCATGCCACCGGTTTTCATCAGTGCCCTGACCCCATCGCAGGACGAAACCGATACATCGGAGCCGCTCGCGGTGCCCACCGGCAGCCGCTTTCTGGCCCGCTATCATGGCGCGGCCGAACCGGCGCTGGCCGTCGCGGATACGCTCGAGGCATTCGAGCGCGTCGGCGAGAAGGATCTGCAGATCGAGCGCCTGATCACGGCGGGGGACCGGCTGAGCATCCGCGACGGAGAGCGCGAGATCGCCGGTTGGCCGATCAGCATCATTCCCGACCATCATCCGACGATCGAACTGACGGAGCCGCCACAGGGCACCCTGCGCGGCGCGCTGCGGCTTGCCTACCGCGCCAGCGATGACTATGGCATCGCCGGTGTCGCCGTCCGGATCACACGGGACGGGCATGACGGCGAGATCATCCTGGACCTGCCGCTGTCGAGCCGCCGGCCGATGGAAGCCATCGATACCGTGTTCCGCGATCTGGCCGCCCATCCCTGGGCCGGCAAGCAGGTCGTGCTGGTGATGGAGGCACGCGACGATGCGGATCAGAGCGGTCGCTCCGAACCGCTGACCTTCGAACTGCCTGAACGCACCTTCAAGCAGCCCGCCGCCCGTGCCGTCATCGAATTGCGGCAGCGATTGTTCGACGATGCGTCAGGGCAGCGTGAATGGGTGGTTCGCGCGCTGCATGCCCTGATGATCAACCCGAAGCGCTATCACAGCGATTTCGCAGTGCATATCGGGCTCAGCATGCTGGCCTCCGACCTCACGGCGAGCGGTGACGCGGAGACCATCGCGGCCAGCCAGCAGATGCTGTGGCAGACCGCACTGAGAATCGAGGACGGAAACATTTCCGTCGCTCAGGCCCGGCTGCGCGATATTCAGGAACGGCTGTCGGAGGCCCTGGCCAATGGCGCATCGGAGGCCGAGATCCAGGCCCTGATGGACGAACTGCAGGAAGCCATGGACGAGTATCTGCGCGCCATGCAGCAGGACGCCCAGCGCCGCATGGAGGCGGGCGAGGACCTGCCGGAACTGGACGGCGCGGAGAGTGTCGAGCGCCAGAGCCTTGCCGACATGCTGGACAAGGCGCGGGAACTGTCGCGTTCCGGCGCACGCGACCAGGCGCGCCAGATGCTGTCACAACTGCAGAACATGCTCGAAAACCTGCAGATGGGGAATCAGGGCGGTCGAGCGCAGTCGGAGCAGCAGGCGGAGCGGCTGGCCGATCAGCTCGGCCAGATGATGGAACAGCAGCAGCAACTGATGGACCGCACCTTCGAGCGGCGACAGCAGCAGGCACAGCCGGATTCGAAGCTGCCGTCCCAGACCAATCCCTTCAACTCTCCAGGCCGCAACCGCTTCGGTCGCTCCCAGTCATTCGATCAGAACAAGGGTGCCCGCGGCGGCACGCCGGGCCAGCAGAGCGAGCAGGACCTGGCCGATGCGCAGGGCCAGTTGCGGCGACGGCTGGGCGAACTGATGCAGCAACTTGGCGAGAGCATGGGCAACATCCCGGGGGAACTGGGAGAGGCGGAACAGGCCATGCGTTCCGCCCAGTCATCGCTGGGTGCAGGTCAGTCCGACCAGGCGATGGATGAGCAGGCACAGGCACTGGACCGATTGCGCCGCGGCGCCGAATCGGTGCTGCAGGACCTGGCCGACCAGGGTCAGGGTCAGGCACAGAATCAGGACGCCCCCGGGCAGGACGGGCGCAACGGTGAACCGACCGATCCGCTGGGCCGATCCCCCACCGATAGCTGGGGCGAAGGCACCGGCGACATGGTCCCGGCGCAGAGTGCACTGCAGCGCTCCCGCGAGATCCTGGACGAACTGCGCCGCCGCTCCGGCCAGCGCAGCCGTTCAACCGACGAACTCGACTACATCATGCGGCTGCTGCGCCAGTTCTGAGCCAGAAGCGGGCGCTTTCAGTCCTCGCCGACCTGTTCGAGGGCAACCCGGCCCGCCGCCGTGAGCCTGCCACGTCCGCTGGCCAGCAGTTCCTTGCGCAGGGCATAGGCATTGCCCGCCTTCGCGGGCTTCATGTCCTCCGGCGCGGTCCGCTGCGTGATTTCCGGCCAGTGACCGGGTTGCGGGCCAGAACCTTCATGGACGATGGACGGAATGTCGTCGTCGACCACGGCAGGGGCTTCGGCCACTTCCATCAGGTTCCACGCGATCTCAAGTGGAATGTTGTTGTTGTCGAAGAAGTACAGCGACCAGAATACACCATGGTCGATGGGTCCGGTGACCTCGATCCCCGCCGCCTGCAGCCGGTCCTTCCATTCGAAGAATTCCTCCCGCGTTTCCACGGTGAAGGCCACATGGTCGAAACCGATGGGGTCGGAGGTGCGGTTGCCGTGGAACTTCTTCGTCATGGCCGACGCACCGTCATAGGCGAAGAAGGCGATGTAGTTGTCGCCCGCGGTGAAGAAGTAATGCCGGAAGCCGTCGTGACCGATACCCAGCGACAGGTCCATGCCCAGCAGGTCGCGGTAGAAGCGGATGGTACCGGTCAGGTCCGGCGTGATGAAGGCCAGATGGTCAATGCGGTCGAGTGCCATGATCGTTTCTCCCGGCGTGTCATTTCGTTCAGTGTCTGGTGCCTTGCTGGCTGCACCTCACCCTACACCCGAGATGAGCGCATTCCTGCCCTGCCGCAAGGTCGGGCAAGGGAAACGCTGCGTTTCCATCGGGAAGCTCCTATAGTTGCCGAAAGCGACAGCACGGGGTTCAGGGGAGGACAGGGTGCGGGCGATCATCTGCGAGAAGATCGGGTCCATCGAGGATCTGAAGGTCGGCGAATTGCCGAAGCCGGAGCCGGGCGCAGGGGAGATCCGTGTGCGGGTGCATGCCGTGTCCCTCAACTTTCCCGACCTGCTGATGCCGCAGGGCAAGTACCAGTACAGCGGTGAACCGCCGTTCGCGCCGGGGATGGAAGCCGCAGGCACCATTGACGCGCTTGGTGCAGGGGTCACGGGGCTGGAGGTTGGTCAGCGGGTTGCCGTGCATCCCTGGATCGGGTGCCTGGCCGAGTTCGTTGTCTGCCCGACCGACTGGGTCTTTCCCCTGCCCGACGCCATGGACTACGACACCGCCGCAGCCTTCTGCCTGACCTATGGCACCATTCATCATGCGCTGAAGGATCGTGGTCGCCTGCAGGCAGGTGAAACCCTGCTGGTGCTGGGCGCATCTGGCGGCACCGGTCTGGCGGCTGTCGAGGCAGGCAAGGCCTGGGGCGCGCGGGTCATTGCCGCCGCCAGCTCGGACGAGAAGCTGGCCGCCTGCCAGGCCCGCGGCGCCGATGATCTGGTGAACTATGCGGAGGGCGACGAGCTGCGCCACCAGATCAAGGCGCTGACCGATGGCCGCGGCGCGGACGTGATCTTCGATTCCGTCGGCGGGGCCTACAGCCATCAGGCGATCCGCTCGATCAACTGGGGCGGTCGGATGCTGGTCATCGGCTTCGCCGCCGGGGACATCGCGCAACTGCCCGCCAATCACATCCTGATCAAGCAGATCGAACTGATAGGTGTTGCCTACCAGGGCTTCTCCCGCCGCTTCCCGGATCGCTGCCGGGCAAACATCGCCGCGATGATGGAACTCTGGTCAGATGGCAAGCTGCGCCCGCACATCGGTGGCACCTACAGCCTGGACGAAGGCATCGACGCCTTCCGTGCCATGCGTGACCGGAAGGCGGTCGGCAAGCTGGTGGTGAGACTCAACTAGACGGCCTGCTCCAGGCCACAGACCGAAACAGAACCCTGGGGAGGGTGATCATGGACTTCACGATCCCGCGCGAGATCAGCGACTACATCGGCGTGCTCGATGCCTTTATCGAGAAGGAGATCAAGCCGCTGGAGGAGGAGAACATCCGCTTCTTCGACCATCGGCGCGAATATGAACGCACCGACTGGGAGAACGGCGGCCGCCCGAAGGAGGAGTGGGAGGAGCTGCTGGCGGAGATGAAGCGTCGTGCCGACAAGGCCGGTCATCTGCGCTGGGCGCTGCCCACCGACATCGGCGGCTCCGCCGGGTCGAACCTCGGCATGGCGATCATCCGCGAACATCTGGCCCATCGGGGCCTGGGGCTGCACAACGACCTGCAGAACGAGAGTTCCATCGTCGGCAACTTCCCGGTCGTCATGATCTTCCATGCGGTCGCAAACGCGGCCCAGAAGGAAGAATTCATCGAGGACATGATCACGGGCCGGAAGCGCGTGGCCTTCGGCGTGACCGAACCCAATCACGGCTCCGACGCCACCTACATGGAAACCACGGCGGTGCAGAAGGACGGCGGCTGGCTGATCAATGGCACCAAGCGCTGGAACTCCGGCATGTCGAACGCGTCCCATGATGTGGTCTTTGCCCGCACCTCTGGCGATGTCGGCCGCCCCAGCGGCATCACCGCCTTCATCGTGCCGGTGGAGACGCCGGGGGTCGACATTGCCTACATGCACTGGACCTTCAACATGCCGTCCGACCATGCGGAGGTGCATTTCCGCGATGTCTGGGTGCCGGACAGCGCCATCCTGCACGAGGAAGGCCGGGGCCTGGAATGCGCACAGGCATTCTTCCACGAGAACCGCATCCGGCAGGCGGCATCCAGTCTCGGCGCCGGGCAGTATTGCGTCGACGAGGCGGTGCAATGGGCCAACAAGCGTGTCACCTGGGGCAAGCCACTCAGCACCAACCAGGCCATCCAGTGGCCGCTGGCCGAACTGAATACCGAGGCGGAGATGCTGCGCAATCTGGTCTACAAGAGTGCCTGGCACCTGGATCAGGCGCACCACATGGAGGTGACGCACTGGGTCGCCATGGCCAACTACCGCGCCAACCGCTTCGTCTGCGAGGCGGCGGACCGGGCGATGCAGGTGCACGGCGGCATGGGCTATACCCGCTACAAGCCCTTCGAGCACATCTACCGCCACCACCGGCGCTATCGCATCACCGAAGGCACGGAAGAGATCCAGATCCGCAAGGTCGCCCACGACCTGTTCAAGAAGTTCCGGGACTGAGATTTGGTATTCCGTCACATGGCGATTATGTTATCGTCATGTGACGGAGGTGGCTGACAATGAACCTGTCTACCTATACCGATCTGGCCAGGGTCCCGGCGAGCGAATCGTTGCGGGTGGCAAACTTGCTGGATCTTCGGGTATCGGCAGGCTTCAGCGAAGTCGATCTTGCCCGCCTGGTGGTGCACGGGCTGCCAATACGGTCAGGCAAGGCACTGAAAGGACTGCTGCGCACTCTTCTGAATGCGCAGATCGACGTTGTACCGGAGGCAACGCTGCGCAGAACCGCGAAGGCCGGAAAACCCCTTTCGCGGGAACACAGCGAGAGCATCTACCAGGTGGGTCGGGTTATTGATGCTGTCAGTACGGTCTATCGCGGCGACCAGCAGCGAATCGCGGCCTTTCTGGGTCGGCCCCATCCTCTGCTGGATGGGGAAACGCCGCTGGATATGGCGCGGTCAAGTTCTGCCGGGGCAGATGCGGTACTGAATCTGTTGCACCGTGCGGAGGCCGGGGTGGCCTTGTGACGACGCCAAGGCGTCTCGGCAATCCGATCACCGCGTTCCGCATTGGCGATCCGAACGGGTCCTATCCTGTGTTCAGTGCCGAGGGCGCCCGCCGTTTCCCCGGTCGGTGGAACGAGGCAGGTGCGGAGGTCATCTACGCCTCGGTCCACTATTCGACAGCGATGCTGGAGAAGCTGGTCCATTGGACCGGCATCATGCCGCCCGACCAGCATTTCATCGAGATCACGATCCCGGCGGGTACCTGTTACGAGGTCTTTTCGACCGAGCATCACCCCGACTGGCATCAGGCATCCGGGGAATCCGCCCGCCGGTTCGGACGCACATGGTACGCCGAACGTCGCAGCGCGGTGCTGCTGGTACCATCAGTGGTTGCCCGCATGGAGCAGAACATCGTCATCAATGCCGCACACGACGATTTCCGCGACATTACCTGTGGACTGGAACGACGCATCTGGTGGGACACTCGTCTGTTCGACTGACCCCATCAAGCTGTGAACCGGTCTACCCGTCGCGCCGCAGGTGGCGGGTGAGGCGTTTTTCCAGCCGTTCCCAGATGTTGCGGATGGTCTCCACCATCAGCAGGTAGACCACGGCCGCCCAGAGATAGGTCTGGAAGTCAAAGCTGCGGGAGTACGCGCGTCGCGTCTCCCCCATCAGGTCCAGCACGGTGATGATGGCGACGATGGCCGATCCCTTCAGCATCAGGATGATCTCGTTGCCATAGGGACGGAGCGCCACGATCAGGGCCTGCGGCAGGATGATCTTGCGGAACGCCTGCAGGCGGGTGAGGCCCAGCGCCTCCGCCGCCTCCCATTGCCCCTTTGCCACCGACTGGATCGCGCCGCGCAGGATCTCCGCCTGATAGGCTGCCGTGTTCAGGGCGAAGGCGAAGACCGCGCAGTTCCAGGGATCACGGAAGAATGCCCACAGTCCCACCGACTGCAGTTCGGGCCGGAACTCGCCTGCGCCGTAATAGACCAGAAACACCTGCGCCAGCAGCGGCGTGCCGCGGAACAGGTAGACATAGGCATAGGCCAGCGCGCCGACGGTCCTGCTGGGCGAAAGGCGCGCCATGGCAACGGGCAGCGACATGGCCGCGCCGAAGACCAGTGACGTCGCCACCAGCCCCAGCGTGATCTGCAGGCCCTTCCAGTACTTCGGTGCATATTTCGCGACGAGTTCACTGTCCCAGGCCAGAATCAGGTAGAGGCTCAGTCCCCCCAGCAGGCCGATCATCACTGCCAGCGCGATCCAGCCGGTGGTCCGGGTGCCATTCCACCGCCGTCGCACGGGCGGCGGCGGCAGGGCCGGCTGGATGTGTTCGTTGACGATGGCCGTCATCGGGGTGCGTCCCCCTTCGCCGCCCAGTGATTGATCGCACCGATGGCAATGGACGACAGGATCGCCAGTGCCAGATAGAGCAGGCAGGCGACGCCGAAGAACAGGAAGGCCTCCTTGGTCACCCGCGCGGCGATGCCGGTCTGGCGGATGATGTCGGACAGGCCGATGACGCTGACCAGCGCGGTATCCTTCAGAAGGATCATCCAGAGGTTGCTCAGCCCCGGCAGCGCGATGCGGATCAGTTGCGGCAGGATGATCAGGCGCATGGTCTGGAACCGCGACAGGCCGATGGCATAGCCGCCCTCGTACTGTCCGCGCGGGATGGCGCGGAAGGCGGAGAGGAAGACCTCGCTGGAGAAGGAGGAAAAGACCAGCCCCAGCGCCACCATGCCGGCGAGGAAGCTGTTGATCTCTATCGTCGTCTCGCTGCCCATTGCCAGCAGCAGTTGCCGGATGCCGATCTGGGCACCGAAATAGACCAGGAACAGGGTCAGCAGTTCAGGCAGGCCGCGAAAGACGGTCGTGTAGATATTGCCCGCCAGCCGCAGCGTCTGCTCTTCCGACTGTTTTGCCAGCGCCACGAAGAAACCGATCAGCAGGCCCAGCGGCAGGGTGGCCAGCGCCAGCGAGATGGTGACGCCGACCCCGGAAGCGATCTCGTCGCCCCAGCCGGTGTCGCCAAGGCTCAGCAGGGCGAGCATCTCATCCATGCGGGCACCGCCGCACGGCAGACGGACCTGGCCTCACCCTACGCCCGGTCAGGCGCGGGGTGAGGCTGGTCGCAGGCGATGCCTGCATCAGTCTGTGCCCAGCATCAGGCACGTCCGGTCCGGTCAGCCGCCGTAGGCGTCGAACGTGAAGTACTTGTCGTTGATCGACTTGTAGACACCGTTGGCGCGGATCGCCTCGATCGCGGCATTGAACTTCTGCGCCAGTTCGGTCTCGCCCTTGCGGATGGCGATACCGGCACCCTCACCATGAATGGCCGGGTCCGGCACGATGGTGCCCAGCAGCTTGCAGCAGTCACCATCCTCGCTCTCCAGCCATTCCTGCAGCACTGTCACATCGTCAACCACCGCATCCAGACGACCGCTGGCAATGTCCAGCTTGTACTCGTCCGCGGTCGGGTAGCCGCGCACGGTGCTGTCGGTATAGGTCGCCTCGGTATAGTTGGAATGGGTGGTCGATCCCTGCACACCGATGGCGGCATCCGCCAGGTCCGCCGGGCTGGTGCCCTTCAGCGCCGAATCCTTCGGCACGGCAATTGCCGGGGGAGTGTTGTAGTACTTCTCGGTGAAATCCACCTTCTTCTTGCGCTCGTCCGTGATCGACATGGAGGCGATGATCGCATCGTACTTGCCGGCCTGAAGTGCCGGAATGATGCCGTCCCAGTCCTGGGTGACGAAGGTGCACTCCGCCTTCATCTCGGCACAGAGCGCCTTGGCGATGTCGATGTCAAAGCCCTCCAGCTTCCCGTCCGCGGTCAGGTTGTTGAACGGAGGATACGCGCCCTCCGTCCCGATCTTCAGCTTCATGCCGTCGGCCTGGGCGGAGGAAAGTGCCGCAGCCGTGGCCAGTGCCGCAGCGGTGAGGGTCAGTTGTTTCAGGAACCGCATTCTCGGGATCTCCCTGTTATCTCGGGTTCTGCTTCGCATTGCATCCCAAAGCGAATTGACCGGGTGTTCAACCGGAATCGCCCGATTCAGCGCAGATTCCATGAAACATCGGGAATTTACGCCGGGGAACCTGCTCGCGACCTTGTCGTGACCGGACGTGCGGGCTACGTCATCGGGCACGGATTGCAAACGCGAGGGGAGAAGAACCGATGAAAGCGATGCTGTGTCACGAATGGTGCGGGCCGGATGATCTGAAGCTGGAGGAAGTGGCCTCTCCGGAGCCGGGCGCGGGCGAGGTGCGTATCGATGTGCATTGTGCCGGGGTGAACTTCCCCGACCTGCTGATGATCGCGGGCAAGTACCAGTTCAAGCCGCCTTTCCCCTTCTCCCCCGGCATGGAAGTCGGTGGCGTCATCTCCGCTGTGGGTGAGGGTGTGACGGGTTTCAAGCCCGGCGACCGGGTGATGGCGATGACCAGCATGGGCGGCGGCTATGCCGAGCAGGCAGTCGCAAAGGCAGCCAAGACGTTCCTGCTGCCCGATGCCGTGACCTTCGAACAGGCAGCCGGTTTCCCGGTCACCTATGGCACGACCTATCACGCGCTGAAGGACCGGGGTGAACTGAAACCCGGCGAGGTGCTGCTGGTGCACGGTGCCTCCGGCGGCGTCGGTCTGAACGCCGTGGAACTGGGCAAGCGCATGGGCGCGACGGTGATCGGCACCGTCGGTTCGGACGCCAAGATGGACATCGTGAAGGAGTATGGCGCCGATCACGTCTTCAACTATTCCGACCATTCGATCCGCGACAAGGTCAAGGAACTGACCGGCGGCCAGGGTGCCGACGTGATCTATGATCCGGTCGGCGGTGACGCCTTCGATGAATCACTGCGCTGCATCAACTGGGGTGGACGCCTGCTGGTCGTCGGGTTCGCATCCGGGCGCATTCCGGAGGCGAAGGCCAACCTGGTGCTGCTGAAGCAGTGCCAGATTGTCGGCGTCTTCTGGGGCGCCTGGACGGAGCGGAATCCGGAGGAATGCCGCAGCCAGTTCAGGACGCTGCTGGACTGGTGTGCGGAGGGCAAGCTGCGCCCGCACGTTTCCATGACCTTCCCGCTGGAACAGGCCCCCGACGCGATGAAGGCCCTCGCCGCACGCAAGGCAACCGGCAAGGTGATCGTCAACGTCCGTTGAGATGGAGCGGGTATGCCTCTCCTCCTGTCGGGGAGGCGTACCCGCTACCGCCGCTCCGCATGCAGCACGCCGCTGGCCTGCAACTGCGCGACATCTGCCGCTGACATCCCCAGTTCACCCTCCAGGACCGCTTCATTGTGTTCGCCCAGGAACGGCGCGGTCAGGCCAAGGGTATCGGGGAAGTCGGAATAGCGCAGCGGATTGCCGGTGATGGCCATCGGCCCGACGCCCCTGTCGTCGATCTGGCGTACCGTGCCACGCTCGATCAGATGCGGATGACGCATGGCGTCGGCGACACTCAGGACCGGCGCGCAAGGCACCCTCTCCGCCTGCAGTGCCTCGATCCCTGCCTCGTCTGAGTCCAGGCTGCCCAGCCATCCCTCGATCAATTGGATCAGTTCGGCCTGATTCGTCATCCGTGCGGGTCCATCGACGAATCGCGGATCCTTGATCAGGTCCTCCCGTCCCATGGCCCTGCAGACCCGCGACCACTGGTCCCCCAGCGCCACCAGGACCAGATAGCCCGTCTTTGCCCGGAAGATACCGATGGGGGCCACCATCGCATGATGACTGCCGGTGCGGTGCGGTTCGATGGTGCCGCCACTCAGCGAATGCACCTCCACGTTGATCTCGTGACAGTGGAAATAGAAATCAAGCAGGGAAATATCGAGGTGCTGGCCCCTGCCCGGACCGTCGCCGCGTGACCGTTCGCGGTGAAACAGCGCGCCATTGATGGCCGCAAGGGCGGTAATCGCCGTGCCCACATCACCGATCGCCATCCCGACGATAGGGGGTGGGCCATCCGGTTCCCCGATCATGGAGGTCACCCCGGCATAGGCCTGGGCGATATAGTCGAAACCCACCAGCTGATGCAGCGGCCCGCTTTGCCCGAACGCGGAAATCGAACACATGATGGCCGAAGGGTTGATGGCGCGAACGTCAGCCCAGCCGAATCCCATCCGGTCAATCACGCCAGGCGAGAAATTCTCCACAACCACGTCGGCCCAGGCGATCAGGTCGCGGATGATCGCCTTGCCCTCCGCCGTGCGCATGTCGAGGCAGACCGAGCGCTTGCCCTGATTGTGCTGCACGAAATAGCCGGACCTGCCGTCCTTGATGACCGGCAGGACACGGCAGAGGTCGCCGCCCGGGGCATGTTCCAGCTTGATAACGTCCGCCCCCACTTCCGCCATCAGGCGGGTACAGGCCGGGCCGGCAATGAACTGTGTGAAGTCGAGTACGCGAATGCCGTCCAGCACATGGGCGTGAGCCAAGTCCGATCCTCCCCAGGGTCGCTCAATTGATGCCTGCATACTGGACTCTGCCGCGCCGCAGGAGAAGGGGCTTGACCCGATGCGCTGGCGCGGCCAACTGTCAGCAACAACAACATGCCCCATTCGTCGGATCCGCAATGATCGCTCGCGCGCTGGTATTCTCGGCCCTTCTGATCGTCCTCGATCAGGCCACCAAGGCGTGGCTGATCGACGTCATGGCGGCACGGGACTTTGCCACCCTGACGCTGACCCCGTTCTTCAATCTGGTGATGGTCTGGAACTCCGGGGTCAGCTTCGGCCTGTTCGGCGGCGACCCGGCGGAGACACGCTGGATCCTTGCAGGGGTGAACCTCGTGGTTTCGGTCTTCCTGTTCTTCTGGATGCGCCGCGCGGAAGGGCCCTGGCAGCGCCTGGCACTCGCAGCCGTGATCGGCGGGGCCATCGGAAATGCCATCGATCGGGTCAATTACGGACAGGTCGCGGACTTCTTCGACTTTCATGTGGCGGGCTGGCACTGGCCCGCTTTCAACGTGGCGGATATCGCAATTTCATGCGGAGTGGCTATCCTGCTGCTGGATTCCTTGTTCGGACGCCGTCTTGGCGCTAGAAACGGCAGCCATGAAAACCAGTCTTGAAAATCGTCTGACCCGTCTGCTGCCCGTGCTGGCCCTGGTGCTGGTGGTTGGCGGCTGCGACACGGTGAAGAACTCGCTGGGTCTGAACAAGTCGTCACCGGACGAAAGCCGGGTGACCGTGTTCTCCCCGCTTGTTGTCCCGCCCGACTTCAACCTGCGCCCGCCGGGACCCGGTGGCGTGCAGCAGACCGCCGCGCCCCGCACCGGAAAGCGCGTCACGTCCGTCGCCATCGGGCAGGACGGCCGCATTGTCACATCCGTCACCGGAACCGGGCCGGAGGGCGCGACCAGTGGCGAGCTGGCGTTGCTGCGTTCCGCCGGGGCCATGTCACCGCCGGAGGGCATTCGCGATCTCGCCGCCGCGCAGGAGCAGAGCCTGTCGAAGGTCAACACCCTGCTGACCGATCTGGTGCTGTTCAACAAGCGCGACGCGGACCAGCGCCAGCTTGACCCGCGCGAACTTTCCAAGATCGACACGCTTGGCCTTTTCTGAACGAGCGATATGTCGTCTGTGCACATGACCGGCTGAACACAGGACTCAGGAACATTTCCGAATGGCCTCAACGAACCGTGTGACGCGATGGCTCGAGAGCCTGCGCGGTGGAAGCGCTGCCGAGGCGGCCAGCGCCGCGCCCGACGACCTGCATCTGGCAGCCGCGATCCTGCTGATCGAGGCCGCGCATCTGGACGGGGAGTTCGACGCGACGGAGCAGACAACGGTGCGGCGCGTGCTGGCCGAGAAGTTCGCGCTGACTGCCGACGAAACCACATCGCTGATCGAGATGGCCGAGAGCCGTCAGCAGGATGCCGTCGAGATCAGCACCTTCACCCGTGCCATCAAGGAAGGCTATCCCTCGGAACGCCGGGTGGAAGTGATCGAGATGCTCTGGGAGGTCGTGCTTGCAGACGGCGAATTGCACGCCTATGAAGCCAACCTGTTGCGCCGCATCGGAGGCCTCATCTATGTTTCCGACAGGGAAAATGGCGAGGCGCGGCAACGCGTCGCCGAACGGCTGCAGGGCAGTTCGGATTGAGTGATACCCGAGAGCCGGTGAAAGGGTCACCGGTGCATCACGGGAAAACCAAGGGGAGTGAAGGCAGATGCCTTATGTCGTCGCGGAGAACTGCATCAAGTGCAAGTTCCAGGATTGTGTGGAAGTCTGTCCGGTGGATTGCTTCTACGAGGGCGAGAACATGCTGGTGATCCACCCCGACGAATGCATCGACTGCGGCGTCTGTGAGCCCGAGTGCCCGATCGAGGCCATCCTGCCCGATACCGATCCGGAAGCCGACAAGTGGCTGGAGCTGAATCGGGAATATTCGGAGAAGTGGCCCAACATCACGCGCAAGGGCGAAAGCCCGGCCGATGCCGACGACTGGCGCGAGACTCCGGGCAAGTTCGAGAAGCATTTCAGCACGAACCCCGGCGCGGGCGACTGACACCAGCGCGAACGCCTGTCAGGCACAGTGCCCCGGCCATGTGAGCGTGCATGGCCGGTCATGCTGATTTGTGTTCACTGAACGCGAGTCAGTACTGTGAGAACTGTCATTTTTGTGTTATATATTTCCCTGGTCAGGGAGTTGCGGGCGCGCATCTGTGTGACCGGATACACGGCGGGCGGCTGACAGCGGCCCGTTTTTTCGTGTCGGAACCGAATTTGTACCGCGCGCCCGGCGGACGACCTGGCCTTGCATGTCCCGTTTGTCCTGAAGGAACCGTCTTCCGGGATGGTTCAGGCAAGGTCTTGCCGTTTGAGGATGCGCGGACAGGAACCGCTTCGGACCGTCAGGGTGCCCGAAGCGGCAGAAAGAGAAGGACTGATATGACTGAAGCAAGTTCTACCGAGGTCCGGGCCAAGGCTGCGCCGCGCAAAAAGAAGGCGAAGCTGGAATTCCAGGCCAATGACTATGTTGTCTATCCCTCCCACGGCGTCGGCATGATCACGGCTGTCGAGGATCAGGAAATTTCCGGTTTCAAGCTGCAACTCTTTGTCATCGATTTCCCGCACGAGAAGATGACCCTGCGTGTCCCCGTCACCAAGGCGACGGCCACCGGCATGCGCGCCCTCGCTTCCACCAAGCTGATGAAGCAGGCGATGGATACGCTGAAGGGCCGCGCCCGCGTCAAGCGCACCATGTGGTCGCGCCGCGCGCAGGAGTACGAGGCGAAGATCAACTCCGGCGATCCGGTCTCCATCGCGGAGGTCGTGCGCGACCTGCACCGCAACGAGGACCAGCCGGACCAGTCCTATTCGGAACGCCAGATCTACGAAGCCGCCAAGGAGCGGCTGACGCGCGAACTGGCCGCCGTGGAGAAGATCGCCCACGAGAACGCCGAAGAGAAACTGAACCGCTTCCTCGCCGCCTGACCGATCCGGCGACAGCGATGCGACAGACAAGGCCGGGGCAGAAATGTCCCGGCCTTTTTCTTTTTCCGGACTGCTGCGGCCTCCCTGTCCCGGTCAGCGCCAGCGGGTCAGGCGCACCGAGAGGGCGGTGAGGATGCCGTAGACCAGCATGCCTGCGGCGACACCGCTGAACACACCCGCCACACCCATGCCCATTGAACGGGTCAGGAACAGCGCCAGACCGAACGCGGTGACGATGCGGAAGATGCTGGCGATCATGGGCCAGACCATGCGGCTTGCCCCCTGGCTGGCGAAGAACAGGGCCAGGCCCAGGGCATAGAAGAAATAGAACGGCGCGACGGTGCGGAAATAGCTGCGCCCGGCCTCCAGCGCTGCCGCGTCGGACGCATCCAGGAAGATGCGCAGCCAGAGATCGGGCTGCAACGAGAGCACCGCACCGATACTGCCGACGATCAGCGCTGCCGCGAAGGACCCGGTCCAGGCCACCCGCAGGGCGCGGGACCTGTTGCCCGCCCCGATGTTGGCCCCGACCATGGCGGTCATGGCCGCGCCTATGCCGAAAACGACGGGGATCATCAGGAACTCCAGCCGCGCGCCCAGACCGTAGCCAGCCAGCGCCGCCTCCCCATGCAGGCCGACCAGACCGACCATCAGCACGGTCGTGAGCACGGTCTGCGTGGTGCTGAGGGAGGCGATCAGGCCAACACTGAGGATGTCCCGGTAAAGATCTCGCCGCAGACCCTTCAGTCGCCCCCTGACAAGGAAACCGACCCGTCCGGTGCCGACGAAGGTGAGCGCGACGATCGCGCCGATGGCATAGGCCAGCACATGCCCGGCGGCCAGGCCCTGCATCCCGAGCGCCGGGAACGGTCCCCAGCCGAGCGACAGTGTCCCGGCAATGGGGATGGAACCGAGTGAAACGAGAAAGAGCACCATGGACGGGATGCCCATGTTGCCGGACCCGCGAATGACGCTGAGGGAGGAGTGGCAGAGCCAGATGGTGATGCAGCCGGGGAAGAAGACACCGGCATAGGCCAGTGCGGCATCCACCGTTTCACCACCTCCGCCCAGCAGCTCGAAGACGTCCCTGCCGAACAGGTCCATCAGGACCGCCGACAGGACGGCTATCGTGACCGCGATGCTCCAGGCCGCCCAGGTCAGGTTGCCCGCGCGCTCGGGATTGCTGTTCCCGAGCGCCCGTGCGATGGCACCGGAGATCGCCCCGCCCATGGCCCCGGCGGAGAGCATCTGGGTCAGCATCACCAGCGGGAAGACCAGCGCCAGCCCGGCCAGTGCGGTAATCCCCAGGACACCGGCGAAGAAACCTTCCGCGATGCTTACCGCCGCCATGACGAACATGGCGACGACATTCGGTGCCGCCAGCCGCAACAGGGTGCGGCCTATCGGGGCCGTCAGCAGCAACTGCGTCCGGGCCGAATGGGCGACTGCCGATGCCGGGGGCGCCGGTGTTGCGGCAATCGTGCTGGCTTCTGTCGTCATGCGCAGGTCCTCGGGTTCAGGGGCCGCGCGTCGCAGGGCGTGGCGCACAGGTCCAGTCAGTTCCTTTTTGGAATGCATATACTGCATTCCCTTTTGGAACCTGTCAATCTGTGCTATTCATCGCACCTGCACCTTTGCGGAGAGCGAGTGACCCATGCGCTGGAATGACCTGAGCGAGGAAGCCTGTCCGGTCGCGCGCGGCCTGTCGGTCATCGGCGACCGCTGGACCATGCTGATCCTGCGCGACTGCTTCCAGGGCATCAGGCGCTTCGAACAGATGCAGGAGCGTCTGGGCATCACCCGCCATGTCCTGTCGGACCGGCTGAAGAAGCTGGAAAGCGCCGGCGTCCTGCAGCGGAAGCAGTACCAGCAGCGCCCGCCCCGCCATGAGTACCTGCTGACGGAGCGCGGCAAGGCGCTCTATCCGGTGATCGTGACCCTGGTGGACTGGGCCAACGCGAACGTCCCGGCCCCGTCCGGATCATCGGTAACGCTGGTCGACCGCGAAACCGGCATCCCCGTCACGCCAAAGCTGATCGACACCACGACGGGCCGCGAAATCACCCATGCGACGGTCGGTGGCCGGTATCCGGACCCGGACAAAGCAACCTCACCGGAATAGCATCTCCGCTCAGAGCGCGCCTGCGGGCCGCATCGACAGCCAGTCGGTTGCTTCCTCATAGCGGGCGGCCATCTGCAGCAGTTGCTGCTCTCCGCGCGGTCGACCGATCAACTGAAAGCCCGTCGGGCGGCCTGATGGGTCGAACCCGGCTGGCAGGTTGATCGAGGGGCAGCTACTGAGCGAGCCTGCGATGACGATTTCCATCCAGCGGTGATAGGTGTCCATTGCCCTGCCAGCGATCCTGTCCGGCCATGCGATCTTCGCATCGAACGGGAACACCTGCGCTGTCGGCAGGGCAACCGCGTCATAGCGGGTGAACAGGCCGATCAGGCACTGGAACCATTCACTGCGCGCGACGCTGGCCTGGTGGATGTCGAGCGCCGAAAGCGTCAGCCCCTTCTCCACTTCCCACACCAGTTCCGGTTTCATCAGGTTCCGGGTCTCGGGGTTGGCGAGGAAGGCGGCATGGGAACCGGCGACAGACCAGTGGCGCAGGGTGGTCCACGTCGTCCACAGCCGGTCAGGTGCGAAGTCCGGGATCAGTGGCTCGACAACCGCGCCAAGCGCCGCGAACTGCTCCACGCCCCGACTGCAGAGATCGAGAATGCCGTCCTCGCAAGGGTAATACCCGTCCCAGTCGCCGATCCAGCCGATACGCAGACCGTTCACCCCGCCTTCCAGACAGTCCGCGAAGGGGGTCTCCGGGGCCGCGAAACTCAGGGGCGCGGCGGGCTCGAAGCCGGACTGGATATCCAGCAGATGCGCGAGGTCGCGCACGCTGCGGGCCATGGGGCCGTTCACGCCGAGCTGATGGACAAACATCTCCGGCTTCGGCCCCGCCGGCACACGCCCCAGGGAGGGACGCAGGCCCAGGACGTTGTTGAAGGCACCTGGGTTGCGCAGCGACCCCATCATGTCGCTGCCATCAGCCACCGGCTGCATGCCGAGCGCGAGGGAGACCGCCGCACCGCCGCTGGACCCCCCTGCCGACAGCTCCGGCTTCCAGGCATTGCGGGTGAGGCCGTGCAGCGGGTTGTAGGTATGGGAACCGAGACCGAACTCCGGGGTGTTGGTCTTGCCGATGACGATGGCACCTGCGGCACGCATCCGCCTGACCATCAGGCAATCCTGCGTCGGCACATTGTCGGCAAACAGCGGGGAGCCGAAGGTCGTCGGAATTCCGGCAGTCGCGGTGAGGTCCTTCACCGCCAGCGGAAAGCCATGCATCCAGCCCCTGTGGCGGCCCGCTGCCAGATCGGCGTCCGCATCCGCCGCCTCTGCCATCAGCACATCCTCGTCCCGCATGGAGATGATGGCATTGTGGACCGGATTGAAACGCCTGATGCGACCCAGATAGGTCCGCATGACCTCGACGCAGGAGATCTGCCGCGTTGCGATCGCCTCCGACAGGGCGGTCGCGTCGGCGAAGATCATGTCGTCCCTGGCCGCCTGCGTGCTGCCGCCGCTGATTCCGTTCATCGGCTCCGACTCCTTCCCGACAATTCTCCCTCGCCCTTGTAGAGCCCGGCGTGTGTATCGCGCAGAACGTTCTTCTGCACCTTGCCCATGACATTACGCGGCAGGGCGTCTGCGAACAGCACCTGTTTCGGCTGCTTGTAGCGCGCCAGTCCGGCAGAGATCGCTGCAATGACCGAAGCCTCATCCAGCTCCGCACCCGCTTGGGCAACGACGACAGCGGTCACAGCCTCCCCGAAGTCCGGATGCGGCAGGCCGATGACCGCCGATTCGACCACGCCCGGCACCTCGTCGATCAGTTGCTCGATCTCCTTCGGATAGACGTTGTAGCCACCGGAGATCACCAGGTCCTTGTCGCGCCCGACGATGTGCAGATAGCCCTCCGCATCGAACCGCCCGAGATCGCCGGTGATGAAGAAACCGTCGTCGGTGAATTCGCTCGCGGTCTTCTCCGGCATGCGCCAGTAGCCGCCGAAGACATTCGGACCCTTCACCTGGATGGCGCCGGTCTCCCCCTGTGCCAGAACGGTCCCGTCCTCCCGATTCGCGATCCGCACTTCGACATCCTGCAGCGGAAAGCCGACCGTCCCGGCACGGCGGTCGCCCTCGTAGGGGTTGGAGGTGATCATGCAGGTTTCCGTCATGCCGTAGCGTTCCAGGATGGCGTGACCCGTTGCCGCCCGGAAGGCGAGGTGGACATCGGCCAGCAGGGGTGCCGAGCCGGAGATGAACAGGCGCATGTTCGACACCCTGTCCGCCGTCAGCCGATCGGACTGCACGAGACGGCTGTAGAATGTCGGCACGCCCATCAGCACGGTCGCATCCGGCATAAGGTCAAGCACCGTATCGGCGTCGAACTTCTCCAGGAAGATCATGGTCGCGCCCGCCGCCAGGCTCATGTTGGCCGCGACGAAGAGGCCATGCGTATGGAAGATCGGCAGGGCATGGATCAGCTTGTCCTGATCGGTGAAACGCCATGCGGTCAGCAGCGCGTCGCAGTTGGTCGCCAGGTTGCCGTGGGACAGCATCGCCCCCTTGGGCCGTCCCGTGGTGCCGGAGGTATAGAGGATCGCCGCCAGGTCATCGTGGCTCACCGGCGTGGCCTGCGTCACCGGCGACAGGCTCGCCGCCAGGTCCAGCAGGGTGCCGTCAGCCCGCGCGCCCAGGCTCTCGACGGCAACCGTCCCCGGCATCGCGGTCCGCAGCCTTTCCAGATCCTCCGGGCGACAGACGAACAGGCGTGGCTCCGCATCCCCGACGAAATAGTCGATCTCGCTGGCCGTGTAGCCGGTGTTCAGCGGCAGGAAGATCGCACCCACCCGCTGACAGGCGAGGCAGAGCAGCAGTGCCTCGACACTCTTGTCGACCTGTACTGCCACCCTGTCACCCTTGACCACACCCCGGGCCACCAGCGCCGCCGCCAGGCTGCCGACCCCGGAAAGCCCCTCCGCAAAGGTCAGGCTGGCCTGTCCCGGGCGCTCCGCCATGGTCTTGTCCGGCGCGGCCTTCACACGCTGGCAGAAGGCATCGTGAATGGTGTGGATCGTCATGGTTCCGTGTCCCCCCGCTGACGCACTTGTCCTTCGCTTTCACGCGGTCGCGCTCGATCAGCCTCAGGAGATACTTCACCATGAGAGCAAGGTCACTGACCACCTGCGAATGAACCCTGGAGCAGCAATCGCGCCGATCATCGGTCCCTTTCAGGGCCGAAGTCAGCACCCAACTCGCCCTCCCGTTGAAATTCGGGTATCATCTTACCGATACGATCCGGGAGGCCGAGATGCGTCGGGTACTGATGTGCATGACAATGCTGGTTCTTCTCGGCGGCTGCGAGGTGCTGGAGCACTTCGAGACGCCGACGATCACCGATACTTCCGAGCAGTGGCTGGCCGGTGACGCCCGCATCCTGACCGCCGAAGTCGATGTGCCTGCGGGTTACGATACCGTCGCTGTATATGCGCGCTACACCCGTCATCACTGGCCCGGCCCGGCGACGGCGCATGAGGTCGTGGCCCAGCCTGTCGCCGGCGGCACAGCCTGGCGCGCGACTCCGCCGCTGGTCGAGGCGGCGTTTCAGGCCGATCACCTGTTCTACGAATGGTTCATCGACTACCGCCTGCCGGGCGGCAGCGAGATCGCGACGGCCCGAAGCGGGAGGAAGGACTTCGTCATCGGCTGCAGTGACGCAAGCGTCGAAGCGTCCATCACCACCCTTGGTGTGTTCCTGCGCGCCTTTGACGACATCGAGAACGGATTGGGAATGGCGGGCGCCGGGTTCTTCTCCGTGCCCCACGGCAACACCAGTCTGGCGCAGATCGGCATCACCTTTGCCGGGGCCAGCAGCATCTTCTCCAACGGCGACGTGCAGATGGGGCCGCCCGGTCTGCTGTTCGTTGCCCCCCGCGCGCAGCGTGCCGACGAAAGCGACAGTGCCTACCAGACCCTGGTCGCCGACCCCAATGGCGACACCACCCCCTACCGCGTGATCGGCGGTGCCTGGGGCAAGGTGATGGACAGCGCCAACCATCGTCCGATCATGGGCTGCATCCCGTCAAGCGAATGGTTCCTGCATGAGGCCGGCTATCATCTGACCAGCGGAGTCATGGCGCTGCGGCCCCCGACCGAGTCGGTCAGGGGCGAGACCGTGGTCGACAGCCTGTCGCCGGATCCCGCGATCGAGGCACCGACGCCGGACAATGTGCTGATGTGGCACCCGCGAATCTGGGACCTGCATGTCTGGCTGCCGGAGAGCGGCAACGGGCAGCCGACGGTCTCCATCTACGCCCCGTTCGATGTGCCCGGCGCACGCGCATGCATTGATATGCCTGACCCGGAATGCACTGCCGCAGTCTTCTTCAAGTCGGAGACATTCGAGTAACCATCCTGACAGACTGGTGTTGCCGCCGGAAACAATGGGATGCTGACGGGGAATGGCAGTCCCCATCAGGGGCGCCTGCCCGCAACCCGAGACGCAGGGGAACAGCATGGAACGTGGCGGCATTTTCGAATCCGGCAAGGTGGCAGTGATCACCGGCGCAGCGCTTGGTATTGGCAAGGCGCTGGCCCTGCGGCTGGCGGGAAAGGGCATGTCCGTCGTGATGGCTGATCTGCCGGGCCCTGATCTGGACGCCGCCGTGGCGGAGGTGCAGGCCGCTGCATCGGCAGGACCGGAGACGGTGCTGGGCCAGGCCACGGACGTGTCGAAGCCGGACCAGATAGACGCCCTGAAGATCGCGACGCTTGCGGCCTTCAGTCAGGTGGAACTGCTGGTCAACAATGCGGTGACCCGGACGGGGCGTGGCTTCGATGCCGATCCGGAAAGCTGGCGGCAGGCGATGGAGGTCAACCTCTGGGGGCCTGTCACCGCGGTGCAGGCGTTCCTGCCGGACCTGCTGGCGAACCCGGCGCCGACAGCGATCGTCAACACCGGCTCCAAGCAGGGGATCACCAATCCGCCGGGTCATCCGATCTACAACATGACCAAGTCGGCGCTGAAGACCTATACGGAGGCGCTGGAGCATGACCTGCGCAACAGGCCCGACAACCAGGGTGCGGGGCGACTGAGCACGCACCTGCTGGTTCCCGGATGGACCACGACCGGCAAGGCCGAACACAAGCCCGGTGCATGGTTGCCCGACCGCGTGGTCGACATGCTGCTGGACGGTGTGGCCGGAGAGCGATTCTACATCATCTGCCCCGACGACGAGGTCACGGCAGAGATGGATGCGAAACGGATCCTCTGGGCTGCACAGGACATCACGGAAAACCGCCCGCCCCTGTCTCGCTGGCATCCCGATTTCGCGGAGGTCGCGCGGAAGGCCTGCTCCTGAGAACGGCCTTCCGCGGCACTCCTGTATTCAACCCGATGACCGGCTCAGCGCGGCGGCATGCGGATGCCACCGTCCAGGCGGATCGTCTCGCCGTTCAGGATCTGGTTCTCCAGCATGTGGATGGCCATGGCCGCGAACTCGTCGGGGCGACCCAGTCGCGCCGGATGCGGCACACTGGCCCCCAGGTTCTGGCGGATTTCCTCCGGCAGACGGCCCAGCAGCGGCGTGTCGAAGATGCCCGGCGCGATGGTGTTCACGCGGATCAGCTTCGACGCCAGGTCGCGGGCGGCAACGATGGTCATGCCGACCACACCGGCCTTTGACGCGGCATAGGGGATCTGTCCGATCTGCCCCTCGAAGGCGGCAACGGATGCCGTCATCACACAGGCACCCCGGTCGCCGTCCAGCGGATCGTTCTTCGCCATGCTGGCCGCAGCCAGCCGCAGCACGTTGAACGATCCGATCAGGTTGGTGTTGATCACCCGTGAATAGGCTTCGAGCGATCCCGGCGTGCCGTCGCGATTGACCAGCCGCACCGCGCCACCGTGTCCGGCACAATGCAGCACGGAACGCAGCGGGCCGTTGGCTTCCGCCGCGGCCACGGCGGCCTCCATCTCCTCGCCGCTGGTGACGTCAGCGGCCACGAACGAGACCCTGTCGCCCAGTTCCGCCGCGACATCGGCGCCCGCCGAAGTCGGCAGATCGACGATGACGACAGACGCGCCCTTCGCGACCAGCGCCTTCGCACAGGCAAGCCCCAGACCCGACGCGCCGCCGGTGACGAGCGCGGAGGTGTTTTCGAGATTCATGATTTCACTCCGGTATATGTGTCGCGGACATCGGTGCCGCGCGCCTTTGGAAATTGCCGGGAAGGCGGTACCGGCGCGCAGGCCGGTACCGCACCATTCCCGGTCAGAGGCTCCCTAGATCCGTTCGATGATCACGGCAGGGGCCATGCCGCCTGCGGCGCACATGGTCACCAGACCACGCTGCAGGCCGCGGCGTTCCAGTTCGTCCAGCACCGTGCCGATCAGGATCGAACCCGTCGCGCCGATGGGATGACCCAGCGCGATGGAGCCGCCGTTGACGTTCACCTTCTCCCGGTCCAGATCCAGATCGCGGATGAACTTCTCCGCCACCACGGCAAACGCCTCGTTGATCTCGATCAGGTCGATGTCATCCATGGTCAGTCCGGCGCGCTGCAGCACCTTGCGGGCGGCGGGGACCGGCGCGTTCAGCATCAGCGTCGGGCAGTCACCCATGTTGGCGGTGGCCACGATCCGCGCCCGCGGCTTCAGGCCGTGCGCCTTCGCATAGTCCGGAGAGGCCAGCAGCAGCGCCGCCGCACCATCCACCACGCCGGAGGAATTGCCCGCGTGATGCACGAAGTTGATGTCCAGATCCGGGAACTTCTGCAGCACCAGGCTGCGGTAGGTGGTGCCGTCATCATCCACCGGCTGGTCGGCCATGGCGGCGAAGGCAGGCTTCAGGTTGGCCAGGTCCGACAGGGTTGTCTGCGGCCGGGGATATTCCTCCCGGTCCAGCGCCAGCGTCCCGTCCTCGTGGTGAACCGGCACCAGGCTCTTGTCGAAACGACCTTCGGAGATCGCCTGCGCGGCGCGCTGCTGGCTGTGATAGCCGAGTTCGTCCAGTGCCTCGCGGCTGATGCCTTCCAGCGTCGCGATGGCATCGGCACAGATGCCCTGATGGGTCTGCGGATGATGCTCCCGAAGCCGCTTGTTGCCCCGGTCCATGGTGGCCGGGCCATCGCCACGGCGACCGGGCATCGACATCATCTCCGTGCCACCGGCGACCACCAGGTCCTCCATGCCCGACATGATGGTGGCCGCAGCCATGTTCACGGTGGTGATGCCGGAACCGCAGAAGCGGTCCAGGGTCACGCCACTGGACTTCATGCTGTAGCCGGCATCCAGTGCCGCCATCCGCCCCAGGTCACCGCTCTGGGTGTTGACCTGCGCGCTGGTGCCCCAGACGATATCGTCCACTTCCTCGGTATTGATGCCGGTGCGCTCTGCCAGTGCCCGCAGAACGGTCGCACCAAGCTGCTGCGGATGAATCTCCGACAGCGCGCCCTTGCCATACTTGCCGACACCGCGCGGTGTCCGGCAGGCGTCGATGATCCATGCTTCACTCATGCTCTTGCTCCCCGGAAAATGGAATTCGATCTGGGCGCACATTAGCGCCCGGACGCAGCCGATACACCACGGGATTGCGCATGGGCGGTGGGCAGGGGACGCCAGACTGCAACGGCATCTCGGGCAGCTACCTGGCGATGGCCATCATCATGTTCACGCAGGTGCCGGCGCCACGACGTTTGACGCGGCCGACCACACGGGTGAATCTGGCTGGCGCGTCGCAGGTCGGCTGTTCCGGCATTTCGCGCGGACGTTCTGAAACCGGGGAGGGATTCGGATGAACAACAGTCTCTGCGAAATGTTCGGGATCGATGTGCCGATCTTCGCCTTTTCCCACTGCCGCGATGTCGTCGTGGAGGTGTCGAAAGCGGGAGGCATGGGCATTCTGGGTCTGGCGCGCCAGAATCCGGAACGTCTGGAGGCGGAGCTCGACTGGATCGACAGCCACATCGACGGGCGCCCCTATGGCGTCGATGTCCTGATGCCTTCCCGCCTCGAGGATACGGGCGGCAGGAAGCTCGATCTGGATGACCTGCTGCCACGGGAACACGTCGATTTCGTTCGTGACATGCTGGACGGTGCCGGGGTGCCGAGACTGCCCGAGGCGGACGAGAAGGAAATCAAGCGGGAGATCCTCCAGGGCATCAATTTCACGCCACGGGAGGGAATGGCGCTTCTGGAGGCCGCGATGCGGCACCCCATCAAGGTGATCGTGAACGCCCTTGGCTCGCCTCCGCCGGAACTGGTGGCGCAGGCGAAGTCCAGGGGCATCAGGCTCGGCGCACTGGCAGGCAAGCCGCGTCATGCACTTAAGCACAAGGAAGCCGGGTGCGATTTCGTCGTCGCGGTGGGCAACGAAGCGGGCGGTCACACCGGCGACGTGACATCGATGGTTCTCTGGCCGAGCATCGTCGATGCCGTGGCCCCGCTGCCCGTGCTTGGCGCCGGGGGCGTGGGCCGGGGACGCCAGGTCGCCGCCGCGCTGGCGCTCGGCTGTGAAGGCGTCTGGACAGGCTCCGTCTGGCTGAAGACGGTGCAGAGCGAGGTCACGCCGGAGATCAAGCAGAAGATGTTCGAGGCGGAGGCAAGTGATTCGGTCTGGACCCGGACGGTCACCGGAAAGCCCTGCCGGACACTGAACAATGCCTTCACCCGCGCCTATGACGCCGATTCGGCTCCGGCTCCCCTGCCCGCGCCACTGCAGAACTATCTCTGGTGGCAGGAAGGCCGCACCCGCGTGGAACGTGTCCGCGCCCACGACTTCCTGACCTACCCGGTGGGCCAGCTTGTCGGCGACATGCAGGAGGAGACGACCGTGAAACAAGTTGTCTACGAGATGATCGACGAATTGCTGGAGGCTCGCGACCGCATGAACCGGATGCTGGGCTGAATGAATCAGTCAATGCCGCTTCTACCAGCCAAGGTCGCGCTCTAGATATACATGTCGCGCAGGTTGTAGTCCTTGACGATGTTCTGTCGGGTTTCCTCGCTCCAGCGGTTCCGGTCTTCCTGACCGATGCCGGGGCGATAGACGTAGGACTTCTCCTCCGGGAACAGCTGCCGTCGTGCATCGATGCCGAGGGAGATCATGCGGCTGCGCTCGTTCACCCGTTCCTCGTCGAAGGTGACTGCCTCGCCGGACAGCAGTTCCGTCGTGACCCCCAGCACCCGCCTGCGGGCAAAGAAGCCGGCATTCACCGTGACACGCCTGTCAGGTGACGAGTTCGCGAAGGACCCGTGCACGAGCTGGCGGTTGGTCATGATGACGTCGCCGCTGTCACAGACCAGCGGCACGGCCCCGTCGATCTGCTCGGAGCCGCTTTCCGCAACCAGCCGCCGGATATCGACCCGGCCCAGCCTGTGACTGCCGGGCAGCACCCAGACGCCGTTGCCCGGCGTGCTGGGATAGAGCTGCGCCATGAAGTTGAAGCCATGCGCATCCATGTCCCAGTCCGGCGCATCCCAGTGGGTGGTGCCGTCCTGATGCCAGGCAACGGACGGGCCGAGGCCCGGTTCCTTGATGAAAACGACCTCGTTGTAGGGCACGAAGTCGTCGCCCAGCACCGCCTCGCAGGCGGCCAGCAATCCCGGATGGCCATAGAGGCGCAGGCAGGAATCCATCAGTTGCAGATTCCCGTGCAGCAGTTCGATGGTCCATTCCGGGGCATCATCGGCCGGTGTCGGCTCCGCCACCTTCACCGGATGTCGCCCCTTGTTGCGGCTGGTGCCGCCAAGGGGATCACTGAGCGGTCGCGCGAAACGATAGGGGGGACGGGCGAATTCCTGGCCAAGGGCGGGATTGCCGTCCCTGTCCAGCGTGCTCTCCGGCGTCACCGGTGCCCGGGCGAGCGTCAGATCAATGTCCGCCCGCAGATCCGCAAGCTCCTGCCCGCCGATGGCCCCCTGAAAGACATAGAAGCCATGTTCCCGGTAAGCCGCCAGAATCTCCGGATGCAGCTTGCCCGAACCATCCAGCCTGATCGGCCCGCGATTCCCCAGCGCCAGCGCCCGGCGCTCTCCGGCCCCGAAATAGGCGGCCATGCCCGACGCATGTTCTTCCGCAGTCAGGGAGGCGGCTGAAACAGGAACATTCATCGTCGTATCACCTTGTCCGGTTCGCGTGTCTGTCGTGCAGCCCGGCCCATCGGCAGGATGCCCGTCGCCCATCCTACACGAGACAGATCGGATGGTGAGCCGTTCCGGACGAAAGTGCGGACTGGATGATTGTCAGACACCGCCCCCGCACTTTTGCAGGCAGACTCATCGACCCCGATCACGGGCCGCGCGCCACGAGAGGGCGCGCGGTCCAGGTTGGATCAGGCAGGATTCCCGATGATGGCATTCAACGTCTCGGACGGACGCATGACGGCGGCGGTCCTTGCTGCGTCCGGGTGATAGTAGCCCCCAAGCTCGGCCGGGCGTCCCTGGACGGCAGCGAGTTCGGAAAGGATCCTTGCCTCACCCGCCGCGAGAGCCTCCGCGATCGGCGCAAAATGCGCTGCAAGCTCGGCATCGTCTGTCTGATCGGCCAGAGCTTCCGCCCAGTAGCGGGCAAACCAGTAGTGGCTGTCCCGGTTGTCAGGCTCGCCAACCTTCCGTGACGGGGACCGGTCATGGTCGAGGATGCCTTGCGTCGCCTTCTCGACCGCCTTGCCAAGGATCCGCGCCTTCTCGTTGCCCTTGGCGTCAGCGAGGAAGATCAGGCTTTCGCCAAGCGCGCAGAACTCACCGAGACTGTCCCAGCGCAGGTGATTCTGTTCATTGAGCTGCTGAACGTGTTTCGGCGCGGAACCGCCTGCCCCGGTCTCGAACAATCCACCACCGTTCATCAGTTTCACGATCGACAGCATCTTGGCGGACGTTGCCAGTTCGAGAATCGGAAACAGGTCCGTGAGATAGTCACGCAGCACGTTGCCGGTCACCGCGATCGAATTCTCACCCCTGGTGATCGTTTCAAGCGATGCGCGTGTGGCTTCCCGCGGGGCCATGATCCTGAACCTGTCTGCCACGCCTTGCGCTTCAAGGATCGGCTTTACATAGGCGATGAGTTCAGCGTCGTGCGCACGCGCCGCATCGAGCCAGAAGATCGCATCGCAGCCTTCGGCCTTCTGACGGGAGATCGCAAGGTTGACCCAATCCTCGATCGGCGCCTGGCGTACGGAAGAGGAACGCCAGATATCGCCCGCTTCCACGGCGTGCTGGTGCAGGACGGTGCCATCATCGAGGATCATCTTCACCGTGCCGGCTTCAGCGATCTCGAACGTCGTCGGGTGGGAGCCGTATTCCTCGGCCTTCTGCGCCATCAGGCCGATGTTCTGGACCGTTCCGGCAGTAGCCGGGTTCAGCTTGCCGTTCTCCTTGAAGAAGCTGATCGCCTCGTCATAGACCGGTGCATATGACTGGTCCGGGATAACGCAGTTGGCATCTGCTTCACTGCCGTCAGGCCCCCAGCCCTTGCCGCCTGCACGAATGAGGGCAGGCATCGAGGCGTCGATGATCACGTCGGACGAGACGTGCAGGTTGGTGATGCCCTTGTCGGAATCGACCATGTACATCGGCGGGCGCGCGGCCATGCAGGCGTCGATGTCGGCGATGATCGCCGCATTGTCCCGGACACGTGCCAGCAGGTCACCAAGACCGGAATTGGGATTCACGCCCAGTGCGGCCATCGCATCCCCGTGCTTCTCGAAAACGGGTGCAAGGAAGGCGCGTACCGCATGGCCGAAGATGATGGGGTCGGACACCTTCATCATCGTCGCCTTCAGGTGCAGCGAGAACAGGATGCCCTGGTCCCTGGTCTTGTCGATCTCGGCAGCAAGGAAATCCTTGAGCGCCGCTACGCTCATGAAGGTCGCGTCAACGACGGTGCCTGCGGGATACTCGAGACCATCCTTGAGAACCGTCTCGCCCGAAGCGGTCTCCAGCACGATCTTCGCGCCGGTTGCGGCACCCAGCGTTGCAGAGGTCTCGTTCGAGAAGAAGTCATGCCCCGACATGGATGACACATGGGTCAGACTGTCGGCTGACCAGTCACCCATGCGGTGCGGATTGGCTTTCGCGAAGCTCTTCACGGCTTTCGCGGCGCGGCGATCGGAATTGCCCTCGCGCAGGACCGGGTTGACCGCCGACCCCTTGATTGCGTCGTACCTGGCCCGTGCGGCCCTTTCATCGTCTGTCCCGGGGTTCTCCGGATAATCGGGTATCGCAAAGCCCTGCGCCTGAAGCTCCTTGATCGCACCGACGAGCTGAGGCACCGATGCGGAGACGTTGGGCAGCTTGATCACGTTCGCCTCGGCGGTCTTCACCAGACGACCCAGTTCTGCCAGATCATCGGACTGACGCTGATCCTCGTTCAGATGCTCCGGAAAGGCTGCCAGGATGCGCCCGGCGAGGCTGATGTCCCTTGTTCCGACACTGACGTCCGCGGCTGCAGCGAATTTCTGAATGATCGGCAACAGCGAAGCGGAGGCCAGCTCCGGTGCTTCGTCAACCTTGGTGTAGATGATATTGGGCATGAGTCGTTCCAACTTACTGCATTTGAAAGTCTGATATCCGGAACGGTATAGAGCGTCAGCGTTCCACAGTCGAATGCGGTGTGACGTCGCCGACGTGATTCCGCGCCTTGTCGCGGCCAGGAATGCCTTCGCGGAAAGCTCCGGTTTCAGGGGGCAGAGCGCGGGAGGTGCGCATCACCTTCGGAAGAACCTGGCTGACCGGACCTTCCAACCCGATGGAGAAAAGTGGTGGGCGACAGGTGGTGGCTTATCGAACTGCACCAGGGGCCGCGACCGCGGTCCGGCGACTGTTCGCCGCCCCGTCGGAGCGGGTGAGCGCAGCGATCCGAGCGTGAGACAGAAAATGGTGGGCCCGGCAGGACTCGAACCTGCAACCAGACCGTTATGAGCGGTCGGCTCTAACCAATTGAGCTACAGGCCCAGCAGGGGCGATTTATACTGGCGCGGGATCGGCCTGCAAGTCCGTTTCGATCAGAGCGGCACAGTTCAGGCCCCGCCACGGGATGGAAAGAAAAGACCAAAAATTGTTCAGATGCCCAAGAAATATTCGCCCGGACCGGACTTCGCGAAACATCAGCAATGCCGATGCGGCCTATTTACTCATCCCTGTTGCGAGCCGCTGGTGCGCATGCTCCACTTGCTGCCGATCTTGAATGTTTGAGGGGCGCCAGGACGCAATGACACCCTATGACGAGATGACGGCCAGTGATGGCTCGGTGCGCGAAGCCTATCGTGAACTGGAGCACTGGCTGACCAGTACCTCCGTCGAGACATTCCAGAACAAGCGCAAGGAGGCCGATCTGCTGTTCCGCAGGCTCGGCATCACCTTCGCGGTCTATGGCGAGGGCGGCGATCCCGAGCGGCTGATCCCCTATGACGTTGTTCCCCGGGTCATCACCGGCGCCGAATGGGGCGCGATGGAAAAGGGGATGGAACAGCGGGTGAAGGCGATCAATGCCTTCCTGAACGACGTCTATGGCGACCAGCAGATCTTCCGCGCCGGGCACATACCGCGCGACATCATCGAAGCCAACGACGCCTTCGTGCCCTCGATGATGGGCGTGACACCGCCTGCCGGGATCTATGCCCACATCGCCGGTGTCGACATGGTGAAGGCCGACGGCGAGTTCTACGTGCTGGAGGACAACGTGCGCACCCCGTCCGGCGTGTCCTACATGATGGGCAACCGCGAAGCAGAGATGCGCCTGTTCCCCAGCCTGTTCCGGCAGCACCGGGTGCGTCCGGTGGACCATTACGCCGACTTCCTGCGCGACACGCTGCGCTCGGTCTCCCCCTACAAGGATCATGACCCGAAGGTCGTCGTGATGACTCCGGGCCGGTTCAACTCCGCCTATTTCGAGCACGCCTTCCTGGCCGACCGCATGGGTATCGAGCTGGTGGAAGGGGCCGACCTGTTCGTGCGCGATGAGGTGGTCTACATGCGCACCACGCGGGGACCGCAGCGGGTGGACGTGATGTACCGCCGCCTGGATGACGAGTTCCTGGACCCGCAGGCATTCCGCAAGGACTCGCTGCTGGGCGTTCCGGGCCTCGTCTCCGCCTATCGCGCCGGCAACATCGCCATCGCCAATGCCATCGGCAACGGCGTTGCCGACGACAAGGCGATCTATGTCTATGTGCCGGAGATGATCCGCTTCTACCTGGGCGAGGAGCCGATCCTCAACAACGTGCCGACCTACATGGGCCGCAGGGACGACGAACTGAAGTACATCCTGGAGCACCTGGACGAGCTGGTGGTGAAGGAAGTCCACGGTTCCGGCGGCTACGGCATGCTGGTGGGACCGGCCTCGACCAGGGCGGAGCAGGACGCCTATGCGGAGCGCATCAAGGCCGACCCGACGGGCTTCATCGCCCAGCCGACCCTGGCGCTGTCCACCTGCCCGACCTTCGTGGGATCGGGGGTGGCACCACGCCATGTGGACCTCAGACCATTCGTGCTGAGCGGCGCGGACCGGGTGCGTATCGTGCCCGGCGGCCTGACACGTGTCGCCCTGAAGGAGGGTTCGCTGGTCGTGAACTCCAGCCAGGGCGGCGGAACCAAGGACACCTGGGTGCTGGAGGACTGATCATGCTTAGTCGTACAGCCGACGACCTTTTCTGGATGTCCCGCTATGTGGAGCGCGCGGAGAATGTCGCGCGCCTGCTGGAGGTGGCCGACCGCATGGCCCTGATGCCGCAGGACGCGGGCGGGACCGATGAATGGACTGCGGTGCTGATCGCCGGCGGCGTGGCACCGCTCTACACGGAGCTTGTCGGCAAGGTGGAGGCCGATCCGACCCTGCGATTCATGGCGCTGAGTCCGGAAAACCCGTCCAGCATCTACAACTGCTTCTCCGTCGCGCGGGAGAATGCGCGGGCGCAACGCCACACGATCACGCGCGAACTGTGGGAAGCGATCAACGACACCTGGCACGGAATCCGGGACATGACCCCCGAGAAGGTGGAAGGCATGGGTCACACTGCCTTCTTCGAATGGGTCAAGTCACGGTCGCATCTGGTCCGGGGGGCGCTTGCGGGCACCATGATCCGCGACGATGCCTACAGCTTCACGCGCCTCGGCACCTTCATCGAACGGGCGGATTCCACGGCCCGTATCCTGGACGTGAAATACCACCTGATCCTGCCGACCGAGGAAGTCGTGGGCGGCGCGCCCGACTATTACCAGTGGGCGGCACTGCTGCAGTCCGTGTCGGCCCAGGGCAGCTATCGCCGCATGTTCGGCGACCAGATCCGCTATACCAATGTGGCGGAACTGCTGGTGCTGCGGCCGGAGATGCCCCGGTCGGTGCGCAGTTGCTACGACAACATCATGGAGAACCTGCAGACCCTGACCGAGAGCTACGAGAGCCAGCCCCGCTGTCTCAGGCTGGCGGGCAAGCTGCGGGCGCGGCTGGTCTATGGCGAGGTGGGGGAGTTCACCGGTCAGGAATCCGGCCTGCATGAGTTCCTGACAGAAGTGGTAGGCACAAACCTGCAGATCGCCGCCCAGATCGGGAAGGATTTCCTGCTGACGCCTGAGGGAGACGATACCCCGCTGGCAATGCCCGAAAATGCTCGACAGGAACAGACGATGGGGTAAGAACGGTTCCTTCGGATGGCGCCTGCCATCCCGCTTGAGGCCGTCCATCAGATGATGGAGGCGCGGGCCGGTGCCGCCATCAAGCAGTGGAACGTTCCGGGGGAGCCTGAGCCGTGACCTATTGTGTCGGGATGCTGACTGCCGAGGGCCTGATGATGCTGGCTGACACCCGCACCAATGCAGGCATCGACAGCATATCCACCTTTCGCAAGACCACCGTCTGGCACCGGCCAGGTGAGCGGCTGGTCACGCTACTGTCGGCGGGCAACCTGGCCGTGACCCAGGCGGTCATCGGCCATCTGCAGGAACTGATTGCCAGCCCGAACACCGATCCGGCCCAGACAATCCTTGGCGCGCCGAGCATGTTCGCCATTGCCCGCCTGGTCGGCGACGCGGTGCGGCAGGTGCGCATGCTCGACGGTCCCTCGCTGGATCAGGGTGCCGGGGGCTTCAATGCCTCCTTCCTGCTCGGTGGCCAGATCGCGGGGCGGGAACTGCGGCTCTACCAGATCTATGCGGAAGGCAACTTCATCGAGGCTTCCGAGGACACGCCCTTCTTCCAGATCGGCGAGACCAAGTACGGCAAGCCGATCCTCGATCGCGTGATGAATTTCCGCATGCCGCTGGTGGAAGCGGTGAAGGTCGGCCTGATCTCGATGGATTCGACCCTGCGTTCCAATATGTCGGTGGGCCTGCCTGTCGATCTGCTGCTCTATCGCCGCGACCATCCCGGCACCTGGCTGGAGCGGCGGTTCGAGGAGGGCGATCCCTACTTCGAGGATATCCGCAACCGCTGGTCCGACGCATTGCGCGCCGCCTATCGCGAGATCCCCGACCTCGAACTGGACTTCAACGCATGAGCGGTCTGACCGACAGCCAGATCGACCGCTATGCCCGCCACATCGTCCTGAAGGAAGTCGGCGGTGCGGGTCAGCAGAAGTTGCTGCGGGCGCGGGTGCTGGTGGTCGGGGCCGGCGGTCTCGGTTCCCCGCTGATCATGTATCTGGCCGCGGCCGGGGTCGGGACCATCGGGGTGGTGGATGACGACATCGTCTCCCGCTCCAACCTGCAGCGCCAGGTGCTGCATGGCGGCGACATGCTCGACCGGCCAAAGACGGAGAGCGCGATCACCTCGGTTGCCCGCCTGAACGATGATGTCACCGTGGAAGCGCATCAGACCCGGATCAGCGCCGACAACGCCGACGATCTGGTCTCCGGCTATGATCTCGTCTGCGACGGGTCGGACAATTTCGCCACCCGTTTCGCCGTGCATGACGCCTGTTTCAGGAACCGCAAGCCGCTGGTCTCCGCCGCGATCCTGCGCTTCGACGGTCAGCTTGCCACCTGGCGCGGGTACGAGGACGGGCTGCCCTGCTATCGCTGCCTGTATCCCGAGATCCCGCCGGAAGAGCAGACCTGCGCCCAGGATGGTGTGCTCGGCGCCATCGCCGGGGTCATGGGATCGATGCAGGCGGTGGAAGCGATCAAGGAACTGCTGGGGCTGGGCGAGAGCATGGCCGGGCAGTTGCTGATCCACGATGCGCTGGGCGCGACCTTCCGAAAGGTCCGGGTGAAGCCGGACCCGGAATGTCCACTCTGTGGCGGCGGCTGACAGGCTCCGCTATCGTCACGGGATACTTTTTTTGGGGAGAGAGAGAAATGGCTGATCTGGAAGTAAGCATCGCCGACGGTATCGCCACCGTCACCATGAACCGCCCGGAGGCCCGCAATGCACTGTCGATGGACATGCGGGCACTGATGCGGACGGCAATGCACGAACTGGAGTATGACGACGCGGTGCGTTGTGTCGTGCTGACCGGCGCGGGCGATCACTTCATGGCCGGTGGCGACGTGAAGGGCATGCACGAATACCTCGGCACGGCCTCCGAGAGCGAGATCCAGGCCTATTTCGTCAACCGCATCCATGACCTGCATCCGATCATGTACTCCATGCGCCGGATGCCGAAACCGATCATCGCCAAGGTACGCGGTGCCGCCGCCGGGGCAGGCGTCTCCATGGCCGCAGCCTGTGACATGGTGGTCTCGTCAGAGAGTGCCTTCTACACCCTGGCCTATGTCCACATCGGCACGACGCCGGATGCGTCATCCAGCTTTCACCTGCCCCGCGCCGTCGGGATCAAGAAGGCCATCGAGATGACCATGCTGGGCGACCGCCACACCGCGCAGCAGATGGCCGACGCCGGTCTGGTCAACTTCGTGGTCCCCGATGCCGATCTGGATGCGGAGACCGACAAGCTGGCCACGCGGCTGGCCAATGGTCCGACCTTCGTGCTGGGTCAGGGCAAGCGACTGATGTACCGCAGCCTGGAGAATGAATTCGAGAGCCAGTTGCAGTTCGAGGCGGAATGCTTCGCCGAATGCGCGAAGCGCGAAGACTATCGCGAGGGCGTCAATGCCTTCGTCGAGAAGCGCAAGGCGAAGTTCACCGGCAAGTAGGGTTCCCGGCGCAATCGACCGGCGGAGAACGGGAAGAGAAGAGGCGAAAAAGCCCATGTCCAGCAACGAGATGACAGGCGGCGAGGCCCTGGCACGGATGTTCCAGGCCTTTGGCGTCGGACCGATGTTCGGCATGGGCGGTTTCCAGCTTCTTCCCTTCTATGACGCCGTGCGCAGGCTCGGGCTCGGCCATAACCTGGTGAATGACGAGCGCTTCGGCGCGTTCGCCGCCGATGCCTACGCCAAGGTGTCGGGTCGGGTCGGCGTCATAGACGCGACGCTGGGACCGGGGGCAACCAATCTGGTCACTGGTCTGGTGGAGTCACTGAACAGCGGCACCCCGATCGTCGCGCTGGTCGGCGACAGTCATCGCGCCCATTCCTGGAAGAACATGACCCAGGAATCACGCCAGACCGAGATCCTGGCCCCCGCCGCCAAGGAAATGATCCGGGTGGAGCGGATCGAGCGCATTCCCGAACTGATGACGCGTGCCTTCGCCGTTGCCACATCGGGCAGGCCGGGACCGGTCGTGGTCGATGTGCCGGAAGACATTGCCCACGACACCTTCCCCTTCGACCCCGCCGACTTCGCTGTTGATTCCGCCTACCAGTCGGCACCGTCGATCCGCTCACGCCCGGCCCGGGCCGATGTGGAGCGCGCGGCGGGACTGATCGCCAGGGCGAGGAAGCCGATGATCCTGGCCGGCGGTGGGGTTCACATCTCCCGGGCCTGGGATGCGCTGCATGCGTTGGCCACCGCGGCGGCGCTGCCCGTGGCGCATACCATGACCGGCAAGGGGGCAATTGCCTGCACCGATCCGCTGAGTGCCGGGCTGTTCGGGCGTTATGACCGGATTGCCAACAGCATGATCGGAGAGGCGGACGTGCTGCTGGTCATCGGCTGCAAGCTGGGCGAGATCGCCACCAAGCGCTACGTGCTGCCCGGCGCTGGCAAGACCATCATCCACCTGGATATCCTGGCGGAGGAGTTCGACCGGACCACCGCCGCCGATGTCCGGCTCTGGGGCGATGCGCGGGAAGGCTGTCTGGACCTGGCCGATGCGCTGTCCGATTCCCGCCCCGACGCAGACCGCCGTGCCTGGGCGGACAGTGTGCCCGCGCGGATGGCGACATGGCGCGAATCCGTACAGGACCGTCTCACCTCCGGCGAGGTGCCGGTCAACATGGCGCGGATGCTGAATGAACTGAACGGCATGCTGCCCGAAGACGCCCTGCTGGTGGCCGATGGCGGTTTCGCGGCACATTGGGGCGGACTGCTCTATGACCAGCCCCGCGCCGGGCGGGGTTTCGTGCCGGACCGGGGCTTCGCCTCCATCGGCTATGGCCTGCCGGGTGCCGCGGGTGCGAAACTGGCCGCACCGGAAAGGACCACCTTCGCGATCACCGGCGACGGTGGTTTCAACATGATGATCGGTGAACTGGAGACCGCGCGCCGTCTGGGTGTCGGCTTTGCGCTGATGGTGGTGAACAATGCCGCCTCAGGCTACGTCAAGGCGCTGCAACACCTGATGTATGGCACCGATGCCTACCAGTCGTCAGACCTGAAGGAAGTGAATTACGCCAGGGTAGCGGAGGCCATGGGCTGCCGCGGCATCCGCGTCGAGCATCCGGATCAGCTTCAGGCGGCGATAGCTGCAGGGATCGAGACCACCGACGGTCCCTGCGTCATCGACGTGGTGGTCACCCGCGACCCGTCGAAGATGCTGCCCGCCGTCGACAACAGGACCGTGCAGGCGAAGAAGGGTGACCGCGTCGCCTGAGCTTCTGCAAGGCGCTGCGCCTGCCGTCAGGCGTCGTGCAGCCGCTCCCGCTCCTCCGCCTCTGCCGTGACTTCCATCAGCCAGGTCTCGAAGGCTTTCAGGCGGGGCCGGTTCTCACGGCCCTCCGGATAGACCAGGTAATAGCCGCCCTTGACCGCCAGGTGGAAATCCAGCGGTTCGATCAGCGTGCCCGACTCCAGCTCCGGTCGTACCAGGTTCGGGTTCACCGGCACGATGCCCAACCCCTGGATCGCGCCCTGCACCGCCAGGTTGGTGGTATCCAGCTTCAGGCCCCGGTCGGGATCGACCCCGGTTTCCCCGACCGCGGTCAGCCATTGCCGCCAGGTATCGGGGCGGTTGACGTCATGCAGCAGCGGATAATGCACCAGGTCAGCCGGTGTCTTCAGCTTCGGCCGGCCCTCCAGCAGAGCGGGGCTGCAGACCGGCACGATCTCCTCCCGCAGCAGCAGCTTGGCCGTCAGCCCCTTCCAGCCACCGACGCCATAGCGGATGGCCGCGTCTGCCTCCACACGGCTGAAGTCGATGGCTTCGACGTTCGTGGTCATCCGCACCTCGATCTCCGGATGACGCTTCTGGAAGGCAGAGAGCTGTGGCACCAGCCAGCGCATGGCAAAGGTCGGCAACACGTTGACCGTCAGCGAACCGGAACTGTCCTCTGCCTTCAGGGCCTCCGTCGCCTCGTTCATCTGATCGAAGGCCTGGCGCAGCGCGGGGTAATAGCGCCCGCCGGCGGCGGTCAGCATGACCTTGCGCTGGCGCCGCTCGAACAGTTTCACACCCAGCAGATCCTCCAGCCCCTTGATCTGATGGCTGATGGCGGACGGCGTCAGGTTCAGTTCCTCCGCCGCGCGCGTGAAACTCAGGTGGCGCGCCGCGGCCTCGAACACCCGCAGGGCATTGAGCGGAGGCAATCTTCTGGGCATGACGGACCCTCCAGGAAGGCGTTTGATTCATGCTGCAACGCAACATTTGCCAGAGCAATGAATTCAATTCATCAATGTGATGAGAAATGATCCTTTGTCAAGCGTCAGCATCGTTGACATATTCCAATCAGTCAGACGTTGAGCGAGGGACGCCTGACCCGAAGCACCCTCGCTGAGCAAGGAGTATCACGATGCAGTACCAGCAGATCAATCTGAATGATTTCAACGAACTGAAGCAGTCCAGCCCCGTCGATGAGGAGAACGGTGTTCTCGGCACTCTCGACCTGGACGCGATCGAGCAGCGGGCGCATGCCGCACGCGCCGCCGCGACCCTGCAGGGCATCACCGGCATTCGCAGGGCAATGCTGCGCCTGTTCGCCTGATCTGAAATCAACCTTTCGTTAACTGTTTCGAACGCCGTCGCGGTGAAATGCGGCGGCGTTCGGCATTTATGATGCAACGCAATATAGCATTGCATCAAACGCATGGCTTCGAGACATGCCTGCCGCAGGACCGACAGGCACCGGGAGCGGCATGCATGCTGTCATCCTGGCAAGAAGATGAATTTCACTCACCCTTTTGGTGAGAAATGATCTTTTGTCATTCACCCCGGGCAGCAACATATTGGTTTCAGTCAGACGTTGAGCGAGGGACGCCTGACCCGACAGACCCTCGCTGAAGATGGAGAGTTCAAATGCAGTATCAGCAGCTCAACCTCAACGAATTCAATGCCATGAACCGCACGTCAGGCAACGATCTGCATCTGCGTGGCGATGGCTCGATTGACATGGACTATTATGTGGCGCGCGCCCAGAACGCGCGGGCTGCCGAAACGGCCAGGGGTCTGCTGGCGATCCGGAAGGCATTCACCGCGCTTTTTGCCTGAACTGAAATCAACTGAATGATATGTGATCAGGCGCTGCCGGTCACCCGTTCATCAGACCGTCCACGACGCCGATGCGGAATACCGTGTCGGCGTCTGCCGTTCCGGTCACCCGGTCGGGCAGGAAGTGCCGCTGAAACGCAGCGATGACGGCGCGGGTCTCCTCCCCCGCATGGCCGTCGACCCGCACCCCATAGCCGATCCGCGCCAGCGTCGCCTGCAACTGGCTTGTCCCTGACATTGCCGGAGCATCCGAAGCGCGCTGCACTGGCCATGTACCGGTTGGCCAGAGACCGATTCCGGCTTCGGCCAGCCGCGACCAGGGAAAATGCGCACCCGGATCCTGCTTGCGCAGCGGCGCCACATCCGAATGGCCCAGAATGCGGTGGTCCGGAATGTCATGGCGACTGCGGATATCGCGGGCGAGCCGGACCAGTGCCGCAATCTGGGCATCCGGGTAGGGTTCGGGACCATCCGGTCCGGCACTGGAATGGCCCTGGTTCTGCAACTCGATCCCGATGGAGCAGGCATTGATGTCCGTGACACCTCGCCAGGAGGCAACGCCGGCATGCCAGGCCCGGCGATCCTCCGGCACCAGCGCGTAGACGCGACCATCGGTATCGACGAGGTAGTGGGCCGAGACCTTCGTGGCGGGATCGGTGAGCAGATCCAGTGCCGTCGCGGTGTCGGGCGTGTCCGTATAATGCAGCACAAGCATGTCCACGGGTGTGCCGCTGCGGTCGTCATGATTGGGGGACGTGCGGTCCCGAATGATTCCCGGGCCCTGATGCATCGGCTCGGCCGGACCGCGCGCCATCAGCCGAACCCGCGTTCCTTCGATATCCGGTCATAGGCCGCGTTGATCTTGGCCAGCTTCTCATTGGCCACGGCGACGAATTCCTCAGGCAGACCCTGCGCGATGACGCGGTCCGGATGGTTGCTCTTGATCAGCTTGCGGTAGGTCGCCTTGACTTCCGCATCATCGGCGTCGGTCGCAATGCCGAGCACGGCATAGGGGTCTTCCTCGTCCAGCCCCAGATAGGTGGCATGCAACCGGCTGTAGGCGGCATGGCTGATCCCGAAGATCTCGGCGACGGCCTTCAGGAACGTCACCTCGTTGGGGTGAATCACATTGTCCGCACGGGCGATGTGCATCAGGCCGGCCAGCAGGTCCTCCAGCACTTCCGGGTTGCCCTGGAACATCCCGGCGATCTGCTCGGCATAGGGCTCGAAGCCCGTCGCTTCCCGCTTCGCCTGGTTGAAGACGCGCGCGACGTTGCGCATCTCGTCCGGCGGAACCTGAAACACTTCCCGGAAGGCCAGGATCTCGTCCTTGGTCACGACACCGTCGGCCTTGGCCATCTTCGCGCCGAGCACGATGACCGCAATGGTGAAGGCGACCTTCTTGGTTGCGGCGGGGCGTCCCCCCTCCGCGCCGTCCTGCAGCAGCGCGTCGGCCTCGTCCTCGTCGGTTTCCCGGATGCGATCGACAGCATGACCTGCCAGTCCGCCCACGATCGCGCCAATCGGCCCGCCGACGGCAAAGCCCAGTCCGCCCCCGATCAGTTTTCCCCAAACGCTCATCTGCTCGCCAATCCCGTCACGTGCCGCAGCCTGTCCGCCGTCGAAGTGCGACGCCAAACCCCATCTCCGGGAAGCCTAGCCACCTTGCATGACAACGCAAAGCGTCCGATTGTCTCCCCGACCCTTGCCCTGACCCGGAGAATTGTTCGTGTCCCTTAACCGGCTTCTGGATGGATATCACGCCTTCATCGAAGATGGCTTCGCGACAAATGCTGATCGCTATCGGCAACTGGAGGCGCTGGGCCAGTCGCCCAGCACCATGATCATTGCCTGCGCCGACAGCCGTGTGGACCCGGCCACCATATTCAATGCAGGTCCGGGGGAGCTGTTCGTCATCCGCAACGTCGCGAACGTGGTGCCGAGCTATGCCCCCGACGGACGGGCACATGGCGTCAGTGCCGCCCTGGAGTTCGCGGTCAAGGTGCTGCAGGTCAGCGATATCGTGGTGCTGGGTCATGCGCAGTGCGGTGGCGTCAAGGCGCTGCTGATGGATGAGAAGAACACGGACGGGATCGGTGAGTTCGTGGCCCCCTGGATGGCCAGTTCGCGCGGCATCCTGGACCGGGTGATGGGGCATTCGGCCGGTCACGATGTCGAAACCATTCTCGGCCGCATGGAGGAGGAGAATATCCGCCTCGGCCTGACCAACCTGAAGACCTTTCCGTGGATCGCGGAACCCGTGGAGGCCGGCAGGATCGCCCTGCATGGCATGCATTTCGGTATTGCGGAGGGACGGCTGGCCCGGCTGGATCCGGAGACCGACACCTTTGTCACCGTCGGCACGGGTGCCGCGGCGCTGCAGGGGTGAGTCTGCGGTTCGGCCCATCGGTCGCCGGCCTGTTCCTGCTGGCAGCGGCGGCACTGCTGCTGGTCCCGATCGATGGCCTCTCGCACGAAGCCGCCATGGGCGGGGCGCTGGCGCTCGCGGCCATCGGGCTCTGGGCGACCAACGCCATCCCCGAACATCTGACCGCCCTGCTGTTCTTCCTGATCGCCATGGTGGCGGGTGTCGCAACGGCACCGGTGGTGTTCTCGGGATTTGCCTCATCGGCTTTCTGGCTGCTGTTCGGCGGCATGATCGTGGGCGCTGCAGTCCGGGACACAGGGCTTGGTGCTCGCGTGGCGGGCGCGCTGGCGCGACGCATGGGGGTCAGCTACCTTGGGGTACTGACCGGCCTGATGTGCGTGGCGCTGGGTCTCGCCTTCGTCATGCCCTCGTCAGTGGGCCGTGTCGTGCTGCTGATGCCGGTGGCGCTGGGACTGGCCGATGTCTTCGGTTTCAGGGAGGGATCGAGGGGGCGCATCGGCATTGCCATGACCGCGGGTCTCGGGGCCTTCCTGCCCGGCTTCGGTGTCATGCCGGCCAATGTGCCGAACCTGGTCATGATCGGTGCTGCGGATACGCTCTATGGCCTGAAACCGGTCTATGGCGACTACCTGCTGCTGCATTTCCCGGTGCTGGGCCTGCTGAAGGCTGTCACGGTCGTCGCGGTCGTGCGCTTCCTGTTCCCCGACGAGATCAGGACCGATGCCAGCACCGCGCCCGCACCGGGTCCGCTCTCCCCCGCCGAGCGGCGGCTGGCGGTGATCCTGGTTGCGGCGCTGGCGCTCTGGGCGACGGATTTCATCCACGGCATCTCACCGGCCTGGGTGGCCCTCGGGGCCGGGATCGCCTGCATGCTGCCGCCCTTCCGGCTGATCGACCCGGCGAAGATGACGGACGCGGTGCAGTTCCGCCCGCTGCTCTATATCTCCGGCGTCCTTTCCCTTGGGGCAGTGGTCGCATCCACGGGCATCGCCGATCACATGGCCAGCGGTTTCCTGCGGCTGGCGGAGCTGGAACCGGGCAAGGATGCCTGGAACTTCTTCGCCGTCGTGGGCGCATCGATCGGTGTCAGCCTGCTGGGCACCGCACCGACCGTGCCGGCTGTTCTGACCCCGCTTGCGGACCAGCTTTCCGTTGCCATGGGCCTGCCACTCGCGACCACCCTTATGATGCAGGTGCCGGCCTATTCGACGGTTCTGTTTCCCTTTCAGGGACCACCGGTTGTGGTTGCCATGCAGCTCGGAAAGGTACCGATCCGTGACGGCATCCGGGCCACCCTGACGGTCGCGATCATCACCATCGTGGTCCTGCTGCCGCTCGATTACCTCTGGTGGCAGGTGCTCGGACGGTTCGATGGCTGACCGAAGAACAGACGGCGAAACACCAAAGGTGGTTCATCTGCTGAAGATCTGCGTCGGTGTGGATCAGGTGGAGCAGCTCGAACTCTGGCAGGGCCAGCGCGTGGCGCGCGGCGAGCAGTTGCGTCACGTCACCCGGAACCGGCCACGGCGGGACGGGGAGGTGCTTGCCGGGGGCTCACTCTACTGGATCATCGCGGGCGCGATCCGGGTGCGTCAGCGGATCGTGGCACTGGACCGGGTGGAAACGGAGACCGGCATCAAGTGCGGCCTGGTACTGGCCCCCGAACTGGTCCGGACGGAGCCCTGGTTGCGTCGGCCACATCAGGGATGGCGCTATCTGGAGGCGAAGGATGCGCCGCCGGACCTTTCCGCCCATACCGACGCGGAGGGTCTGCCACCGGACCTGCAGGTGGCGCTGCGCGACCTCGGCGTCTACTGAATCAGGTCGGGTCGCTTGCTGAAGTCTTTGGTGGACCGTTCACGGCGCTGGAGCTGTCATGGACCAGGTGAAGGCCCCTGGGCAGGCCGGTCCGCCAGTGCCACCGCCAGTAGCCGATCAGGAAGTCGACACGATCACCCGTGCCAAGGAACGGTGCCAGCACCCGCTCATAGGCTGCGGGTTCGAGGGTTGCCGCCAGTCCGCGACGATGCCAGTAGTGCGGTCGCTTTCCATGAATGACGCCATTGTAGATCGGCTGAATGGCGGCCACCTCCGCCGCAGGCAGGGTTTCATCGACGAAACGACCGCTGTAGGAGGCCCCATTGATGTGATCATGGCTGGTGCCGAGAAACCTGTACAGGAAACGATGGTCCCTGCCTTCCTCGCGAACCACCTCGATCACGGCGATACCGCGCCAGAGCCGGGCGACGTCGAGCGGATCGAATTCGCTCTTGCGCGGGGGACGGCCGTGCTTCCTCTCCAGGGACAACCAGTAATCGAGGAACGACTGCAGGCCGCTTTCGAGTGACTCCGGATCCCCGGCGGGTGTCCTGACCTCCGCCCATAGCATCGAATTTGTCGACATGCGTCCCTCTTTCCGGCGCCTCCCCAAGCTTCGCTTTCCCATACGACAGGCACCGATGCATGTGGACTCCTAAAACGGGTGCATGGAGTATGTGGACACCAAAAAGGGAACAAATTTGCTCATGTTTCGCCCGATTCGCGATTTCGTACGGATATGCCTGTTTTTTGGGCTGGTTCTCGCGCTCCCGGCAGGCCCGGCGGCAGCCGCGGAAGGTGTCCAGGACCTGTTGCCCGATTCAAGGGCCGTCAGGGGGTCAGGACTGATCACGGCGGCCTGGCTGGGGCAGCCGGTACGCCGCTACGGGCACGGTGTCCTCGGCGACCGGATCGAGGGCGGAACGCTTTACGCCCGCCTGACCAACGGCCGGACCATCGGGCATCGGCTGGACAGCCGTTCCGTGTTCGAGGATCTGACCGTCCGCCTTGCCGACCTGAACGGCAACGGGCAGGACGAACTGATCGTGGTGCAATCGAACCTGGAGAAGGGTTCTGCCCTTGCGGTTTTCGGCCTGCGTGCCGGACGCCTGCAGGCCATCGCCCGGACACCCTGGATCGGCACACGAAACCGGTGGCTCAATCCGGCGGGGATCGCCGACTACAATGGTGATGGTGTCCCGGAAATCGCCATTGTCCGCACCCCTCACATCGGCGGAACGCTGCAGTTCTGGCAACTTGCCGGCGGAGAGCTGGTCGCGAAGGGCGAACAGTACGGCTTCTCCAATCACCGGATCGGCAGCCGCATACAGGATCTGAGCGCAACGCTCGACTGGGACAGCAATGGGATCGTCGATCTGCTGCTGCCGGAGGTAGGGCGCCGGTCACTGGCCATTGTCACGCTGTCCGGCGGGACAGCGCGGGTTCTCGCCACGCTGCCAATGCCGGCAGAGGTCAGGGGTCCGCTGACCCTTGATGCGGGGGGCCGGACCGTTCGGGTGCCGCTCGAGAACGGCGAGATGGTTACCGTGAGTCCGGAACGCTGAGCAGGTTCCGGAGAACGGGCCCCGACAGGGTCTTGTTGCGGTAATTGCGCGATTTTACCGGATACTGCCGGGCGGCAAGGTCAGGGAATAGTCGCCAGGCATCTCGCAGCAACTGTTGCACATGCGGTGGTGTGCGCCGAGACTCATGATCTCGTTGCCACATTCCTGATAATTCAGGCATTTCTTGAGAGTACGGCCTGATCGCGGACCCAGGATGGTACGACGGCGCTCATCGCGATAGGGACCTCTGCGCTTGCCCATGCTTCATTCCTCCGGTTGTGATACCGAAGATATACATAGGTATTTATACCGCTACAAGGGGTTTCACGGTAAATATATTACTTTCTTTTCGGTATTACCGCATAAACCAGTGTCGCCTGGGCCGCCGGTTTCGCCTGCTGGCCATCCGCATAGAGCGTGCAGTCCCCGAACATCATGCTGCGCCCTTCCTTGGTGACCTGCGCCTCGCAGATCAGGTCCGTATCGGCAACGGCGCGGAAGAAACTGGTGGATTGTTGGACAGTTGCGATGTCAGCCTCCCCGCGCAGTGCGGAGCGGACGGCGAAGACCATCGCGGTGTCGGCCACGGCCATCATGGCCTGTCCGGAAAGAATGCCGCCGACCCGGTTCAGCCGCGCATTGTTCGGCAGCCTGACCCGCACGAAGCCCGGCCGGATCTCCTCCACCACCAGACCGAGATCCTTCACCCAGGGCGCGAACCATGTCTCTGCCGCCCTGCGCGCCTTCTCGAGCGTGAACCCCTCGCCCTGCACCCGTTCCGTCATGACTGCACCTCCCCCACTGATCACTGGCACATCTTCGACCAACGGGGCTCCGGCCACAATCCCGACGGCAGCAGGCCTCACGCGAAACGGCGTGCCCCGGCGACACAGGCCACGACAGCCAGGCAGACAAGCGCCATGGTCAGACTGACCGCCTCCCCCAGCAGGCCCGCCGCCAGCATCAGCCCCATGAAAGGCTGCAGCAGTTGCAACTGCCCCACCGCCGCGATGCCGCCCTGCGCCAGACCGCGATACCAGAACACGAAGCCGATGAGCATGCTGAACAGGGAGACATAGCCGAGCGCAACCCAGGCCGGGAGCGGGATGCCGGAATAGGTCTCCGGCTGGGCCAGCAGTGCCAGCGGCAGCATCATCGGCAGCGCCAGCACCAGCGCCCAGCAGATCACCTGCCAGCCGCCGAGTGTACGCGAGAGCTTCGCCCCCTCCGCATAGCCCAGCCCGCAGACCAGAATCGCCCCGAGCATCAGCAGATCACCGCTCCAGGACGCGGAAAGATCCTCGGCCAGCGCAAATCCGGCAACCAGCGCGGCCCCGATGATGGAGAACAGCCAGAATACCAGGCGCGGCCGGTCACCGGCCCGCACCACGGCAAAGATGGCGGTGGCCAGCGGCAGCAGCCCGATGAAGACCATGGAATGAGCCGACGTGATGCGCTCCAGCGCCAGGGCTGTCAGCAGCGGAAAGCCGACGACCACACCCAGCGTCGTGATCAGCAGGGAAACCATGTCTCCGCGACCCGGACGGCGCTGGCGCAGCAGCAACAGGCAGGCACCGCCTACAAGACCGGCTATCGCCGCCCGCGCCAGGGTCAGGAACACCGGATCGAAATCCGCGACGGCCACACGTGTGGCCGGCAGGCTGGCGCTGAAGATGGCGACGCCGACAAACCCGTAGATCCATGCACCCGTGCGGCTGTCCATCGGACTCTCTCCCTCTGTTGCGCCCGGACCTTGACGCCGTGGGACTGGTCACGCCAGATACAGTTCAGTACAATATGCGCGAACTGTACTGGAACAAATGGCGATACAGATGAGCATTCAGCATGATGGAGCAGCGGCGACCGGCTCCCTTGTCGGGCAGGTGATGCAGACGGTCAGACAGCAGATCGCCAGCCGCCAGATGACGCCGGGCATGCGGCTGCCCTCGATCAGGGGTCAGGCCGACCGGATGGGAGTGTCACGATCCACCGTCGTCGATGCCTATGATCGACTGGTGGCGGAAGGCATGATCCAGTCCCGGCGGGGTTCGGGTTTCTATGTCGCCGGGCATCCGCCGCCGTTCTCCATCGCAGACACCGCGCCGGAGCTGGAGCGGGATGTCGATCCGCTCTGGATCGCGCGGCAATCGCTGGATGCGGACGAAGCCACGCCGAAACCGGGGTGCGGCTGGCTGCCCCCGTCCTGGATGCCGGAGGCAGAGATCCGCCGCGCCCTGCGCCGTGTCGCACGCGATGCCGACTTCCGTCTGACCGACTACGGCACATCGCTCGGCCTGCCGGGCCTGCGCCAGGTGATTTCACGACGGCTTGCGGACAGGGGCGTGGTCGCGGCACCCGGCCAGATCATGCTGACCGAGTCCGGCACCCAGGCCATCGACCTGCTCTGCCGCTTCCTGCTGCAGCCGGGCGATACGGTCCTGGTGGACGACCCCTGCTATTTCAACTTCCACGCCATGCTGCGCGCCCATCGGGTGACGGTTGTCGGCGTGCCCTATACCCCGGACGGCCCCGACCCTGTCCGGTTCGAACAGGCTCTGAAACATCACGCGCCGCGGCTCTACATCACCAACTCGGCACTGCACAATCCGACCGGCGCGACCCTGTCACCCGTCATCGCCCACCGGGTGCTGAAACATGCGGAAGCACACGATCTGATCATCATCGAGGATGATATCTTCGCCGACTTCGAGCATGAACCGGCCCCCCGGCTTGCCGCCTTCGACGGGTTGGCGCGGGTCATTCACATCGGCAGCTTCTCCAAGTCCCTGTCAGCGGCGGTGCGCACCGGTTTCATCGCGGCGCGGCAGGACTGGATCAGCGAACTGGTTGACCTGCGTATCGCGACCTCGTTCGGCGGCGGGGGCCTGTCGGCGGAACTGGTGCTGGCCGTGCTGCAGGACGGCGCATGGCGCAGGCACACCAGCGGCCTTCGAGCCCGGCTGGCGACGGCGATGGAGACGGTCAGCAGGCGGCTCCACCCGCTGGGTCTGAAACCATGGATCGAACCCGGGGCCGGGATGTTCCTCTGGTGTCGGCTGCCTGACGGGCTGGATGCCGCCGACGTCGCCCGCGCCGCCCTGCGGGAGAACGTCGTGCTGGCACCCGGCAATGCCTTCAGTCCCGGCGATGCCACCAGCGGTTTCATGCGTTTCAACGTGGCGCAGACCCTGGACCCGGCCATCATCCCCACCCTCGAACGCGCGATGGAAGTGGCCGGGAAGCCCGGGACCGGTTTCAGCCAAGCTTCGCCCTGAAGAACGCAACCGTCCGCGACCAGGCCAGCGCCGCCGCCTCGGCGTTGTACCGCGGTGTCGAGTTGTTGTGAAAGCCATGCCGCGTGTCGGGATAGGTGTGCATCACGTAGTCGACGTTGCCGGCTTTCAGCGCAGCCTCGAAGTCCGGGCGCATGGCGTTGATCCGGGGGTCATCGGAGGCATATTGAACCAGTACCGACGCCTTGATACGCGGCACGTCAACGGTCGCCGGGGCCGCACCGTAGAACGGCACCACCGCCTGCAGGTCCGGACCCATCTGCACGGCGAGGTAGTTCACCGCCCCGCCGCCGAAGCAGAAGCCCGTCGCCCCCAAGCGCGCCCGAGGAAAGCGGATGCGCCTTCAGGAACCGGGCACTGTTCAGCAGGTCGGTCAGCAGTTCATCCCGGTCCAGACTGCGCTGCAACGCCTTGCCCGCATCATCGTTGCCGGGATAGCCGCCGACCGGTGACAGGCCGTCGGGTGCCAGGGTGAGAAACCCCTCCACCGCCATGCGCCGCGCCACATCCTCGATATGCGGGTTCAGGCCCCGGTTCTCGTGGATCACCAGGACGGCGGGAAACGGCCCCGCCCCCTCCGGCTTCACCAGATAGCCACGCATCCGGCCCGATGTGCCGCCGGGGGAGTCATAGTCGACGTACTGCGGCGTGATGCGTGGATCGGTGAAGGAGATCTGCTGCGCCTCGGCGTAACGCGGCAGCAGGGCCTGTGCCATGGCCATGGCGGAGAGACCGCCCACCAGCGTGATGGCTCCGGCACGTTCCAGAAACTCCCGCCGCGACATCTCCGAATGGCAGTATTCGTCATAGAGATCGAAGACCCGGGGATCGATTTCGTCCTGTTTCATGGCCTGGCTCCTCACCTGTTTCGGCAATTGTGCGCCTTTGCGCGGAGGTTGCACATCACGGATTGGCGAGAGGCCGCTGCCTTGCATCCGATCCGCTGCGGCGCAAGGATTGCGCGCGCCATGCACGAAGGGGAGAGCAAGCATGAACGACGCCGTCACGACCGAGATGCGGGGGGAGATCGCCCTGCTGATCCTGAACCGCCCGGACGCCCTGAATGCCATCAGCGCCGATCTGGCGCGGGGGCTTGCGGAAACGCTGATCCGGCTGGATGCCGACCCGGCGGTGAAGGGCATCGTGCTGACCGGTGCGGGGGACCGGTCGTTCTGTGCCGGGGTCGACCTGCAGGAAGCCCGCGACGTGCAGGTGCATGAGGTGGAGGAATGGTTCGGGCGGGTCTGCAACTGCTATCGCCAGATCCTGATGACGGAGAAACCGGTCATTGCCGCCCTGAACGGCGTCGCCACCGGCGGCGGGTTCCAGTTGAGCCTGGTCTCCGACCTGCGCGTTGCCCATCCCGGCGTCCGCCTGGGCCAGCCGGAGATCAATGCCGGCATCCCCAGTGTCATGGGGTCCTACTGGATGAGCCTGCATCTCGGCTGGTCGATGAATCAGGAACTGTCGATGACCGGACGGCTGATGGACGCCGACGAGGCACAGCACCTGGGCCTGCTGAACCGTGTCGTCCCGCCGGAGGAAGTCATCTCCACCGCCTGCGACCTCGCCAGCCAGCTCGCGGGCAAGCTGCCCACCGCCTGGGCACGCACCAAGCTGCGGTTCCGGGAAGTGGCGCTGAAAGGCTTCGACGAAGCCTTCCGAGCCGCCGTGCTGGGCCAGCAGGAAGCCTTCGCCAGGGGGGAGCCACAGGGTTTCATCGACGCCTTCTTCGCCGCGAAGGCTAAGAGCTGAAGGCACTTTTTTTGCGGCCTGTTCCATCCCTCTCCCCCTCCCGGCCACCCATTTCAGGATACATGCGTGGTGGCCGGGAGGGGGAGAGGGATGGAACAGTCCCCACAATAACCGCCCCACCGCTCATGCCGGGTATCCAGGGGTGCCGCGCAGATGTGGAGGACTGGGCCCGCGGATCAAGTCCGCGGGCGTCTTGATGGGGTGGATAGTGAGAGACAACCTGGCCACTCCCAACCACGTCGTGCCCGGGCTTGAACCGGGTACCCAGGCGTGCCGCGCAGGCGCCGACGGCTGGACCGCGGATCAGCCCCTACCGCCGCTGGAAGATGGAGAACTGGCCGTGGGCGGTGGCGGCGAGCCTGTCGTCGTTCCATATCTCGGAGTCCAGTGTGGCGACGCTGCGCCCCTTGTTGGTCACCTTGGTAGTGCAGGTCAGCGTGCCGCCGGTCACGCCCCGGAAATAGCTGATGGAACAATTGATGGTGGCGCAGCTCTCGCCCTTCTCCAGCAAGCCGTAAAGCGCCGCACCCATGCCGGTATCGGCCAGCGAATAGAGTGCCGCCCCATGCACTACGCCGTGCGGGTTCATCAGATCCTCTCGCACCGCCAGTTCCATGGTGCTGGTGCCCTGCCCCTGCGCCGTGAAACGAAAGCCGATCAGCTTGCCGTATGGATGGTCCATGTCCCGTCTCCTCCCCCCTGCTGCCTGGCCCGTTCCGCCGCCCGACGGCTTCCCCGGCCCGGGCACCGATTGCCCGTGCGGTCAGTCGTCGTCAAGCATGTCGCGGTGCGGGTCATCGCGGGGCAGGCTGTCGCGGAACTCGGGCATCTTCTTCCAGCTCGGCACCGGCGGGGTGCCCTGCCCCGGGCGCGGGACGTGCCGCGCGGGCGTCCCCTGTTCGAAATCCGGGATGTAGCGGGTGCAGTTGGGATAGATCGCAGTCAACGCGCACCACGAACCGCGCCCCGTGATGGCGTGACAGGCTCCCGGCGTCCTGCAGGATCGTGGCGCGGCCGTTGATCCGCATCCGCAGGGTCCGCCCGTCGAACTTCACGAACAGCAGCCCGATGTTCGGGTTCTGCCGGATGTTCCCCAGGGTGCGGTACATGGAGTTGCCGTCATACTCCGGGTATTCCAGCACGCCCGGCCCGACGATCTTCACGAAGCCGGGGTCGCCGGACTTCATGCTGCAGTCCACATGATCGTTCCAGGCACTGGCGATGAAGACGCAGGGGGCCTCTGTGATCAGCTTCCGGTCGGCCTCGGAGAACTCGAAATGGCGCACCGCCGCGACGATGGCATCCGCCGTGCGCCGCCCGTCCATCTGGTCCTGCAACGCGCGCATGCCTTCGTGAAAGAAGGGCCGCTCATCGGTTTCATCCATGCCTCTTCACTCCCCGCCCTGTCACCCGGAACCGGATCACACGGTCCCATGTCCTGCTGCGTTGTTATGGCGCTGAAACGGGAAATGCAATCGGCGGGCATCCGGCCCATATTCAGAAGGAGTATCAGGCAATGCCGGAGTTCCGCCGATGAACCGCCGCCCTGACGTGACCGCGACACCCCTTCCCGCGCAGAGCCTGCTGCACGAACGGGCCGCCCCGGCGGATTTCCTGGACTGCTATTCCGTGGCCTCCGACCTGCCGCCCCGCCCGGCGGCGGAGATCATCACCGCCTTTCCCGGCTGGGTGCAGTTCCTGATGCGCCTGCGCGGCGTGCTGACCGCGCCGTTCGGCCTGGTGAACGATGGCCCGAAGACGCGGGACAGCATCGGCATCTTCCCGGTCGAGACGGAAACGGCGGAGGAGATCATCGCCGGCTTCAACGACCGGCACCTGAACTTCCGGGTCTCCGTGCAGTCGCGCGAAGGCCGGGTGTTTCTCGCCACCTGGGTGCATCCGCACAATCTCGGAGGCCGTCTCTACCTGCGCGCGATCATGCCGTTTCACATCCTGATCTCGCGCAATGCGCTGGCACGGGTCGCCACGCAGACCGCCGCGACCTGACCGGAGGCCGGCGCCATGCCCACGGCCTATGACACCATCGGCATCAACTACGCCAACCTGCGCCAGCCGGACCCGAGGATCGAAGCTGCGAACGGTGCCGCGCTGGGTGACGCGGTCACGGTGCTGAACGTCGGCGCGGGGACGGGGTCCTACGAGCCGGCGGACCGGACCGTCACTGCCCTGGAACCCTCCATCGAGATGATCCGCCAGCGCCCCGCCGGAGCCGCCCCCGTGATCCGGGGCCTTGCGGAAGATCTGCCGTTCGCCGACAACGCCTTCGATGCCGTGATGGCCGTCCTGACCGTCCACCACTGGTCGGACCAGCCGAAGGGCCTGGCGGAACTGCGCCGGGTGGCCCGCGGCCCCGTGGTCATCCTGACCTTCGACCCCGCCCACCGGGGCTTCTGGCTGACCGACTACCTGCCGGAACTGATCAGCATCGACGCCACCCAGATGCCGCCGATGAGCGCCTATGCCGCCGCCCTCGGCCCGGTACGGATCACCCCGGTCCCGATCCCCCACGACTGCGCCGACGGCTTCCTCGCCGCCTACTGGCACCGACCCGCCGCCTACCTCGACCACCGCATCCGCGCCGCCATCTCGTGTTTCTGGGCGATAGAGGATGTGGAGGCGAAGCTGGAGCGGCTGGCGCGCGACCTCGAGACGGGGGCGTGGGAGGCGAAGTACGGGGACCTGCTGGGGCGGGCGAGTTGTGACCTGGGGTATCGGTTGGTGGTGGGGAGGGGGTGAGCGCAGCAAGTGGGATTCCGGAAAACGAAGGTTCATCGGAAGGAGCACATTGGGTTTAACGTTGTTGCGCTATTCCAAATTGGCATCACAACACCAACTGAGTCACTTCCTTGCTTCGAAATTATAGAACAATGTGTCCACGAATCTAGGATTTACTCAATTCTCGAATTGCAGGAGATACCGTATCCGACAAAAATGCACTTACTAGGTCATAATATAATGCATTCACATCGACTTTCAATTTGTCAGTGAATGCAGAGTCCCATTGCTCCTTCCAAGCTATACCATCAATTTTAAATGCAGCCTTCTTCTCGTCAGTCGTTGCTCTAATTTTTGCTTTCTGTCCGGTGCCAGAATAGGTTTTAAACGCCGCATTCATAAAATCTTTGTAGGAATTTTCGGTCTTCTCGCTCCAATATGGGCGGTATGAAAAAAATATCCTGTCAGTTGAGCGTTTCCGATCAACTATTTCATCGGGCGTAAATTTTCGATAGTCTCCAATATCAACTAAATAAACAAATATGACATTGATGTTAGCACCAATTTCTCGATACAGAGATTGTTTTTGCTTTAATATTTGAGCATCTATACTCAATTTTGCATCTCGGTCTTGCAACAATAAACTCACGCTCAATGACAGATATACAAGGATGATCGGCGTAAGAACTGAGATCGCTATTCCAAACCATCCTTGTCGCAGCTTACGCCGCTCAATCGAATATTCCATTTCTTCCATAATGAAACTCCATCCCAAAAACGGAACCATAATGATATATCTAGGTATGAACCCCAGCTGAGCACAGTACTACATATTTCAAGTTCCGGAAAGCCTGTGCCGTTCGGAAACACTCAGTGGAACTCCAACTCTACCAGTGATCTAGAGAATACTGTTCCGCAAACTGCTCCCTAAAATGCCACTTCCAACAACCTCGCCGCAAATGGAATGCACTGAGCCCATTATTTGGACCGCCGGACGTTAGATTTTTCCGGCTTGATCACGGCGACGGGCTGGTTTCGCCGCACGAGGTCGCGAAGATACTCACTGACATTGCCGTAACGGCCTGAGCTGATCTGGGTCTCCACCCAGTCACTCATCTGATCGGGCATCGAAATGGTCAGTCGGGAAGATGCTTCCCCCCTCACTCGAACCCCGGCGGCACGTGGCAGCCGCCGAAGGCATCTTCGATCAGGCCGGCGAAGCGGATGGTGGTGAGGTCGCCCATCCAGGGGCCGATGATCTGGACGCCGACGGGCAGGCTCGTGGTGCCGCCCGGACCCAGCGGGGCGACGGTGCCGGGCAGATAGGTGGCGCCGGAGATGCCGGCCCAGAAAAGCTGGTCGTTGTATTCGACGTCATGGCCGTTGACGGTGATCATGCGGTGCTCGCGGGGGATACTCTCCTCCCGCGGGAAGGCGGCGGAGGCGGCGGCGGGGCAGAGCAGCAGGTCGTAGTCCCGGAAGAAGCCTTTCCACTGGTCGCGGTAGCCATAGCGGCGGCGGTCGGCGGCGGCCCATTCGTAATACGACTCGGTCGCGGCCTTGATGTTCATGCCGTTGTAGCTGCGGTCGTCGTCGGCGATGCCGGGACGCTGCGCCAGCCAGCCGTCGAAGACTTCCTGCGGCAGGCGGCTGTGGGTGACGGGGCGGAACAGGCGGAAGTAATCCTCGTGATACTGCAGCCAGTCGACCTCGAACGGGTCACGCTCGTCCACCGTGACGCCCGCCTTGCGCAACTGGTCGGTCAGGGTGAGCAGCTTTGCCTTCACCTCCTCATCCACCTCGGAGGCCGGGGAGTCGAGCATCAGCGCCACGCTGAAATCACCCAGGTCATCCTTCTTCGGCTGGGGCAGGGTCAGGTGCCAGCCCTCCCCATAGACCGGGTCGGCACCGGCGACGGCCAGCAGTGCGGCCTCAAGGTCGGCGGCGGACCGGGCCAGCGGGCCGCAGACGGCCACATCGCTCGGCTGGTTCGACGCCACCTTGCCATGGCCGCGCGGGGGCACGATGCCCCAGGTCGGCTTGTGCCCGAAGACACCGCAGTAATGCGCCGGATTGCGGATGGAGGCCCCGATGTCGGAGCCGAATTCCAGCCCCGTCAGCCCCGCCGCCAGCGCCGCCGCCGAACCGCCCGACGATCCGCCCGGCGTGCGCTCCGGGTTCCAGGGGTTGCCGGTGCTGCCATAGACACCGTTGTAGGACTGCCAGTCGGTCAGGTTCAGCGGCACGTTGGTCTTGCCGAAGACCACCGCACCCTGGCGCTTGATCCGCTCCACCACGACAGCATCTGCGGTGGCGATATTGCCGATGTAGTCGGTGTCGCCCCAGGTGGTCTGCAGGCCGGTGAGGTTGTAGCTCTCCTTCACCGTCATCGGCACACCGTGGAAGGGGCCGAGGCGATAGCCGCGCCGGTTGAGCTGGTCCAGCCCCGCCGCCGCCTCCCGCGCCGCCGCATAGTCCGTGGCGATGACCGCGTTGATGGCCGGGTTCAGCCGTTCCGTCCGGTCGATGAAGACCTCCAGCATCTCTGCTGCGCTGGTTTCGCCATCGCGGATGGCGGCGGCAATCTGCAACGCCGAGGCGTGGTGCAAGGCTCTGGTCCCCATGGTCTTCATCCCTCCCGGATTGTCGTGGTCGATTCTCGCTGCACCGGCCCGCTTCGAACGGTACTCGGGACGATCATAGGGTCGATTGTCGGCAGAGGGTATGCACGACGAGCCGGGAACGGATGCACAAACATGACGTTTGCCTATGGCAGCCCTGCATCTGTCTTGTCTTTGGCGCAGCGGAAATCATGTTACAGTGCGATCAAGTATGTTCTGAACATGATGTATCGACCGGGAGGATTTGACGATGGCGTCAGGGATTCGTGACAAGGTAGCCATTCTGGGGATGGGCTGCTCCAAGTTCGGTGAGCGCTGGGACTGCGACGCCGAAGACCTGATCATGGAAGCCTATGAGGAATGCGTGAAGGATGCGGGGATCGAGACCTCGCAGATCGACGCCGCATGGTTCTCCACGGCGATCGAGGAAGTGCATGTCGGCAAGTCCGCCGTGCCGCTGTCCGTCGCGCTGCGCCTGCCCTATATCCCGGTGACCCGGGTCGAGAACATGTGCGCCTCCGGCACCGAAGCCTTCCGCGGCGCGGTCTATGCCGTGGCCTCCGGTGCCGCCGACATCGCCCTGGCGGTCGGCGTCGAGAAGCTGAAGGACACCGGTTACGGCGGCCTGCCGCAGCGTGGCCGCGGTCCGCTGAACGACATGGTCAACCCGAACGCCTCCGCGCCCGGCAACTTCGCGCAGCTCGCCACCGCCTATCGCCAGAAGCACGGCGTGCAGGCCTCCGACCTGAAGCGCGGCATTGCCCAGGTTTCGGTGAAGAGCCACGAAAACGGGGCCAAGAACCCGAAGGCGCATCTGCAGAAGGCCGTGACCATGGACACGGTGCTGAACGCGCCGATGATCGCGGAGCCGCTGGGCCTGTTCGATTGCTGTGGCGTGTCCGACGGTTCCGCCGCCGCCATCGTCACCACGCCGGAGATCGCGCGCAAGCTCGGCAAGAAGGATCTGGTCACCGTGAAGGCGCTGCAGCTCGCCGTCTCCAACGGCACCGAGTCCTCGCACAGCTCCTGGGACGGGTCGTACTTCATGACCACCCGCCAGGCCGCCCAGCGCGCCTACAAGGAAGCCGACATCTCCAACCCGCGCGAGCAGGTGTCGATGTTCGAATGCCATGACTGCTTCTCCATCACCGAACTGGTGACGGCGGAAGACCTCTACATCTCCAAGGAAGGCGAGGCCTGGAAGGACTTCCTCGACGGCTTCTACAATGCCGACGGCAAGGTCCCGGCCCAGATCGACGGCGGCCTGAAGTGCTTCGGCCATCCGATCGGTGCCTCCGGCCTCAGGATGCTCTACGAGATGTACCTGCAGCTTCATGGCCGCGCCGGCGCCCGCCAGCTCTCCAACCCGAGCATCGGCATGACTCACAACCTGGGCGGCGCCCCGCACCAGAACGTCTCCTCCATCGCCATCGTCGGCCTCTACAACGGCTGACCCGCGACGACAGTCACGTGAAGCACGAAGCCCGGCGGATGCAAGTCCGCCGGGCTTTCTGTTAGACTTTGGATAGCGCGGCTTGCGACGCTCTATCTAAATCATCCCTGTCATCATCTACAGCACGTCATTCCATCCCATAGTAATCGGCTCATTACCAATTCCTGAATGCTGAACGACGTTGAAATAGTTCATCATTGTGTAGGACGATGAATTATCCTCCACAATTCTTGCAAGCGCCGCATATACATTAAGCATTGATGCCATTTTCACAGTCGTCTTATAGGCAATAAGACCATCGACGCTCCGGCCATTCTCTATCCCGGGCAATTCCTTGACGTTATCCATCCCAGCCATAAGTTTCCGAATGTATGAAGGATCTTCACCTAGCAGCGATACGTAATGACAATGGACCAAACGCGTCCCTCGAGAAAACGTATCAATTGCAACGACAACTATCTTGTATCGAGGCATACTACCAAGCCGATCATGGATTTCGCGAAACGTCTTAGGTAGCTTCTCTCCCAACTGCATCGCATTTGGCATCAGCGAATCTCCCGTGGTAACAGAAATTTAATGCTGGTGCAGAGCGTTGATTGAGTCAATCTAATTTCTGCACTATGGTCATTATCGATAGTTGTTCACCCTCCCAAACAAGTTAGGGTAGTTCGAAGTGACAGATACCGGCTTAACATCAAAGAAATTCACAGGGTGGAGACGCTTTGGAATAGCGGCGCCACTGATCGGATTAGCCCTTTTATTCTGTGTTTATTTGGTTTCTTTAAATGAACTAAATCTTATATATTCCATTTTCTTTTGTATTTGCACTGCCTCTTTAGGTTCTATTATTGGTTTCTTGTTTGGACTTCCAAGATCAACCCATACTGTACCCGACACACAAGGAAGCAAATCGAAGAATCCCAATGGATCCAATGACGAAATCTTGCCCTATCATTCAAACACAAACTTGGAGCTTATTTCTGATTGGGTTACGAAATTATTGCTGGGTGTTGGATTGGCACAATCCTATAGATTTACAGAAATATTAGAGAATTTAGAGAAAAATATCGCGCCATATTTCATAGGATATGAATATTTACCCAATTTGTATTTGATGGTTATGATTTATTTCTTTGTTGTTGGATTTTCATTTGTATATCTGTGGACTAGAACATCGTTTTTTGGAGAATTGACGCGATACGAGGTTGCCAATATCCGCTCGCGACTTCGAAATAGCGAACAAAAAGTTAATGATATCGAAAAGCACTTTTCAGATCAGGCGGAAATTGATGCTGCGGCGCTGAGCGCGGCCACAAAATTGCTCGAAGATGAGGACGTAGGACATAGAAAAATCGACATAACTGATAAAGATGAAGTCGATAGACTAAAATCGTGCATCAAAAAAGCAAGTCCTTTTGTCAGGATAGTGATTTTTTACAGAGCCAGGTTCGTCAGATCGAATAATTACAAATCTAATATTTCAAGATACATTGTTGATAGAACAATACCTGTATTCGAATCACTTTCTGATAGTGACTTTGAGAATCGCTTTCATCGAAACCATGCAGAACTAGCATTCGCATTGAAAGATTCAACATCACCAAATTTTGAGCGGGCGCTATCTGAATTGGACTTAGCTATTCAAATTCGTGGGAAAGGCATGGGATGGGAGATATACGAATTCAACAGAGCTATCTGCAAGATCAGATTATCGAACAATTTCATGAGAAAAAATCCTTCAAGCGGTGATGAACTTCTTTCAATCTACAACGATCTTGAAGTTGCTAGAACTGTTTTTCCTGATCTGAAAAACCAGGAAGACATAGCAATTTGGCTGCAACTGAACCATGAAAATTTGACAAACCTAGGGGACCCTACAACACCTTCTGCATCGTCAGGACATCCAGCCAGCGGTCGAACTTGAAGCCGATCTGGCGGGCGGTGCCGATGGGTTCGAAGCCGAGGGCGCGGTGCAGGGCGACGGATCCCTGGTTGGTCTGCGGGTCGCCGACGATCCCGATCAGGTTGCGGCAACCCAGCCCACGGCAGGTCTCGATCAGGGCGGTGAGCAGGGGACGACCGATGCCGGTGCCGACGGCATCGGGGGCGACGTAGATCGAATCCTCCAGCGTGAAACGATAGGCCGGGCGGGGACGGTAGAGACCGGCATAGGCATAGCCGACCAGCGCGCCACCCCGCGTTGCGGCAAGCCAGGGCAGGTCCTTCTGTTTCAGGGCGGCGAAACGCGTCTGCATCTCCGCTTCATCCGGGGCCTGCAGCTCGAAGGAGGAGGTTCCCGTCTCGACCCAGTGACCATAGATGTCGGTGATCGCCGGAATGTCATCAGCGGTCGCGGGGCGGATATCCATCACCATGCCTGCAGTCTCCTGGCAGTGGTCGGTTCAGGAGAGGCCAGCAGGTCCATGACTCCGATTCACCGGACCAGTATCAGAGACCCAGAACCGCCTTGGCAAGAATGCCGCGCTGCACCTCCGAGGTGCCGCCCGCGATGGTATAGCCGCGATGGTGCAACTGACCCGACGTGATACCGACCGCGTGGTCCGGACCCACGGGCAACTGATTGCCACCCCGGAACAGGAAGTCGGAATGGTCCGGCGCGCCGTAGTAGCCGATGGCCTGGTACAGCACCACGTCCAGGTCCTGCACCATGTGGCTGCCCAGCAGCTTGGTCATCGACGGCTCGGCGCCGATCCGGCCGCCCTCGGTGGCGCGGGACAGGATGCGCAGGCTGGTCATCTCCAGCGCGTTCAGCCGTGCCTCCAGGTCCGCGATCTTCATGGCAAAGTCCAGGTCACGGATCAGGGGCGCGCCATCGGCGCTCTCCGTGGCCGCGACTTCCTTGACGATGCTGAGGACACGGGCGTTCTCGGACACGCGGGAGACGAACAGCCGTTCATCCCCCAGCAGCGCCTTGGCCACGGTCCAGCCTTCGTTCTCCCGCCCCAGAACGTTCTCCACCGGCACGCGGACATCATCGAAATGCACCGTGTTCCAGAGCCGCCGCCCGTTCAGCGCGATCAGCGGACGCACCTCGACCCCCGGCGTGTCCATCTCGATCAGCAGGAAGGTGATCCCCTCCTGCTTCTTCGCCGCCGGATCGGTGCGGACCAGGCAGAAGATATGGTTCGCCTCCTCCGCCGCGCTGGTCCAGATCTTGGAGCCGTTGACGACATAATGGTCGCCGTCGCGCACCGCCCGCGTCTGTACCCCGGCAAGGTCGGAACCCGCCCCCGGCTCCGAATAGCCCTGGCACCACCAGTGCTCGTCGGAGAGGATTTTCGGCAGGTAATGTTCCTTCTGCTCCGGTCGCCCGAAGGCGATCAGCGCCGGGCCGATCATGTTGAAGTTGAAGGCAATCAGCGGCGGCGCATGGGCCAGACGGCATTCCATGTCGAAGATGTGGCGCTGCATGATGGTCCAGCCGGGTCCACCGGCGGATTTCGGCCAGCTTGCCGCCAGCCAGCCCTGCGCCCGCAGCGGTTCGTGCCAGCGCAGCATGTCCTCTCGTCCCACCGGCAGGCCCCGCTTCACCCGGTCGGCAATGTCCGCAGGCAGTTCGGCCTTCAGGAAATCACGGACTTCCGTCTGGAAGGCCTGTTCGTCGGCACTCAGTGCGAGTTCCATACCCCAATACTCCTGTCAGCGGCCCGTGAACTCGGGCGCCCGCTTTTCCTGCCAGGCGGCGATGCCCTCGCGGAAATCCTCCGACTTCAGGGCGGCCGCCAGTTCGTCGGCGGCCTGGTCCTGCGCGGCATCCATGGATTGCTCCATCGCCCGCAGCACCAGATCCTTCATGATGCGGGTGGAGCGGGGGGAGACATTGGCCGCGATATCGCGCGCATAGTCCTGTGCGGTCTGCAGCACCTGGGCGGCGGGCACGACACGATCAACCAACCCCATGCGCTGCGCCTCCTCCCCCTGGATGATCCGGGCCGAGTAGAGCAGGTCGAGGGAGCGCGACGGCCCGATCAGGCGCGGCAGCAGCCAGGCCAGACCATATTCCGCCACCATGCCGCGCTTGGCAAAGGCGGTGCCCATCTTGGCCTCGGTCGCCGCGATGCGCATGTCGCAGAACAGTGCCATGACCAGCCCGACACCGACCGCCGCGCCATTCATGGCGGCAATCAGCGGCTTCGGCACCGTGGTCAGATAGGCATACTTGGCGTGAAATCCCTCCGGCAGGGCCAGCCCGCCCTCGATCGCGCCGTGGTTGGGCAAGGGTTCCTGCTCCTTGCCGCCGCTGGCCGTGTTCGACAGCCGTGCCGCATCGGCACCGGCGCAGAAACCACGACCGGCACCCGTCAGCACGATGGCCCGCACCGCGGCATCATCGGAGGCGGCCTGCATGGCATGCCGGATTTCCCCACCCATCTGCAGGGTCATGGCGTTCATCCGGTCCGGACGGTTCATGGTGATCGTGGCGACGCCGCCCGACACCTCGTAGAGAATCTGTTCGTAGTCCACGTCCGGTCCTCCCCGACCCTGAAGCTCTGCGCATTCTTATGCCGGGGAAGTCGATTTGAGACAAGTGCATTAATGCGCCAGGACGCCTGAACGGATCAATGCATGTCACGCGGGTCAGGATATGGAGCAGGGGCAGGCTTCGACGGGGCCGGGCCGGTCCAGAGGCGCTGGGCAACCAGGCACTGGCGAATCTCCCCGCGAATGAAATCCAGCAGCTTCCCCCGCCCGCCGAAACGCCACCCAACCCACGCATAGGCCCGGATGTACCACTTCTGGTCCTTCAGATGGTGCCTGTATACGGCATCGACGCGACGGGCGATGGCCGGATCGATGCTTGCCGGATCAAAGCTGTCCACCGGCCAGTCGGGCAGGCGGATTTCCTCCGCACACCTGCCGAACAGGGGAATGATCGGCAGATGCGGCCCGGTCTCCTGATCCTCGATCAACCAGGCGCCCTGTGCGTTGTCACCGGCTGCCGACCATCCCTTGAACAGGTTGTTCCCCCGGGGCAGGGAGAAGTGCTCCATCAGGAACTTCTGGCAGTTCCGACGCCCAAGCATGTAGTCATGATGGCGGTAGTCCTGGTGAAAGAAACCCGAGAACCCACCCAGGCCGCCCCCGGCGCAAGGATGACCAACCGCCTGTTCGTCCCCACCGCGTGACGGTGCGAGCAGGAAGCGACTGTAGACGGTTTCATGCTGGGCAAGTGCCAGATCATCTGCGTTGTAGCGGCTCTCCGCCATCATGGCACTGCCAAGTGGCAGAAGTGTCCTGAACCAGTCGACTTCCGAATCCGGTCCGAGAGTCCCGGCCCCGACAAAGGGGTCGATCAGGACAGTAGCCCTGTCAGCCTTGTCACCATCACGCGGGTTCCGCGCGAACGGCTTTTCAGCCAGGACCTCACGCGCATATTGCAGGGGCTCGTTGTTGAAGGCACCGCTATCGACACAGAGGTAGCGATAGGGATCGCCGGGTGGCGATTCCGGCCAGGACGGAGAAATGGAAATCTGGTGGCTCTTGCCATGAGCTGTCGAGTCCGAATTGTCGCCCGGAATATCGAACAGTCTGCCATCGTAGTCGGCATGCCGTGCCCGCGCGAGAACAACAGACTCCAGAAACGCGGGAAACGCCCCTGACGCACGTGCGGCATGGCCCAGATTTACCCAGCCCTGATCGGTTGCCGAGTTGACCCGGCTTATCTGTTTCCAGTCAGTTCGCCCATAGGCAATGGACTCCACCGGAATCGGCTTGTCAGAAAGGATGAACGTCGTCTCGTCGGCGTGATTCCTTACCGAATGTCCGCCGCCGGTGTTGCTGCGCATGCCAATCGTGTAGGGCACGCCTCGCAGGTTGGTCTGGGCCATGCGAATGATGAGCGGATCGTTCACCCAATCGCGCCGGGCCTCGGCACCCCCTGTCGCGATGACGCCGGCGACGACGCTCCCGAGCCGCGACGAGTTCAGCAGGGATCGCAGTGGGCCTGCCGAACTCTCCAGATCTGCCGGGTCGAGCAGGTGACCGATATCGACACCCTTGACCCATGCCTCGTAGAAGGGATTGCCGTCGAATGATCCATTGCTGCTGTCCGGGCGTTCCCGCCCGAGCGCCACTGCGGCGATACCGGCACACTTGCTGCCCGCGGAGGCGCCTGTCATGACATCGATGCGCACCCGGTGGCGCGGCAGTTCCGGGTCATCCGGGTTGCGATGCGCATCCCAGGCATCCAGCGCCTCGATCAGGAAGTCCATTGCCCCGGCGGTGTAGGCACCGGCTGATACCGCCCCGCCGAGCACAAAGCCAATCCTGAACTCGGGCACGTCGGTCATGTCACTGCTCCCCGCGTCTGATGCATTGCTATCGCACTGATTGTCTGAGCGATGAACAATACACCAGAACACGCAGGAACGTGAGCGAGATTGGTAGGGGAAGCCCGGTTCGGTCGGGGGGACCCGGGCTTCCCCGCCAGATGGATGCCGTCTGGGAAAGGAGGGGGCGACAGCATCATCTGGTCCGTTGGCACGCCGACGGTGGGACCTGCCGGTGCGGCACAACGAACCTGTTGGCGGTCAGGGGCCTCTGCGGCCGGACCGGTCAGTGGACAATGGCGACCGGCGGCGTCAGTCGTGCGCGGTCCAGCAACGTCAGGGCCGCGCCTTCGATGGCATAGAGCACCTCGCTGGCCAGAACCCGGTCGCACGGACCGGTATCCGACATCAGCAAGGCCAGGCGATAGCCGTCGGGCCGCTTGCTGTCATGCTGGCGAACCTGTTCCCGCCGGAACGCGGGATCCGTGACCAGGGTGTCGAGGCCATGAATGATGTCCAGCGTCGCCTCCAGCAGGCTGTTGTGGCGCGCCCGGCTGATCCCGCCAGCGGCGCGAACCGCGTCCAGACCCAGGCCATAGGGCACCGTCAGGGTCTCCGGATAGGGGTTGCTCGCCTTGCCACCCGCGAGGTCGCTGCCCCAGCCAGTCACGGCTGCGGCCAGTCCGATCAGCAGCGACGGCGGCAGATCACTGGGGACTGCCGGGGCTTCCACACCAGCCTGCGCACGGGCCACCGCGTCGCGTACACCAACGATCTCGTTGGCGCGCAGCACGATGGGCAGCATGATGGTCACGAAGGCCTGCTGACGTTCGGTCATGCGGCGACTGCCCGTGATGTCGGCAGGCAGGGATTCCGCAAAACGGCGCGGTATCCGCTTGCCTGCACGGGTCGCATGGTAAGGATCGTAGTCGAGTTCCTGCAGCGCCCGGCGGGTGGTCGCGGGGCTGTAGGTGGCACCACCGACAGAAACGCCGAACTGGCCGAGGGGGTGATCCTGCAAAGCTGCGAAGTACATGTCGCGTCCTTCCATTTGGCTTTCGTCGGAACCGATGACGTTCGTCCGCCGGGTGGGGGGCAGGTCGACTGCCCGTCGCTGTTCATTGATCTGGGGAGCCGGACGTGACCGGTCAGCGTCGCGGCTGTGGCCGATCTGTGACCGACGATCACTGGCCTGCTTCCCCTCCGATCGGCACGCTTTCCGCGCCGCACGCTGGGGCTCGGCACCCGCAACCGTTGCAAGGCCGGGGGTCTCGATCATTCGCCGGTCGATCCGATGCTGTTTTTCCATGCCTTCATCATCGCTGACCGACCGTGGCATCGGTGTGAAACAGAAGGGGCAATATCAGGGCGGATGATCCGGCTTCGGCATCCGGGGCCGACGCCGGACTGGCACAGGTCAGTGGCGTCTGGCAGGATCAGCGGATGAGCACGACCGACGGAATGCAACCAGCGGACGAGGACACGACGTCGCGGAAGGCGGAACGGCTGGCGCGGCTGCGGCTGATCCGCAGCGAGAACATCGGCCCCGCCACATTCCATGGTCTGCTGGCCCGTTACGGGTCTGCGGTACGGGCACTGGAGGCACTGCCGGAGATCGCGGCACGGGCAGGCCGCCGAAAGCTGCGGATCGCACCTGCGGCGGATGCCGAGCGGGAATGGCAGGCTTTGCAGCGGCTGGGCGGCAGCTTCCTGATCGTCGGCGACCCGGAGTATCCCGCCCCTCTTGCCGCCATCAGCCAGGCCCCGCCCGTGCTTGCCACGGTTGGCAGGCGGGACCTTCTGGCCCGTCCGATGCTTGGCGTGGTCGGTGCCCGCAATGCCTCCGCCAATGGCAGGACATTCTGTCGCCGGATCGTCGCCGCAGTGGGGGATGCGGGTATCGTGGTCGTTTCAGGACTGGCCCGCGGCATGGACGGGGAGGCCCATCGCGCCAGCCTGGCGACGGGAACCATCGCCGTCGTCGCGGGCGGGATCGACATCTTCTACCCGCCGGAGAACCGCGAGCTGCAGGCCGCGATCGGCCACGAAGGCCTGGTCATTGCGGAGGCACCGCTGGGCGCGGAGCCGATGGCGCGGCATTTTCCCCGGCGCAACCGCATCATCTCCGGCCTCTCGCTCGGCGTTCTGGTGATCGAGGCACAGTTGCGCTCCGGCACCCTGATCACGGCCCGACTGGCGGCGGAGCAGGGTCGGGAGGTTTTTGCCGTTCCCGGATTCCCCCTCGATCCCCGTGCCCGTGGCGCCAACCGGCTGTTGCGGGAGGGGGCGACCCTGGTCGAGACGGCGGATGACATCATCGAGCCGCTGCTCACCGCGCACGGCCTCGCGGCCTCGGGCAACCCGGGGATGCCGGAGGGGCCATCACCCATGTTCGCGGCCCATGATGGCATCATGAATGACGTCGCGGGGGCCGATGGTATGCCGGATGACATGGACCAGGCCCGCGACACCCTGCTGGCCGCGCTTTCGGCGGAGCCATCGCCTGCGGATCATCTGATGCGCGCGGCCGACATTGCCGCCCCGGTATTTCATGCCGCCATGCTGGAACTGGAGATCGCAGGACGGGTCACCCGACATGCGGGAAACAGGTTCTCCCTGGTTCTGTAGATGGTCGTGCGGGATCACGCCGGATACCGACCGGGCGCAGTCACGTGACGGCGGCCCCGTTGACAGGCTGAAACGCTTTGCCCATGTTCCAGCCGCCCGGGGTGACAGGCATTGCGCGTCACCCGAAGCCAAGCAGAGGTTCCATGGACGTCGTCGTCGTCGAGTCGCCTGCCAAGGCGAAAACCATCGGTAAGTATCTTGGCCCGGGCTATACCGTCCTGGCTTCGTTCGGCCATGTGCGCGACCTGCCGTCGAAGGACGGGTCCGTGCTGCCGGATGAGGATTTCGCCATGACCTACCAGGCGGACCCGAAGTCCGCCAAGCACCTGAAGGCCATCGCGGACGCCATGAAGGGCGCTGATCGCCTGATCCTGGCCACGGACCCGGATCGCGAGGGCGAGGCCATTTCCTGGCACGTGCTGGAGGCCCTGCGGGCCAAGCGCGCGGTAAAGAAGGACGTCGGCGTCGAACGGGTGGTGTTCAACGAGATCACCAAGCGCGCCATCCTGGCCGCGATGAAGCAGCCGCGCGACATCGACATGGATCTGGTGAACGCGCAGCAGGCCCGGCGCGCCCTGGACTATCTGGTGGGTTTCACGCTCAGCCCCGTGCTCTGGCGCAAGCTGCCCGGTGCCCGCTCCGCCGGTCGCGTGCAGTCTGTCGCCCTGCGCCTGATTGTCGAGCGCGAGCTGGAGATCGAGAAGTTCGTGCCCCGCGAGTACTGGTCGATCCGCGCCGTGTTCAGAACCGAGAAAGGCGAGGAAGTCAGCGCCCGCCTGACCCAGATCGACGGCAGGAAGCTGGACAAGTTCGATATCGCGAACGAGGGCCAGGCGACGGAACTGGCCGCCCGCGCCGCACAGGGCAGCTTCAGTGTTGCCGGGATCGAGACGCGCCAGACCCAGCGCCGACCGCAGCCACCCTTCATCACCTCGACCCTGCAGCAGGAAGCCGCCCGCAAGCTGGGTTTCAGCGCCAAGCAGACCATGCAGGTGGCCCAGCGCCTCTACGAAGGTGCGGACATCGGCGGCGAAACGGTTGGTCTGATCACCTACATGCGGACCGACGGCGTACAGCTTGCGGCGGAAGCGGTGAGCGCGATCCGCAGCACGGTGCAGTCGACGTTCGGCAATGCCTTCCTGCCCGGCAAGCCGCGCGAATGGTCCACCAAGGCCAAGAACGCGCAGGAAGCGCATGAGGCCATTCGCCCGACCGACATCAGCCGCACCCCCGACGAGATGAAACGCGTGCTCTCGGCGGAGCAGCACCGGCTCTACGACCTGATCTGGAAGCGTACCGTCGCCAGCCAGATGGAGAATGCCCGTCTGGCCCAGACCGGCGTCGACATCACGGCGGAGAACGGCCTGACGTTCCGTGCCAACGGCACCGTGGTGGAATTTCCCGGCTTCCTGAAACTCTACGAGGAAGGCCAGGACGACCGGTCGGATGATGATGACGAGAGCCGTCTGCCGAAGATGATGGAAGGCCAGCCGCTGGACCGGGAGAAGATCGAGCCGAAGCAGCACTTCACCGAGCCGCCGCCGCGATTCTCGGAGGCCAGCCTGGTGAAGAAGCTGGAGGAACTGGGTATCGGTCGCCCGTCCACCTATGCCTCCATCCTGTCCGTGCTGCAGGAACGCGACTATGTCAGGCTGGACAAGAAGCGCTTCATTCCCGACGACAAGGGTCGGCTGGTGACGGCGTTCCTGATCAACTTCTTCGAGCGTTACGTGGAGTTCGACTTCACCGCCACGCTGGAGGAGGAACTGGATGACATTTCAGCCGCCAAGATTGACTGGAAGGAAGTGCTGCGCCGGTTCTGGACCAGTTTCCACGCGGCGGTCGAGGAAACCAAGGACCTGCGCATCGGCGAGGTCCTGGACGCCCTGAACGAATTCCTGGCCCCGTCGCTGTTCCCGCCGAAGGAAGATGGCAGCAATCCGCGCACCTGTCCGAAGTGTGCCATTGGCGAACTCAGCCTGCGGCTCGGCAAGTTCGGTGCGTTCCTCGGCTGCTCGAACTATCCGGACTGCAAGTTCACCCGCAAGCTCGGCGGTGACCCGTCGGATATCGAGGCGCAGGCCGGTGAGGACCGGGAAATGGGCATCGACCCGGCAACGGGCGAGATGATCTGGCTGAAGCACGGCCCCTACGGACCCTACCTGCAACTGGGCGAACCGGTGGAGAAGGGGCAGAAGCCGAAACGGGTTTCCCTGCCGAAGGGACTGGAGCCGGATGCGGTCGAACTGCCGCTGGCGATCCAGTTGATCTCCTTGCCCCGCGAGGTGGGCAAGCACCCGGAGACCGGCAACCCGATCAATGCAGGCCTGGGACGCTATGGCCCCTATGTGGAGCACGAGAAGAAGTACGGACGGCTGAGCGACTGGCGCGAGGCGCTGGAGGTCGGCCTGAACCGGGCGGTGACTGTGCTGGCAGAGGCCAAGAACCGTGGCGGACGCACTGCGGCAAAGCCGCTGAAGGTGCTGGGCGAACACCCGGACGGCGGTGGCGAGATACAGGTGCTGGACGGACGTTATGGCCCCTATGTCAAGCACGGCAAGATCAATGCGACGATCACCAAGGGGATCGAACCGACCGAGATCACCATGGATCAGGCGGTGCAACTGATCGCCGAACGCGCCGCGAAATCCGGCAAGAAGGCCCCTGCGAAGAAGAAGCCTGCCGCGAAGAAGCCTGCAGCAAAGAAAGCACCGGCAAGGAAGAAGGCCGCCCCGAAGAAGAAGGCGGCTGAAGACTCGTGATCTCCTGTCCGGCTTCGCACGGCACTCCCGCCCTGACCCTTCGGCGTCATGGTGACGCGCAAGACGAAACGAACGGCTTTCTGCCTCCTCCCCCCCGGCGGGGGAGGATCGAGGAGGGGGGGAAGCCCCGGCGCAACAGGAACGGTGCGGGCGCCTGTCAATCCAATGCGCCTGGCGCCATGCGGCACCCTCACCCCCATCCCGACCTTCCCCCGTCGAGGGGGAAGGAGCATTCGGCGGTCCTGGGCCATGCGGTTTCCGGTTCTGATCTTGCCGCCCCGTCCCGGCAGCACACTCCATGGTAAAGTCCGTTCCTCCGCATCTGCCCTCGAAGCAGGAAATCCGGCGGTTCATCGATGAATCCGGCGGTCGGGCAGGCAAGCGTGAAGTCGGCAAGGCCTTTGGCATCAAGGGTCAGGACCGGATCTGGCTGAAGCGGCTGCTGAAGGAAATCACCGCCGAACGCGATGCGGAGGGGCTGCCGGGCCGCAAGGACCATCCGCCACGGGAACGGCGCGAGTCCGGTGGCAGGCAGCAGCGACTGCCCCCGGTCGGCGTCATCGAAGTCACGGAAGTCGACGACGACGGTGATTTGTTGTGCCGCCCGCTGAAATGGGAATCCGATGCCCCGCCGCCACGGATCGAGCTGGTGGAGAAGACGGTGCGCGGACCGGCGGCAAAGCCCGGCGACCAGTTCCTCGCCCGGCTGGGTCGCGACGGCCAGATTTACCAGGCCCGGGTACTACACCGGCTGGAAGTCACCGCGCGCAAGATCTTCGGCGTGTTTCAGCAGGCGGTGCCGCCGGGTCGGGGAGGACGGGTCCAGCCGACCGACCGGAAGCTGCGCCAGGAAATGATCATCGAACCGGGCAATGACGGCGGCGCCACCAGTGGCGATCTGGTGCTGGTCGAAACGCTGCCCGGTCGTGCGCTCGGTCCCCGGCTGGGCAAGGTGGTGGAGGTTGTCGGCAGCTTCGACGATCCGCGCGCCATTTCGCTGCTGGCATTGCAGACCCACGAGATTCCGCGCGAGTTCTCGCCCGAGGCACTGGGTGCGGCGGCGGAGGCCATGCCGGTCACCGACCCGGGCAAGCGGACAGACCTGCGGGAAACCCCGCTGGTCACCATCGACCCGCCTGACGCCCGCGACCATGATGACGCGATCCATGCGATTGCCGACGATGATCCGGACAATCCCGGCGGCTATCGCCTCATCGTCGCCATTGCCGATGTCGCCTGGTACGTGCGCCCGGAGAGTGCGATCGACCGAGATGCACAGGCACGCGGCGTTTCCGTCTATTTCCCGGACCGTGTCGCACCGATGCTGCCGGAGCGGCTGTCGGCCGATCTCTGCTCCCTGATGCCGGGGGAAGACCGTCCGGTGATGGCGGTGGAGATGGTGATCGACGCCACGGGCCGCAAACGCCGCCACCGCTTCTTCCGCGCCATGATGCGCTCCGCCGCCAACATCGCCTATGCCGATGCGCAGGCCGCCATCGACGGTGATCCGCGCCCGGAACTGGACGGGTTGCTGGACCCGGTGCTGAAACCGCTGTTCGCGGCATGGGCTCTGCTGGATCAGGCGCGGCAGCGCCGGGGTCCGCTGGAGCTGGACCTGCCGGAGCGCAAGGTGCTGCTGGGCGATGATGGCTACATCGCCGGGATCGTGCCGCAGGAACGGCTGGATGCGCACCGGGTGGTCGAGGAGTTCATGGTGCTGGCCAATGTCTGCGCCGCCGAGACGCTGGAGCGGCGCGGCAAGCCCTGCGTCTATCGTGTCCACGAACCCCCTGATCCGGAGCGGCTGCGCGGCCTGAAGGACTTTCTCGGCACGCTGGGACTGTCGTTCAATGCGGGCGATGTGGTGAAGCCCGCCATGTTCAACCGCGCCCTGTCGAAGGTGGCGGGTCGGGAAACCGCGCCGATGGTCAGCGAAGCGGTATTGCGTGCCCAGACCGCAGCCTATTACGACACGGAGAACCAGGGTCATTTCGGCCTGGCGCTGCGCCGCTACGCCCATTTCACCTCCCCCATCCGACGCTACGCCGACCTGCTGGTGCACCGCGCGCTGATCGATGCCATGGGCGCAGGCGCGGGCGGGCTCGGGGACACCGATCCGGAAATGGTGCAGCGGCTGGCGGAACAGACCTCCACGTTCGAGCGCCGTGCGATGCTGGCGGAGCGTGATGCGCTGGACCGCTTCACCGCCATCTTCCTGCAGGACCAGGTGGGGGGACAGTTCGCGGCCCGGATCAGCGGTATCACCCGTTTCGGCATGTTCGTCGCCCTGGCCGAGACCGGGGCGTCCGGCATCATCCCGATGCGCAGCCTCAGCAGTGACTTCTTCGACTTCGACGAGGCTGCGATGCAGCTTGTCGGACGTCGCACAGGCAAGGTCTGGCAATTGGGAGAGCGCGTCACAGTGCGCCTGAAGGAGGCTTCGCCCGTCACTGGTGGTCTCGCGTTCGAGATCATCGATCCGAAGGGCGAAAGTGGCGGAGGCGGCGGCGGCAAGGGCAGCCTGAAGGGGCCGGGTCGCGGCAGCCTGAAACCGCATCGGCCACCCCCGGGACAGAAGCGCGGCAAGCCGAGGAAGCGGCGCTGAGCTTCCGGACCGTCAGAAATCTGTCCAGAAACGTCACTATCAACGGGGGGACCGCAACAAGGTTGCCCCCTGAAACATCGCGCCGCATGATGCGGCAACAGGGAATTCGACAGCACGAACGTGCGTCAAGCAGGGAGAACTGGCATGTCTGACGAACTGAAGTATCTGAGTGATCGTGTGGTGCGCGGCCTGATGGATCGCCGCGCCTTCATGGGGCGCGCCGCAGCACTGGGCGCGGGCGCGACGCTCGCGGGTTCCATGCTGTCCAGCGCGGCCTTTGCCGCCGGACCGCAGAAAGGCGGCATCCTGAAAGCCGGCATGGTCGGCGGCGAATCCACCAACAGCCTCGATCCCGCGACCTTCGCCAGCCAGGTGCCGTTTGCCTTTGGCCGGTCCTGGGGTGACACGCTGGTCGAGACATCTCCGACGGGTGGCATCGTCAACCGTCTGGCCGAGGAAGTCAGTGCGACCGCCGATGCCCGCGTCTGGACGTTCAGGATCCGCTCCGGCGTGACCTTCCACAACGGCAAGACGCTGACCGCCGCAGACGTGGTCGCAACCCTGCAGCGCCATTCCGGTGAGGAAACCAAGTCCGGCGCGCTGGGCATCATGCGCGGTATCGAGACCATCAGCCAGGACGGCAACAATGTCGTCGTGGCGCTGAAGAACCCGAACGCCGACCTACCCTATCTGATGGCCGACTATCACCTGATCATCCAGCCGAACGGTGGCATGGATGCACCGGATGCCGGTATCGGCACCGGTCCGTACAAGGTGGTGGTGAACGAACCCGGCGTGCGCTACGTCGGCGAACGCTTTGCCGACTACTGGGATGCGGCGAACCGCGGTCATGCCGACCAGGTCGAGATCATCGTCATCAATGACGCCACGGCCCGTACGGCGGCGCTGCAGGGTGGCCAGGTGCACATGATCAACCGAGTCGAGCCGAAGATCGTCGATCTGGTGAAGCGGGTGCCGGGTGTCACGATCCAGAACGTCGGCGGTCGCGGGCACTATGTCTTCATCATGCACTGCAACACCGCGCCGTTCGACAACAACGACCTGCGGCTGTCACTGAAGTACGCCATGGACCGGGAGCAGATGGTCGACAAGATCCTGCGCGGCTATGGCACCATCGGCAACGACATGCCGATCAACGCCGCCTACCCGCTGTTCGACGAGGGGATCGAGCAGCGCGCCTACGACCCGGACAAGGCGAAGTTCCACTTCAAGAAGTCCGGGCATGACGGGCCGGTGCTGCTGCGCACCTCCGACGTGGCCTTCCCCGGCGCTGTCGATGCCTCCCAGCTCTATCAGGAGAGCTGCCAGAAGGCAGGCATCACGCTGGAGATCAAGCGGGAGCCGGGTGACGGCTACTGGTCGGAAGTCTGGAACAAGCAGCCGTTCTGCACGTCCTACTGGGGCGGCCGTCCGACGCAGGACCAGATGTATTCCACCGCCTATCTGTCGAGTGCGGACTGGAACGACACCCGCTTCTTCGACGAACGCTTCGACAAGCTGCTGCTGGAAGCGCGTGCCGAGCTGGACCTGGCGAAGCGCAAGGAACTCTATTCGGCCATGGGCACGATCATCCGTGACGAGGGCGGGCTGATCACGCCGATGTTCAACGACTTCATCGACGCGGTTTCCGACAAGGTCGGCGGCTACAAGGTCGATCCGGGTGCGGAGCTGATGAACGGCATGGCGCTGTCCAAGGCCTGGGTGGCCTGACCGGACGGACGGTCCGGTGAGTCCCGCCATTCTGAAACTGATTGCCCAGCGCCTGGCGCTGGGCATTCTGCTGCTGCTCGCGGTTTCGGTCCTGATCTTCGTCGGGACGGAGTTGCTGCCGGGGGACGTGGCACAGGCGATCCTGGGCCAGACGGCGACGCCGGAGGCCCTGGCCAACCTGCGGGCGGAACTGGGGCTGAACGATCCGGCCCATGTCCGCTATTTCGACTGGCTCGGCGGCGTTCTGACCGGCGATCTCGGCACCGCCCTGTCGAACGGCCAGAACATTTCCGAGGCAATGGGCAAGCGTCTGTCCAACACGCTGTTCCTGGCCATGTGGGCGGCGATCATCTCCGTCCCCATCGCCATCCTGCTGGGGCTGGTAGCGGTGCAGCACCGCAACGGCTTCATCGACAAGCTGATCTCGGCAACGACGCTGACCTCCATCTCCCTGCCCGAGTTCTTCATCGGCTATCTGCTGGTCTATTTCATCGCCGTGGAACTGCAGTGGTTCCCCAGCGTCTCCACCGTCTATGACGGCATGGGCTTTGCCGACCGCATGTCGGCCATTGCTTTGCCGTGCGCCACCCTGACGCTGGTGGTGCTGGCGCACATGATGCGCATGACCCGCGCGGCGATCCTGAACGTCATGCAGTCGGCCTATATCGAGACGGCGGAACTGAAGGGACTGAGCCCGTTCCGGATCATCCTCCGTCACGCCTTCCCCAACGCCATCGCGCCCATCGTCAACGTGGTGATGCTCAACCTCGCCTTCCTGGTGGTCGGCGTCGTGGTGGTGGAGGTGATCTTCGTCTATCCCGGCATGGGCCAGTATCTGGTGGATCACGTGTCGAAGCGTGACATTCCGGTCGTGCAGGCCTGCGGCATGATCTTCGCCGCCGTATACATCTCGCTCAACATCGTCGCGGACATTGTCGCCATCATCGCCAATCCGCGCCTGCGGCATCCGAAGTAGGGGCCGGGAGCATGCTTGAACTCAGAACCATACCCTGGAGCGCCCGCGTTGGCCTGGTGCTGACCTTCCTCTTCGTCTTCGTCGCGGTCTTCGCCGATCTGGTCGCCCCCTATTCCAATACCGAGGTGGTGAGCGATGTCTGGGAACCGGTCTTCGGTGCGCACATTCTCGGCACCGACAATCTGGGGCGCGATCTGCTGTCGCGCATGATCTACGGCGCGCGCACCACCATCTTCGTCGCCGCCATGGCGACGGCACTTTCCTTCTCGCTCGGGTCCGTCCTGGGTTTCACCGCCGCCGTCATCGGTGGCGTGGTCGATCAGGCCATGTCCCGTTCTGTCGATCTGCTGATGGCGATCCCGACACTGATCTTCGCACTGGTGGTGCTCTCGGTCCTGCCAGGCACCCTGATCGTGCTGATCCTGGTCATGGGAATCCTGGACTCGACCCGCGTCTATCGGCTGGCACGGGCCGTCGCGGTGGACATCACGGTCATGGACTTCGTGGAGGCCGCGCGGCTGCGCGGGGAGGGACGGATCTGGATCATCTTCCGGGAGATCCTGCCGAACGCCCTGTCGCCGCTGGTGGCCGAACTGGGTCTGCGTTTCATCTTCGCAGTGCTGTTCCTGTCGGCGCTGTCCTTCCTCGGCCTCGGCGTGCAGCCACCCGACGCGGACTGGGGCGGCATGGTGAAGGAGAACAAGGAAGGCATCGTCTTCGGCATCCCTGCGGCCCTGATCCCCGCCGCCGCCATCGCGGCACTCGCCATCTCCGTCAATCTGGTGGCCGACTGGATACTGAACCGCACGACGGACCTGAAGGGGGGACGCGGCAATGGCTGATTCAGCCGACGAAACCCTGCTCGACATCCGCAACCTGCGGATCGAGGCAACGGTCTACCCGCCGGGCGAGGACCCGCATGACATCACCATCGTCGATGATGTTTCGCTGACCCTGGGGCGCGGGCGCGTGCTGGGCCTGATCGGGGAGTCCGGTGCCGGCAAGTCCACCATCGGCCTGTCCTCCATGGGCTATGGCCGGGGCGGTGTGCGCATCACCGGCGGCCAGGTGCTGCTGAACGGGCGCGACATCCTGAAGGGTGGCATGGCCGGTCTGCGCGGCGTGCGCGGGCGGGAGGTCTGCTACGTGGCCCAGTCCGCCGCCGCCGCCTTCAACCCGGTCCATCGGCTGATGGACCAGGTGACGGAAGCGGCGCTGAAACATGGCAGCGCCGACCGCCAGACCGTCCAGGCCCGCGCCATCGACCTGTTCGGCCAGCTCGGCCTGCCGGACCCGGAGACCATCGGCCAGCGCTATCCGCACCAGGTCTCGGGCGGGCAGTTGCAGCGCGTGATGACGGCCATGGCGCTCGCCTCCGGCCCCGACCTGATCGTATTCGATGAACCCACCACGGCGCTGGACGTGACGACCCAGATCGACGTCCTTGCCGCGATCAAGCTGGCGATCCGCAAGACCGGCGTCGCCGCGCTCTACATCTCTCATGATCTCGCCGTCGTGGCCCAGGTCTCCGACGAGATGATGGTGCTGCAGGGCGGCAAGCTGGTGGAGCATGGGGAGACCCGGCAGGTGATCGAGGCCCCGCGGGAGGAATATACCCAGGCACTGGTCTCCGTCCGCTCCATCCGGCACGAGGAGAAGCCGCCGTCGCCCGAACCCGTACTGACCATCCGGGGCGTCACCGCGGCCTACCCCGGCACCAATGTGGACGTGCTGCGGGACATCAATGTCGAGGTGCATCCCGGCCAGACCCTGGCAGTCGTCGGCGAATCCGGCTCCGGCAAGTCCACGCTGGCGCGGGTCATCACCGGCCTGCTGCCCCCGCGGGAAGGCGAGGTGCAGTTCGCCGGTCGCACCCTGTCCTCCGCAATGGAGAAGCGCAGCCGCGACGACCTGCGGGAACTGCAGATGATCTACCAGATGGCGGACGTGGCGATGAATCCGCGCCAGACCGTCCGCACCATCGTCGGTCGCCCGCTGGAGTTCTACTTCGGCCTGCGCGGCAAGGAGAAGGAGCGCCGCATCGCGGAACTGCTGGACGAGATCGAGATGGGCGAAGGCTTCATCGACCGTTACCCGGCAGAGCTTTCTGGCGGGCAGAAGCAGCGCGTCTGCATCGCCCGCGCGCTGGCCGCCAAGCCCAACCTGATCATCTGCGACGAGGTGACGAGCGCACTCGACCCGCTGGTGGCCGACGGCATCCTGAAACTGCTGCTGAAGCTGCAGGCGGAGGAACATGTCGCGTTCCTGTTCATCACCCACGATCTGGCCACCGTCCGCGCCATCGCCGATTCCATCGCCGTGATGTACCAGGGTGAGGTCGTGCGCTACGGCCCGAAGTCCGAAGTGCTCTCCCCGCCCTTCGACGACTATACCGACCTGCTGCTGTCGTCCGTGCCGGAAATGAAGCTCGGCTGGCTGGAAGAGGTCATCGAACACCGCCGCATGGAGAGCGCGGGCAACTGATCCGCTGCCTCTGGAATCCCATCAATCGCTCCGCCACTCTTCTCCTTCCCCCTCGACGGGGGAAGGTCGGGATGGGGGTGAATCGGCGCAGCCGAACAGCGATGGCTGACCAAGAGCGCAGCAGTCTTCGGCTTCACCCCCCATCGACCGCTACGCGGCCACTTCCCCCGCAAGGGGGAAGACAGGAACCGGGCACAGTTCGGTTTTCTGATCTAATCGCGTGGCAGGCCGATTGCCGCGCGCGCGTCCGCATCGCGCAGTCTGAAATCGACACCTTCGTGGGCCGCGCCGCCGTCGCCGCAAAGATAACCGGCCGCACGGGCAACCCACTCGGGCGGAATGTGGACCGACGGATCAAGCTGGCTGACCGGATTGACGCCGGACGCCTTGATGGTGACCTGCATCTCCGTCGCCACGGTGCCGGGGCTGAGACCGACCACCCGGATGCCCTGCGGACCATATTCCTTCGCGGCACAGGCGGTCAGCGACAGCACGCCAGCCTTGCTGGCGCAATAGTGGCTCCAGCCCTCCAGCGCGCTGGTGGCGGCGCCGGAACTGATGTTGATCACCGTGCCCCCGCCGGAGGCGAGCATGACGGGGATCGCCGCCCGCAGGCCGTGATAGACACCCTTCAGATTGATATCGATGGCCTGGCCCCACGCTGCGGGATCGCTGTCGGCCAGCCGGGCAATGGGTTCGATCACCCCGGCGTTGTTGATCAGAACGTCCAGAGCACCGAACCGGGCCACCGCCTGCGAAACGGCATGCTCGAAATCGGCCCAGACACTGACGTCACCCTCCAGCGCCAGCGCCGTGCCTCCAGCCTGCGCCACCTCGTCCGAGAGTGCGGCGAGCGACGGACCACTGCGCGCCAGCATGACCACATTCGCCCCCTCCCCCGCGAACCAGCGCACCATGGCCGCCCCGATGCCTCGGCTGGCACCGGTGATGAGGACGGTCCTGTTCTTCAGGTCGGTCATGGCAGCGAGTCTCCCGGGAGGTGAATCAGTAACCCCGGCTGGGGTCCTTGACATGGGTCTTCATCGGTTCACCGGCCTCGAAGGCCCGGACATTCTCCGCGAACAGCCGACTGATGCCGCCCATGTAGTCGGGGAAGCCGCCTGCGACATGCGGGGTGATGATCAGGTTCGGCGCGGTCCAGAGCGGATTGTCCGACGGCAGCGGTTCCTGCTCGAACACGTCCAGCGCGGCACCGGACAGGTGCCCCTCCTCCAGCAGACGGATCAGGGCAGGTTCGTCCACCAGGCCGCCGCGACCCAGGTTGATCAGGCTGGCACCCGGCTTCATGCGGCGCATCATCGGCTCGTCCAGCACGTAGCGGGTCTCGTCGGTCAGGGGCAGGATGCAGACGACGACATCCGACTCGGCCACGATCTCGGTCGTGCGATCCGCACCCACCACCTTGTCCACACCCAGCAGATCGCGCGGCTGGCGCTGCGTGCCGATCACCCGCATCCCCAGCGCCCCGGCCTTCTGCGCGAAGGATTCGCCGATCCGGCCCAGCCCCAGGATACCGATGGTGGAACCCGCTGCGGTGCCCGGCATGAACTGACGCCAGGTCGATGCACGGTGGCCCGTGTTGGCCCAGTCCATGCGCTTGATCAGCATCAGGGTCAGGGTCAGCGCGAACTCCCCCATTGTCCCCGCCGCCAGCCCCGCCGCGTTGCAGACGACGGTTTCCCTGCGCAATCCGTCCAGCGGCATCAGGTGGTCGATCCCGGCCCCGAAGCTCTGCAACAGGCGCAGCTTGCCCGCCGTGCCCCAGTGACCACGCGGCGGTTTCAATGCCATCAGGAACTCTGCCTCCGGCAGACCGGCGGCGAAGGCGGCATCATCGTCCAGACGGATGATCTCGGCGCCCGGGAAGTTCTCCGCCAGCGGTCCGACGACCCGGTCGTTGAACTTGGAGAAGACGTGAATCCGATCCGGCATCAGGAAGCAACCTTCAGGTTGGAGGGCATGGCCGTGCCGCCGCGCAACAGCTTGCCGGGAAGAGCATCCATCGCATTGCCTTCACGACGGATGATCTGGCCGGACACGATGGTGGCGTCATAGCCGCTGGCCCGCTGCATCAGCCGCCGCCCGCCTGCAGGCAGGTCATAGAGCACTTCCGGCGCGTGCAGGGTCAGGTTGGCATAGTCGATGACGTTCAGGTCGGCCTTCATGCCCGGTGCCACCAGTCCCCGGTCGAACAGGCCCACGGCCTCCGCCGTATCGCGGCACTGGGCCTTGATCACCCACTCCAGCGGCAGCTTCGGCCCGCGCGTGCGGTCGCGGGTCCAGAGCGTCAGCATCGATGTCGGGAAGCTGCCGTCGCAGATCAACCCGACATGCGCCCCGCCATCCCCCAGGCCGGGAATGGTATGGGCATCGGTCAGCATCCGGTAGCTCGGGTCCAGGTCATAGCCCGCGTAGTTCAGGAACGGCACATAGACCATGCCGCGCCCGCCATTGGCCGACAGGGCCTCCCAGACCAGCAATTGCGGCGGCACGCCACGCGCGCGGGCGCGGGCACCCAGGCTGTCGCTGACCTCCGGTTCGTAGTTCGGTGCGTCACCCAGCACGAACATGTTGTCGAAATCGGCCAGCACGTGCCGCGCGAAGCCGCTCGCCGCCTCCGGTCCCTGGGCCAGCAGGCTGTCGCGCATGGCCGGGTCGGTCGCGGCCGTCAGCCGTTCCGCCACCGGCAGATCGGCAATCGCCTTCCATGCCGGGTAATCGGAGAACGGGTTCATCGTCAGCTCGAAGCCCAGCAAGATCCCAACCGGGCGACCGCAGACCTGGGCGCGCATCGGCAGCCCTTCCTGCTCCGCCGCCCTGCCGATGAGATCCAGCGTGTCCCGCCAGGCATCGGGCCAGCGCGCGTTCTGCGCGACGGAGATGGACATGGGCCGTCCGGACTCCCGAACCATCCGCTTGAAGATGGCGAATTCATCATCCTGATGCTTCAGATCGGAGACCATCTGCAGCACGCCGCGTCCCGCCGCGCCAAGCCCGTTGGCGATACCGACCAGCTCGTCCGCCTCCGCGTTCAGGGTCGGTGTCGGCTGGCCATCACTGGTGCGGTGGTTCAGCGTGCGGGAGGTGGAGAACCCAAGCGCCCCGGCCTCGACACCCTGTCGCGCCAGCCGCGCCATCTCCGCGATTTCCTCCGCCGTGGCGGGTTCGCGGTTGGCACCGCGTTCGCCCATCACGTAGACCCGCAGCGCCCCATGCGGCACCTGCGCGCCGAAATCAATGTCGTGCGGTACGGCATCCAGGGCATTCAGGTAGTCGGGAAAGCTCTCCCAGTTCCAGGCCAGCCCCTCAGCCAGCACGGCACCGGGAATGTCCTCCACACCCTCCATCAGGCGGATCAGCCGGTCGTGGTCCGCCTCCCGGCAGGGCGCGAAACCTACACCGCAGTTGCCCATCAGCACGGTGGTCACCCCGTGCAGGGAGGACGGCGTCAGGTGCTGGTCCCAGCTTGCCTGGCCATCATAGTGGGTGTGAATGTCGACGAAGCCTGGGGTGACGATACGGTCACGGGCGTCGATCTCCTCCGCGCCGGAACCGGTGACGGTGCCGACATGGGTGATGCGTCCGTCGCTGACGGCCACATCGGCCTGCCGTGGTTCGCTGCCGGTGCCATCAACCAGAGTGCCGCCGCGCAGCACCAGATCATGTTCGTTCGCCATGTCGCTCGCCTCCCCGAAATGCTGGACCATTGATCCGCACCGGGGCGCGCAACGTCAAGTGCAGAGGGTGCAGGCCAGCAGCCCGGCATCCAGTCAGGTGCGGTCAGGCTTCCCCGACGCACTCCATCAGGGCGGCGTCCACCGCTTCCTGGGCGCTCTTGCCCCCCCAGAGGACCAGTTGTACCGCCGGATAGAACCGTTCGCATTCGGAGAAGGCGATCTCGAACAGCATCTCCAGCGGATCCAGCTCCAGTTCGGCATCACGGCCCAGCAGCAGGGTATGGCGGAACAGCAGCAACTGCTCGTCCGCCCAGAGGTCGAAGTGACCGACGCTCATCTTCTCGTTGGCCAGCACCAGCAGGGCGTGCAGTTCGGAATGCTTGCCCGCAGGGAACTTGTTGCCGAAGACGCAGGCGAAATGCAGCCCACCGATCTCCGGCCGCCAGGAAACCCAGACGTTGAAGTCACACCACTTGCCGGTCACGACCACCGCAAGCTCGTCCTCGCCGGTGCGCTCCGATGCCCATTCGTTGGCATCAATGAACGCTTCGACGAAATCGAGCGGATTGGTGACGGTGGGGTCGGCGAGTTCGATCATCATGCCCATGGCGACCGTCCTCCGATACCGTGACCGGGATGAGCCCGTCATCCAACGGTCACATGTTGTGCGCGCAGCGAATCAACGCGCTAGATAGAGGCTACGGAGTGCCAGGAGTCGCCGTCAAGCAGGGAAAGCCGGTTCAGTCCTCCGGCGCGGACTTTTTTGCGGCGGCGGGTGACTTGCGGCGCGGTGCGGGCTTTGCCTGCTTCAGCGCGGCAAGCTCCGTCTTCAGGTCAGCCAGCTCGGCGGCCAGCCGCTCGTTCTCCAGCCGGGCCTCCGCCGCCATCTCGCGCACGGTCTCGAAGCTTTCCCGGTCCACCAAGTCCATGTCGGCCAGTATCCGCTCCAGCCGTGTACGGACAATACCCTCCATCTCGTCGCGCGCACCCTGGAAGGTACCGGCGGCGGATGTCATCAGGCGGGACAGGTCGTCGAACAGCGGATTGCGGGTCTGCATCGGTGCCTCCTGTGGATGCCGAACCCCTGACATGGCACCGACCCGTGTCCGGAACCAGTGAGCGGATTGTCGCCCTCCGCCACTCCCGCGCACTCCACGTTGCGTGAAATGCACCGACGCGTTTCACGCATGCAGCGCGCCGTTCCACGTACGGCAGCTTTCCCTCGCAGGCCCCCACGCCAAGATGTCGGCAACGCGTTTCAGAGACGGGAGAGACACATGGAACAACTGCATGTCACGGTCGCCATCATCGCCATCCTGATCGGCGGAATCCAGATCGTCCGGCGCAAGCGGGGCAGCGGTCACCGCCTGCTGGGCCGGGCCTGGGTTGCCGCAATGGCCCTGGCGGCGGTCAGTTCCTTCTTCCTGCAGTCGGCCACGGGCGGCTTCAACTTCCTGCACGGGCTGTCCGTGTTCGTGCTGGCCAATCTGGCGCTTGGCGTCTGGCGCGCACGCCGGGGCCGCTACACGGAGCATGCGCTGTTCATGATCAACACCTGGGGCGGGCTGGTCACCGCAGGCTGGATGGCCGCCGCGCGGCACGGGCTGGAACTGTCATCCGGCATCCACGCACTGATCCTGGCCGCCTTCTGGGCCATCCTGATCGTGGCGACCCTTCCGCTGCACCGCCAGGCTGTCCGCAACCGGGAACGACGGCAGGATCTGGTGCAGTCTAGCCGCGCCTGAAGATGCGGTAGAGGCTGGGGGCAAGGATCACGACAATCGCAATGCGAAAGACATGCATGGTGCTGACGAAAGCGGTGTCGATGCCGAGCGCCAGCGCAATCAGCGACATCTCCGCCAGGCCCCCCGGTGACAGCACCAGTGCCATGGCTTCCGGCTGAACCCCGATCATGTCGCTGAACAGCAGCATGGCGATGATGGCAAGACCCAGCAGCATCAGGGTCGTCACGAAGGCCGTACGCACGGTCTGCCAGACCAGCGTCAGGGCCGTGCCCGCAAACCGGCACCCCACGGAGGCACCCAGCACGAGCTGTCCGGCAGCAACGGCAATCGGGGGCGGCGTGACATAGGTCAGCCCCAGCAGATGGGCGACGGCGGAGACGATCATCGGCCCGACCAGCGCCGCCGCGGGAATGCGGCACAGCTTTGCCAGCGGCCAGCCGATGGCGGCGCAGGCTATCAGGATCAGCCAGTCCTGAACCTCGGGCACCACCCCTTCGCGCGGCGGCATCATGGCAGGTACATCGACATCCATCACCAGCCGGAACCAGAAGGGGATGATCAGCACGATCAGCAGCACGCGGGTGGTATGGACCAGCGAGACCCGGCGCGGATCGCCGCCCATCGCCTCGCTCGCCAGCACCATCTCGCTCAGGCCGCCGGGGGTGGAGGCGAAATAGCTGGTCACCGGATCGAACTTCGCCACCCGCCGCAGGTAGAGATAGACGATCCCGCTGCCGATCACGATGTAGACGAACAGCACCAGCAGGGCCTGCGCCCACTGGACGGCACGGTCGACGACTTCGGGGGAGAAGGCACTGCCCAGGAAGACCCCCAGGATGGCAACCATCACGCCGCGGAACCGCTTGTTCACCACGGGTGTCCGGCCGGAGAGGGCCAGGATGGAGACAAACACCATCGAGCCCATCATCCAGGCCAGCGGCATGGCGAGCGCGAAGAACAGACCGCCACCCAGGGCGCCGACCCCCAGGGCCATCGCCTGATCGCGCAGGCGGGCCGGGGGAGCGGTCTCGGTGGTCGTTGCGGTCACGAAGCGGTCATTCCACGGGCGGCTGTGCGTCGTGGCCGACCACACGGCCAAGCCGGACAGCCGTCTGTCCCGCCACCAGCCTTCGCGACGGCATGATCAGCACGCAGTTGTCATGCGGCGTGCAGATCGGCTTCCCGCCCTCCTCCGCGATCACGGTCCCGGCACGGGGAATGGTGGCAAGGCTTTCGTATGGTTCGACGAACCGGAACCCGTTGCGCCCGGCCTGGGTGACGGTGATGCGCTCCGTCACCTCGATCAGCTTCGACGGGGCATGCTGGCGGAACGGTGCGATGCTCTCCGCCGTCTCCTGACCGATGCTGCCGACCGCCAGCAGAAAGCGGGCCGCGATCTCGATCGCGTTCTCCGCCGCCGTCGGACTCTGGTGTTGCCCGCACTCCGCCAGCAGGGCGGTGGCGTCGGCCTCCGGGTCCGCGAAGGCACCATGATCGCGCAACCGCCGTCCCGAGGCGTGGCCTCCGTCGGCGATGACAAGGTGGGGAAAGCCCATCTCCATGGCGAGTTGCTGCCCGCGCCGGGTCATGCCACTGAGCATCAGTGGCTCCCCCCCCGATTGCATGGAATGGATATCCAGCAGACGGGTCGCCCCGGTCACCAGGGGCCGGATGGCCCGTGCGCGCGCCAGCTCCGCGCTGTTTCGCGGTCCATCCAGCGTGGCATGATCCCAGACACGGTTCATGTCCTCGTCCACGAACCGGGCCCGGGTGGGTACCTTGCTGTCGTAGGTCCCGTAGGCCGCAACGTTCGCGAAACAGATCGTCAGCGATCCCTGACGGGGCCTGATTTCCAGATCAAGCAGCCGCTTCAGGGCATGGGCGCCGCAGAGCTCATTGCCATGCACCAGCCCCAGCACGACCACATCGTGGCCCGCACGACCGCTGTCGAAGCGGTGGGCGTGACTGACACCCAGGTTGCCCCGGGCATAGGCCGAGATATCGACGGGCTGGAGCTGGTCCAGGCCCCGGAGGCTGTTCATGTGATGCGATCCGATGGTGCGCGGGCGACAGGTTTACCTATCACCCGGGCCGGTTTGCGTCCACGGCTCCCCTGCGGCGGGCGACAATTCGCTGCCGTACCGCCGCGGGTGGTCCGGCCTCCGACACATCCTCGAAGGCGACCACATCCAGATCGGGGCGCACCTGCTCGATCAGTTCGTTGCGACGCAGCAGGAAATCGGGATTGCGCGGGCGGCCCAGCACCTCGTTGCCCAGCGCGAAGGTCTCGTAGAGCAGCAGACCGCCAGGTGCCACGCTGCCGATCAGTGCAGGAAACAGCGGTCGCCACAGGTAGTTGGTCACCACCACCCGGTCGAAGGTCCGGCCCGGCAGAGGCCAGTCCGCACCTTCCAGGTCGGCCTGCAGGACTGAAACACCCGCTTCCCCGACCAGATCGGCCAGCGGTTCGGTGTCGATATCGACTGCGGTCACAGAATAGCCAAGCGTCAGCGCCAGTCGGGCATGCCGCCCGCGTCCCGCAGCCAGATCCAGCAGGGTCTCACCGGCAGATGCGCGCGGCAGATGGCGCACGATCCAGGGGGACGGGAGCAATGTTCCGGAACCATGCATGTCACTCAATTCCCTTGCGGCATCGCGCGTCTGCCGCCATGTAACAGCGCTACAGCAAACCGTCTCCGGCAGGATATGCCCGACCATGATCCGCTTCGACCTGAAATGCACGGACAACCACGTCTTCGAAGGCTGGTTCGGGTCAAGCAAGGATTACGAGTCCCAGAAGGAGCGCGGATTGCTGGAGTGCCCGATCTGCGGCGATG
>BQJF01000003.1 GCA_021604565.1 Minwuia thermotolerans | reverse complement strand
ATCTCGGACTGCGAGGCGACTTCGGCCTGCTGCACCTTGCGCCGTGTTTCGCGGTCCTTCTCGTCCAGCGCATCGCGCATCGCCTGGATGCCGCGCTGCAACTGCCGTAGCTCCGCACCATTCTCGAGGGTTTCTACAGCCATATCGACCCGTTTCACTGTTCGGCAGGAAGCCTATCAGCCTGATTGATAACGGAATCCTACCGGAATTGGCACCCTGACGGTAGAGCGAAGCTGTCGGCGGGGAAATACCACCGAACCGCTTGGCTGAAATTTGTGCAGTGCATTATTTCGCGGCAGCATCATGCGCACCACTTGCGCACAACCCGCTCTGCATAAAAATGAAGCAGGAATATTACCTTTATATTTCAGTATATTACAATCCTCCCCGAGCCAGATCACATTGGTATCAAGCTTGCTGAACGACTGCCTTCGGGGGACGCCGGTCTGGCGTCTGTATCGCGATGAGGAGTGCGTTTCGCAATGTTCAAGAAAACCCTTCTGGCCGCCGGCATTGCCGGTGCGGCCCTTTTCGGCGTTCAGGCAACCGCCAATGCCGCCAGCCATTCAGAGGGGGACTCGTTCCAGTTTCCCGGCGAATTCTCCGCCAACGTCGGCTTCGTTTCCGACTATCGCTTCCGCGGCTTCACGCAGGCCGACAGCGAACCTGCCCTGCAGGGCGGCTTCGACTGGAGCCACGACAGCGGTGTCTATCTGGGCGTCTGGGGCTCCAACGTCGAGTTCAACGACGCGCACCTGGAGACGGACTTCTACGGCGGCTATACCAATGAGGTCGGCGGCCTCTCCTACGACGTCGGTGTCATCTACTATGCCTACCCGGGTGCGTCCGACCGCTTCAACTTCAACTTCTTCGAAGGCTACCTGGGCCTTGGCTACGACTTCGATGTCGCTTCCGTATCCGCCGGCACCGCCTACTCGCCGGACTTCTTCGGCAGTACGGGTGATGCGCTCTACACCAACGCAGGCGTGAGTGTCCCGCTGCCCGCTGACTTCGCGCTGGATGCCGGCATCGGCTACCAGATGATCGATCAGGGGACATCGGTGATCGACTGGTCGGTCGGCCTGTCGAAGTCGCTCTTCGGTTTCGACTTCAGCGTCTCTTACGTCGATACGGAACAGAACGCCGTCGGTGCGGATGCGACGGTGATCTTCGCGGTCTCCCGCTCCTTCTGATCGCCCATCGCCCGGCATCGGTCGGGCAGCGGCAACCGGACTGATGCCCCGTCGGCCCGAAAGGGTCGGCGGGGCCTCTGTTTGCCTGCTGAAGATTTATTGTGCGCTGCACAAAATTAACCCTTGACGCTGCAGGTGCGAGGCTGCATATAGGGTTCATGTTGCAGCGCACAAAAAGAGAGTAGCTGCACCGAACAAACACGTTGCAGGAGCGAAACCAATGACCAAGGCTGCTTTTCCGTTCGCCGACTTCGGCAAGATGATGACCGAGATGAAGATGCCCAACGTTGACTTCACGTCGATGATGGCGATCCAGCAGAAGAACTTCGAAGCTGTCACCGCCGCCAATCAGCTGGCCATGGACGGTTTCCGCGCGGTCTTCGAGCGTCAGGTGACCATCGCACAGCAGGCAGTTGAAGAGGCCCAGACGGCCGTCAAGGACCTGAACGAAGGCGGCGCCAAGGTTGACGTCGAAGCCCAGACCGAGGCCGCCAAGGCCGCCATGGAGAAGGCTGTTGCCAATGTCCGTGAGCTGACCGAGATGGTGACCAAGTCCCAGGGTGAAGTCGTGGACGTGCTGCACAAGCGCATGCTCGACGGCATCGAGGAAGTGAAGGGTCAGATGAAGCTGAACTGATCACGCTTCAACCGACCGACTGATCCGGAAGCCCGTCGCAGGAAACTGCGGCGGGCTTTCTGCATTCCGGCCACCCCGATGCCCCCGGCGGCGAGAAAGATGCGGTCGGGGCATCATGGCATTTGAACGCAGGTGCACACCGCGCCATTATCCGGCCAGAATACCCTTTCCCGACATCGACTGGAGCGTCCCCGTATGCGTAACGACGAGATCCATGACGGTGAGGAAGCCCAGGACGACCGCGGTCTGACCCCGGAGCTGGTGCGCGAGATCCGGCTGGCCCTGGACGCCGGCGATGCGGAGACGGTCCGCGAAGCGCTCGCCGAGCTGCATGCCGCTGACCAGGCTGACCTGTTCGAGCTGTTCGACCGTGACCGTCGCGAAACCCTGTTCCGCATGGTTGGCGATGGCCTGGAACCCGAGGCACTGGCGGAGATGGACGAGCCGGTGCGAGATGCGCTGGTGGAAATGCTTGGTCCCCGTCGGGTGGCGGAGGCGATCTCCGAACTGGACGAGGATGATGCCGTCTACGTTCTGGACGCCCTGAGCGAGGAACAGCAGCGGGCGGTGCTGAACGCGGTGGCGGAAGATGTGCGCCGGCCACTGGAAGAAGGCCTGTCGTTCGAGGAGGATTCGGCCGGTCGCCTGATGCAGCGCGACTTCGTGGCGGTCCCCGCGTTCTGGTCCATGGGGCAGGTCATCGACCATCTGCGCCGCACGGAAGACCTGCCCGACGAGTTCTATGGCCTCTATGTCATCGACGCGGCCTTCAAGCCCATCGGCTGGGTGCCGCTGGACCGTGCCATGCGCACCAAGCGTCCGGTGCGGATCGGCGACATCATGGATGCCGATCCGATCAGCCTGCCGGTGGACATGGACGAAGGCGATATCGCCTACCAGTTCCGCCAGTACGGCCTCGCCTCCGCCCCCGTCGTCGATGACAGCGGCCGGATGCTCGGCGTGGTCATGGTCGATGACGTGGTCGAGATCGTCGAGGAAGAGGCGGAGGAAGACCTGTTCCAGATCGCCGGTGTGCGCCAGGACGACCTGAACATCTCCATCCTGCGCACGACGAAGAGCCGCTTTGCCTGGCTGCTGATCAATCTCGGCACGGCCCTGCTGGCCTCTGCCGTCATCGGCCAGTTCGATGCCACGATCGAGGCCGTGGTAGCCCTGGCGGTACTGATGCCCATCGTCGCCTCCATGGGCGGCAACGCCGGAACGCAGACCCTGGCCATTGCCGTGCGCGCCCTGGCGACGAAGGATCTGACAACATCAAATGCGCTGCGCCAGGTCTCCAAGGAACTGGTAGTGGGCGGTATCAACGGCATCGCCTTCGCGGTGCTGATCGGGCTTGCTACCCTGCTCTGGTTCCAGGACCCGGTGCTGGGCGGCGTCATCGCGGCGGCCATGGTCATCAACATGATCGTCGCCGGACTGGCCGGAATCCTGATCCCGCTTGGCCTCGACCGCGCCGGGGTCGATCCTGCAATCTCCAGCGCCGTGTTCCTGACCACCATCACCGACATTGTCGGCTTCTTCGCCTTCCTCGGGCTTGGTGCCTGGTTGCTGCTGTAGGTTGATGCATTGCCGGAGGAGCTGCGCCAGCCCACGCCCCACCCGGCCAGAACGAAAACGGCGCTGACGGGATCAACCCGTCAGCGCCGCAGTCTCTCGACCGAAGTCAGGTTCGTCAGGCAGCGACAGCCGGGGCCGCACCGCGGATCTCTGCTTCGACGTAGGCTTCGAACTGGGTGAAGTTGTCGTTGAAACGACCGACCAGTTCATGCGCCTTGGTGTCATAGGCGCCGCCGTCGCTCCAGGTCATGCGCGGGTTCAGCACCTCGTCGGGCACACCCGGGCAGGATGTCGGCACCTGGAAACCGAAGTTCGGGTCGGTCCGGGTCGGCACACCGGCGAGCGAGCCGTCGAGCGCGGCGTTCAGCAGGGCGCGCGTGTGATGGATCGGCATGCGCTGTCCGACGCCATAGACGCCGCCGGTCCAGCCGGTGTTGACCAGCCAGCAGTCGGCCCCGTGCTTCGCGATCTTCGCGCCCAGCAGGTTGGCATAGACGGAGGGGTGACGCGGCATGAACGGTGCGCCGAAGCAGGTGGAGAAGGTCGCCTGCGGTTCCTTGCCCAGCCCCTTCTCGGTGCCTGCAACCTTGGCGGTGTAACCGGACAGGAAGTGATACATCGCCTGTTCCGGCGTCAGCCGGGCAATCGGAGGCAGCACACCGAAGGCATCCGCCGTCAGCATCACGACATTGTCCGGATGCCCGGCGACACCGGTCGGGCTGGCGTTCGGGATGAAGTCGATGGGATAGGACGCGCGCGTGTTCTCGGTCAGGCTGTTGTCGAACAGGTCCAGAGCCCCGGTCATCGGGTCCATCACCACGTTCTCCAGCACCGTGCCGTACATGCCGGTGGTCTTGTAGATTTCGGGCTCCGCCTCCGCCGACAGGTTGATCACCTTGGCGTAGCAGCCGCCTTCGAAGTTGAAGACGCCGTCATCGGCCCAGCCATGTTCGTCGTCGCCGATCAGCATGCGCTTCGGATCTGCGGACAGGGTGGTCTTGCCAGTGCCGGACAGGCCGAAGAAGATCGCCGAGTCACCTTTCTCGCCGACATTGATCGAGCAATGCATCGGCATGATCGACCGCTCCGGCAGCAGGTAGTTGAGGATCGAGAAGACGGACTTCTTGATCTCGCCCGCATAGTGGGTGCCACCGATAAGCACCATGCGACGGGCAAAGTTGACGACGATGAAACAGTCGGAGCGGGTACCGTCACGCTCCGGGTCCGCGCGGAAGTTCGGGGCCTGCACGATGGTGAACTGCGGTGCGAAGTCCGACAGTTCGTCCGCCGTCGGCTGGATGAACATGTTGCGGGCGAACAGATTGTGCCAGGCACGCTCCGTGATGACCCGGACGCCCAGGCGGTGGTCATGCGCCGCACCGGCCCAGCAATCCTGCACGAAGGCCTCGCGACCGGTCATGTACCCCTGCATCCGGCCCAGCAGCGCGTCGAAGGTATCCTCGGTGATGTCCTTGTTGACCGCACCCCACCAGATGTTGTCGGCGGAGCTGCTTTCCCGCGTGATGAACTTGTCCTGTGCCGAGCGACCTGTGTGCACGCCGGTCTCGACAACCAGCGCACCACCGCGACCGATCCGCGCCTCGTGCCGACCAAGTGCCGCGGTGTAGAGCGCCGCAGTGCCGTAGTTCCAGTGCGCCGTGCTGACGCCACCAAAGCCCTGTTTCTCCAGCCCGTGGCTGCTGATCGTCGGTCCGAGGTTGTCCAAGATGCTCTCTCCCCACAGGCACGTGAAGCGCTGCCGTGCCTAGTCTTACTTCAAAGCCTGAGAAATGCCCTTCGCGGCATGACGCGGGCACCATGCACCGCTGAGTTTCCTGCCTGTAGCAAAAGTGTCGTCAACATGGCCAGTCGCTTTCGCGTCTCAACCGCGATTCCCGGCAAAAAAAGTGCACCTGCGCGGATTCGCGCCGCATCAAAGAGCGGATCCGGACGCGAAGGGAAGAATCATGCCGATGTATCGACGGTCGGCCCGGTAGCCGGTGTCCCCTTGGCCACGACAACGCGCGCCGGGCGCAGCAGGCGACCATTCAGGGTGTAACCTTCCTCTATCACATCGACACATGTGCCCGGCGGGGCACCCGGAATCTCGATCTCGGTCATTGCTTCGTGCAGGTTCGGATCGAACTTCTGCTCGCGCGCTTCGATCTGCTTCACGCCATGGCGTTCGAAGATCTGTGACAGCGCCGCCTGGGTCACCTTCACGCCTTCGGTCAGGGCCATCAGGTTGGCATCACCCGCGTCCTCCGGCACTGATGACAGGGCGCGGCGCAGATTGTCGGCGACCTCGCACATGTCGCGGGCGAACTTCGTCGCCCCGAACTTCAGCGCATCCTGCCGGTCCCGTTCGGCACGCTTGCGGGTGTTCTCCAGATCGGCGTAGGTGCGGACCAGCCGGTCCTTCAGTGCCGCGACCTCGGCGGTCAGTTCGGCGATCTGGTCATCCTCCGGCAATCCGACCTCGATACCGATATCGGCATCGCCTTCTTCGGCCTGTTCTGGTTCCACTCCCTCGACCGGAGTTTCCGCAGTATTGGCCTGATCGGGATTGGCATCGTCATTGGCCGCTTCCGCAGCCGCTTCTTTCTTGGTCTCGTCAGTCATCAGTTCGCCCTGATCGCAAGGAATTCATCTGCATCGATGTGTGCTGTTGCTGGCAGGTGGCGGTTTCGGCGGCCCACGTCAACCCATCAGGCGACCGACCACCTTTGCCGTGTAGTCAACCATGGGAATGATCCGGGCGTAATTCAAGCGCGTCGGACCGATCACGCCGATGGATCCGATGATCTGCTGCTTGCTGTCCGTAAAGGGCGCGACGATCACCGACGACCCCGTGAGACTGAACAGATTGCTCTCCGAACCCACGAAAATCCGCACCCCTTCGCCATCCTGCGCCAGGTCGAGAATGTTCAGCAGGTCGCCCTTTGCCTCCAGATCATTGAACAGCAGGCGCAGCCGTTCCAGATCCTCGATGGCCGTGATGTCGTCCAGCAGGCGTGATCGCCCCCGGATGATCAGGCGGCTTGGCGTATTGTCGCTGCCGGCCCAGTCGGCCAGTCCCGCCTCGACGACATTCGCCGCCAGACGGTCCAGCTTGGCCTGCTGCTGCTCGACCTCCTTCAGGATCTCGTCGCGTGCTTCGCGGATCGTGCGGCCCCGCAGACGGTCATTCAGATAGTTCCCGGCCTCCACCAGCGCCGATGGGGTCAGGCCCGGTGTCACGCTGATCAACCGGTTCTCCACCACGCCACCCACCGTGACCATGACCACCAGGGCCTGATCCGGCGACAGGCTGACAATCTCCAGATGCTTCAGCGGCTGATCGTTCTTCGGCACCGTCACCAGCCCGGCATAGCCGGACAGGCTGGAAAGCAGCTCGGAGGCTTCCGTCAGCACATCCGTATAGTTGCGGCCCTGCGTGACACAGCGCCCTTCGATCGACGCGCGTTCGTCATCCGTCAGGTCCCCGATTTCCAGCAGCCCGTCGATGAACAGCCTGAGACCAAGGTCCGTCGGCAGGCGTCCGGCGGAGGTATGCGGCGCATAGAGCAGCCCGGCTTCCTCCAGATCCGACATGACGTTGCGGATCGACGCCGGCGACAGGGGGGAAATCAGCTTGCGCGAGATGGTGCGCGAGCCGACAGGCGCGCCGGTCTGCAGGAAATCCTCCACGATATGGCGAAAGATCTCACGACTGCGCTGGTTCAGGGACTGGATCGTGTTGTTCTCGCTCATGCTGCAAATCTAGGGAGTCCGGCGCCCGCAGGGAAGATGCCGTGGCGCGCGGGTTGAAGATATTCGGTGCGGGGGATAGAACGCGCCACCACTTCCAAACGGAAACGCCCCGGAATGCCGACCCGCACGGAAGGCTTTCCCATGTACGAACAGCAGCAGGAGCCTTCATGTCCCGTCCTTCCGGTCGCGCCGCCGACCAAATGCGTGCCGTCAGCCTGGAACCCGGCTTCTCCCGCCATGCCGAGGGCTCCTGCCTGGTCCGTTTTGGCGATACCCATGTGCTCTGTGCCGCAACGGTCGAGGAGCGCGTGCCCGGCTGGCTGCGCAATTCCGGTCGCGGCTGGGTCACGGCTGAGTACGGGATGCTGCCGCGTTCCACCCATACCCGCACCGACCGTGAAGCCGCCCGCGGCAAGCAGTCCGGTCGCACGCAGGAGATCCAGCGTCTCATCGGGCGCTCGCTGCGCGCGGTGACCAACATGGAAGGCTTCGGCGAACGCCAGATCCGGGTCGACTGCGACGTGCTGCAGGCCGATGGTGGCACCCGCACCGCCGCGATCACCGGCAGTTGGGTCGCGCTGCACATCGCGCTGAAGGGGCTGGTGGACAAGGGTGCCATCAAGTCGATCCCGCTGATCGGGCAGGTCGCCGCCATTTCCTGCGGCATCTATCAGGGCCAGCCGGTGCTGGACCTGGACTATGACGAGGACTCGAAGGCCGAGACCGACAGCAACTTCGTCATCACCGATGGCGGCACGCTGGTCGAGATCCAGGCCACGGCGGAGGGTACGCCCTTCACCGACGCCGAGTTCATGGAACTGCTGCGGCTGGCGCGGAAGGGCGCCGGGGAACTGGCCGAGCTGCAGCGCGCGGCGGTCAGCGTCTGAGCCGATGGCAAGACGCCTGACAGAGAAGCGGATCGTCGTCGCCAGCCACAATGCCGGCAAGGTGCGGGAGATCAATGAACTGCTGCACCCCTTCGGCCTGGAGGCGGTTTCAGCCGCGGACCTGAACCTTCCGGAACCGGAGGAGACAGAGGACAGCTTCATCGGCAATGCACTGCTGAAGGCCCGTGCCGCCGCGCGCGCGTCCGGCCTGCCCGCGCTCTCAGATGATTCCGGTCTGGCGGTCGATGCGCTGGACGGCGCGCCGGGCATCCATTCGGCCCGTTATGCCGGTCCCGACCGGGATTTCGACTACGCGATGGCGCGCCTGAACCGCGACATGACCGCCAGCGGCAGGCCGGAGCGGACGGCGCGTTTCATCTGCGCGCTGGCGCTGGTCTGGCCCGATGACGAGGAAGTGGCGTTCGAGGGCAAGGTGGAGGGAGAGATCACCTTTCCGCCGCGCGGGGGCCATGGCTTTGGTTACGATCCGGTGTTTCAGCCGCTTGGCCACAGCATCAGCTTCGGCGAGATGGACCCGGCGAAGAAGCATGGCATGAGCCACCGTGCCGACGCCTTCCGTCAGTTGATCGCTGCCTGTCTGTCGGACTGAGACCGCAGAAGATCCGACTCAGCCCGGCTGGATGAACGGCAGCGCGGTGACTTCGGCCTGCCGTGGACCGCTCGGGGTCTCGACGACCAGCCGGGTTCCGGCATCAGCCAGGGGTGTGTTCACCAGCGCAATGGCGATATTGCGCTGCAGCCGGATGGACGGCACGGCAACCGAGATCAGGCCAGCCGCATTTCCATCCAGGTCTTGCATCGGCCAGTTGTGGTCACTGGGTTCCAGGGTCGGCGGTTCGATGAACAGGCCCACCCGGCGGCGCTTCGGTCCCTCCGCCCGGATCTTCGTCAGCGCTTCCTTGCCGATGAAGTCCGGCGCCATGTCCAGATTGATGAAAGCCCCGAGACCCAGCTCCAGCGCGTTGGCATCGGGGCGGGTGTCCGCCCCCCAGGACAGCAGGTCCCCCTCCGTCCGCTCCACGACGTTCGGGGATCCGGGACCGATGCCATGGGGCAATCCGGCAGACATCACCCGATCCCAGAGGTCAGTGCCGCGCGTCCCGTCCATCAGATAGATCTCGAACCCCGCCTGCTTGCTCCAGCCGGAGCGGGCAAGGATCAGGGGAATGCCATCGAGTTCGGTTTCACGGAAAGCGAAGTACTTCAGTTCCCGGACCCAATCCCCGAACAGGTCGGCCATGACCAGCGGTGCGTTCGGCCCCTGGATCGCGAGCGGTGAAACATCCGGCTCCGACACCTCCACATCCAGGCCCAGCGCAGCGGCTATCCCGCCAACCCAGTACTCCATGTCGGAATCGGCGATGGAGAACCAGAAGCGGTCATCAGCCAGTTTCAGCAGCACGGGATCGTTGATCAGCTTGCCTGTCACATCGCTCAGCAGCGCGTACCGGCCCTGACCGACTTTCATCTTCGAGATGTCGCGCGGTGCCAGCATCTGCACCAGCCGGGCCGCGTCCGGTCCCGCGATCTGGACCTGACGTTCCGCCGCCACGTCCCACAGGGCCACCGTTTCGACCAGTCGCCGGTACTCGGCCTCGAAATCACCGAAGCCTGTCGGCATGTACATGTGATTGTAGACCGTCATGTCGCTGACACCGGCAGCAACCGTGGCATCGAAATACGGGGACTTGCGGATGCGTGGCCCGATCGTGATACGGAATGTCATGATGGCACCTCCCCACCGTTTTTTTGCCTGCATACCGCCGTATCGAAGGAACCGGGTATCCCGCTTGCGGCAGTTCCTGTCGGGAACGGACTTTCCAGACGCTCTCCGGGCGCATAAAGCTGGACCCGGCCTGCATGGATGGGGAGATCGGTCATGAATTTCGAGGCTTTCGTCACCTGTGCCGTGACCGGTTCCGGTGCCACAACCGACAAGTCACCGCACGTGCCCGTGACGCCTGAACAGATCGCCGACAGCGCCATCGAGGCGGCACGGGCCGGTGCAGCGATCGCACATATCCATGTCCGCGATCCGGAAACCGGCAAGGGCAGCCGGGACACCGCACTGTACCGGGAAGTCGTGGACCGGGTACGTGCATCCGATGTCGACGTGGTCATCAATCTGACGGCGGGCATGGGCGGCGACATGGTCTTCGGTCCCGGGGAGCGGCCCCTGCCGCTGGACCCGGCAGGCACCGACATGGTCGGACCGCTGGAGCGGCTGAAACATGTCGAGGAGCTGCTGCCGGAAATCTGCACCCTGGATTGCGGCACGATGAATTTTGCCGAATCCGACTACGTCATGACCAACACGCCGGGCGCGCTGCGCACCATGGCCATGCGGGTGAAGGAACTGGGCGTCCGGCCGGAACTGGAAGTCTTCGACACCGGCCACCTGGTCTTCGTCAACGAACTGGCCCGCGACGGCTATCTGGATGATCCGATGATGATCCAGCTCTGCATGGGCATCCCCTACGGCGCGCCGGACGATCCGCAGACCCTGATGGCGATGGTCAACCGCCTGCCCGCAGGAGCGACCTGGTCGGCCTTCTCCATCGGCAGGATGCAGATCCCGTTCGTGGCGATGGCTGTTCTGGCAGGCGGCAATGTCCGCGTCGGGCTGGAAGACAATCTCTGGCTGGAGAAGGGCGTGCAGGCCACCAACGGCACTCTGGTCGAACGGGCGGTGACGATCCTGCAATCGATGAATGTCCGGGTGCTCGGCCCGGCAGAGGTCCGTGAGCGGCTGAAGCTGGTGAAACGATGAGCGGCGAACGTCCCGCACGCGTCGGCCTGATCGGCGGCGGCGTCATCGGTGGTGGCTGGGCCGCGCGCTTCTGCCTCGCCGGATCCGATGTAACCGTCTTCGATCCAGACCCGGAGGCAGAACGCAAGCTGGCGGAAGTCTTTGCCAACGCGCGGCGTGCGCTGGCCGGACTGCACCCCGACAGCCGCCCGGCGGAGGGGCAGTTGCGCGTCGTGACACGGCTGGAAGACGCCCTGGACGGTGCCGGTTTCGTGCAGGAGAGCCTGCCGGAACAGGAGGACCTCAAGATCCGGGTTCTGGCTGCGGCTGACGCCCTGCTGCCCCCGGAGGTCGTCATCGGCTCCTCCACCTCCGGCCTGCTGCCGACACGTCTGCAGTCAGCGATGAAACATCCCGAAAGGCTGACAGTCGGGCATCCGTTCAACCCGGTCTACCTGCTGCCGCTGGTGGAGCTTTGCGGCGGCGAGAAGACAGCGGCTGAAACCATCGGACTGGCAAGCACGATCTATGAATCCGTCGGGATGCATCCGCTGCACGTGCGCCATGAGATCGACGGCTTCATCGCCGACCGGCTGCTGGAAGCGGTCTGGCGGGAGGCGCTGCACATGATCAACGACGGTGTGGCAACGGTGGAGGAGATCGACCGTGCCATCCATATGGGCCCCGGTCTGCGCTGGTCCCTGATGGGCACGTTCCTGATCTACCGCGTCGCGGGAGGCGAGGCCGGAATGCGGCACTTCATGAGCCAGTTCGGCCCGGCGCTGAAGCTGCCATGGACGAAGCTGGAAGCCCCGGAACTGACCGACGAGCTGCTGAACCGCATCGTCGACCAGTCCGACGCCCAGGCCGGTGAAGCATCGATCCGCGAACTGGAGCAATTGCGCGACGACGGCCTCGTCGCCATCCTGAGCGCACTCAGGGACATGGATCACGGGGCGGGCAGGTACCTGCCGCCATCTGCCTGAAGACAGGTCGCTGAAACAGGCTGGTCAGACGGCTTTCAGCTTCAATCCGAACAGGTTTGCCTCCGCGTTCCGCGCCAGTCCTTCCAGATGCAGCGAAACGATGCGGGGCACGTCGGCTGCCGGGTCCGGACCGACCGACAGGGTGACCTCGCCTGGCGCAACATGGCTGTGATCACTGTCGCCCTGCATGGCTCTTGCCGCCCACTGCTCTCCGAGACGGATCGCGGTGCGGTGCGGGTCTGCGGCGACGGCTCCGACCACCGCGATACGCTGCGCGCCATTTGCGTGACGGGTGATATCGGGGCGGACATAGTGTTCCCGTGTCCGGTGCTCGCACAGGTTCCAGTAGAGCGGTGAATGGCCGGTTTCAGGCACGCAGACACCGAAGGCGACACGCACATCGACGCCATCGGCCAGATGCCAGTCGCGTTCGACATCGAACGGCGGATGGCAGGGTACGCCCAGACTGTCCAAGCGCGCGGCGGCCGCCCGCGCGTCGGACGTGGCCATGACCAGCGACACCGGCCCTTCGTCCGCACCCAGCACATCCTGCATGAAGGCCGGAACCCTGTCCGGGTCTTCCTTCGCCATCAGTTCGATGTAATTGCAGCAATGGTCACTGGCGGGCTGAAACAGGACGCAGCGGTTGCTGAGCCCCAGTGCCGCCATCGTGCTCTTCGGGGTGACCGTGAAGCCGAGATCCTCGAAACACCGCCCCGCCCTGTCTGCGTCGTGGACATGCACCATCACGTGGTCAATGTCGCTGACGAGCGGCGGGGCAGAGGTCACGAGCCGCTGTCACCCATCTGCGACTGGTTGTAGTTCTGCAGACCGACACGTTCGATCAGGCCAAGCTGGGTCTCCAGCCAGTCCACGTGTTCCTCTTCCGATTCCAGGATGCTCTCCATCAGCTCCCGGCTGACGAAATCTTCCGCAGCCTCGGCAGCCTTGATACCTGCACGCAGGTCGGGAATCGCATCCAGCTCCAGCGCCAGATCGCATTCCAGGATCTCTTTCGTGTCGGTGCCGATGCGCAGCTTGCCGAGGTCCTGGAGGTTCGGCAGGCCTTCGAGGAAGAGGATACGCTCGACCAGTTCGTCGGCGTGCTTCATCTCGTCGATCGACTCGTCGTACTCGTGCTTGCCGAGCCGTGTCAGGCCCCAGTCCTTCAGCATTCGCGCATGCAGGAAGTACTGATTGATCGCGACCAGTTCGTTGTAGAGAACCCTGTTAAGACAGGCGATGACGTCCGGATTTCCCTTCATGCGGCGCGACCTTCCTTGCGGCAGTGAAACCATCATTGCGAACGGTCCAGTCGGGACCGACCGCAACCTTGACGCTATCACGCTCAGGGGTCGTTGTCGTCGGCAATGGAGCCGCACCCTGCGCCGGACGCGAATGACTGAGCCAGTGTCTCAGTGCGTTCGTGGCAAACATTCCGGGCTATTCCGCTGCCATGGCCATGTCGGCACCGGCCGTCTGCTGCCTGGCCTCCATCATGTCGGCGATGGTGGAGAGGCACTTGCCGCAGCGCGTGGTGCAGCCAAGGCAGGGATGCACGGCCATGGCGTCACGTTCGCCACCATCAATGACATCATTGATCTGGCTGTCTGTCAGGGCATTGCAGATACAGACATACATGACTGTTTTCCGTGCTCAGGTTTCCTCGCCTGAGATAAAGAATGATGAGAGTGCGAATGATTGTCAATTACATATCGACACATTGCGCCCACGGCTGCGGAGGCATGCGGCTCGGCGGGCTTGCCCTTACCCGGACGTCAAGGCATATCTGGGACAGCACAATCATGAAGATCGGGAGAAGAGTTCGATGGCTGAAGCATATATCGTGGAGGCGGTGCGCACCGCCGGTGGTCGCCGCAATGGCCGTCTGAAGGAATGGCATCCGGCGGATCTGGGCGGTGCCGTGCTGGACGCGCTGGTGGACCGCAGCGGCATTGACCCCGCAGCCATCGAGGACGTTGTGATGGGCTGCGTCGGTCAGGCGGGCGAGCAGTCGTTCCACATCGGTCGTAACTGCGTGCTGGCATCGAAGCTGCCGGAGAGCGTGCCAGCCGTTTCCATCGACCGCCAGTGTGGCTCCTCCCAGCAGTCGATCCAGTTCGCGGCGCAGGCCGTCATGTCCGGCACCATGGACATTGTCATCGCCGCCGGTGTCGAGAGCATGACCCGCGTGCCCATGGGCAGCCCGACCCGTCTCGCCGCGGAGGCAGGTCTCGGCATTCCGATGAGCCCGAAGATGGAAGAGCGTTATCCGGGCGTCCAGTTCAGCCAGTTCACCGGCGCCGAGATGATCGTCAAGAAGCATGGCTTCAACCGCGACCAACTCGATGCCTTCGCGCTGGAGAGCCACAAGCGCGCCATCCGCGCCACCGAAGAAGGCGCCTTCAGGAACGAGATCCTGGCACTCGAGGTCGAGGGCGACGAAGGCCGCGAGATGCATACTGTGGATGAAGGCATCCGTTTCGATGCCTCACCGGAATCCATCGGCTCCGTGAAGCTGCTGATGGAAGGCGGTGCGATCACCGCTGCCAACGCCAGCCAGATCTGCGACGGTGCCGCCGGTGTCCTGGTGGTCAACGAACGCGCGCTGAAGGAGCACAACCTGAAGCCGCTGGCCCGCATCCACAATCTGACCGTGACCGGCGGCGACCCGGTGATCATGCTGGAGGAGCCGATCGGCGCCACCCGCAAGGCGCTGCAGCGCGCGGGCATGAAGATCGATGACATCGACCTCTACGAAGTCAACGAAGCCTTCGCCCCGGTGCCGCTGGCCTGGCTGAAGGAAATTGGCGCGGATCATGCGCGGCTGAACGTCAATGGCGGCGCGATCTCGCTCGGCCATCCGCTGGGGGCCTCCGGTGCCAAGCTGATGACGACGCTGATCAATGCCCTGCATGCCCGTGGCAAGCGCTATGGCCTGCAGACCATGTGCGAGGGCGGTGGCATCGCCAACGTCACGATTGTCGAGGCTCTCTGAGCCTTCGCCGAGCCGGGACACTGCTGCACCGCGCAATGCAGTGTCCCGGTCTTGGTCTCGCCTCCAGACCTGCCCTGCACTGCACTGAAGGGAACGCGCCATGAATGATCGCGTCAGCATCTCCATCGAAGACGGCATTGCCGATGTCCGGCTGAACCGCGCCGACAAGATGAACGCCCTCGATCCCGACATGTTCGAAGGCATCATCGATGCGATTGCTACCCTGTCGTCCAACAGTCAGGTCCGGGTGGTCGTGCTGTCGGGCGAAGGCCGCGCGTTCTGCGCCGGGCTGGATTTCGAAAGCTTCCGCAAGATGGGCGGCGGCAATGCGCGCGAACCCGGTCGCCTGACCACCCGTACCCACGGGGTCGCGAACCGGGCGCAACAGACCGCATGGGGCTGGCGCAACCTGCCCGTCCCCGTCATCGCCGCCGTGCATGGCGTGGCTCTGGGTGGCGGCCTTCAGATCTGTCTCGGCGCCGATATCCGCATTGTCACCCCGGATGCCCGCCTGTCCGTGCTGGAGATCAAGTGGGGACTGGTTCCCGACCTTGCCGGACTGCCGCTGATGCGGGAACTGGCACGGGATGACGTAGTGCGGGAACTGACCTTCACCGGCCGCCAGTTCTCCGGTGAGGAGGCCGTGGCACTGGGCTTCGCCACCCGCGTATCCGCCAATCCGCATGCCGATGCGATGGCGCTGGCGCGGGAGATCGCGGGCAAGAGCCCCGATGCCATCCGCGCCGCAAAGCGCCTGCTGAACAAGCGTGGAGACAGCAACGAGGCTGACCTGCTGATGGCCGAAAGCCTGGAGCAGGAACGGCTGATCGGCAGCCCCAACCAGCTCGAGGCCGTCCGCGCCGGCATGGAGAAACGTGCCCCGAATTTCAGCGAGGCAAGCTGATCCGGAGACCCGTAACCAACCCCGGGAGGCCCCGAACATGACCCTGCGCTTCATCTTTCTGGCGGATCCGATGTGTTCCTGGTGCTGGGGCTTTGCGCCGACGGTGGACCGCATCCGTGAACGCTTCCCCGAAATTCCGGTGCGGCTGGTGATGGGGGGACTCTATCCGGGCGTCACCAAGCCGATGAAGCCCCACGCGAAGGAGGAAGTGCGCAAGCACTGGGAGCACGTGAACGAGGCTTCCGGCCAACCGTTCGACTATGGCTTCTTCGATCGCGACTCCTTCGTCTACGACACCGAACCCGCCAGCCGGGCGCTGGTTGCGGCGAAGAAGATGGGCACGGACAGGCCCCTGGAATTCCTCGAGACACTGCAAGGTGCATTCTACCGTGACAACCGCGACGTCACCGACACCGGCACCCTGGCCGACATTGCCGCCGAGTTCGGGCTGGACCGCGAAGCCTTCCTGGAAACCTTCGCCAGTGAGAACACCCGCGAGATGACCCAGCGCGACTTCGCCTTCAGCCGTCAGCTCGGTATCCACGGCTTCCCGTCCCTGCTCGGCTATGACGAGGAACGTTACCGCCTGCTCGCCATGGGCTATCAGGAATGGGACTGGCTGGAACAGGTCATCCAGCGCTGGATCGGCAAGGCCTCCGGTGCGGCCGAAACCGTTCACTGAACACCCCCAACGTCGCTCGCGGACCTGATCCGGACCAGATCGCATCGTTGAACCGCCACAACTGAGGGCCAGGACCGGTGCGGCACCGTGGGTGCCCGGATCAAGTCCAGGCACGGCGTATGTGCGAGAGGAGGCGACCGGTTCAATCGATCCGCCCATCCCCTCCACGACGCTCGCGGACTTGATCCGCGAGCCCAGCTTACCTCCGGTGCTCGGTCGCGCCGGCAGCAGCTATTTCTTGCTGAATGTCTCCCGCGCCTGCTGCGCTGCCGACAGGTTCGCGCCGAGCCAGCTCTGGTCGAAGTCGGCGTAGCTCGAGACCTGGTTCAGGGCGTTGGCGGTGGCGTTCACCGCCTCCTTCACCATCCTGACGGCGGTCGGTGGCATGGAGGCTGCGGTCTCGGCCAGTTCCAGCGCCCGTTCCGCGGTCTTGCCATCGTCGGCGACTTCATCGACCAGGCCCCAGTCCAGTGCCTGCGCTGCCCCCATCTTCTCGCAGAGGATGATGATGCGCTTGGCCCGAGCCGGGCCGACAAGCCGGGTCAGGCGCGGTTGCGCGCCCCACTGCAGGTTCAGGCCGATCTTGATCTCCGGCACGTAAAGGAAGGCGGAGCGGCCCAGCACCCGCCAGTCCAGCGCCAGAGGCAGCGCGAAACCCGCACCCACCGCCATCTTCTCCATCGCCGCGACGGTGATCTGGGGCATCTTCTCCCAGGCATCGCACAGGCGCCCGCCCATGCGGAAACGGTCGCGGATGTCCAGTTCGCTCAGGCCCTCGGTGCGCCACATGTCGGCATCGGTCAGATCCGCGCCGGACGAGAAGTAGTTGTCATTGCCCCGCAGCACCACGGCGTGAATCTCGCGGTCGTCGTGAAACGACAGCCCCACTTCGGTCATTTCCCGCATCAGGGTCGGGTTGAAGGCATTCAGCTTTTCGTGGCGATCCATGGTGACGATGGCCACGGTCCCGCGACGCTCTATCTCGACGTTCTTCCAGCTCATGATTGGTTCCTCCCCAGGAAAGACCCCATTCTGGGTCAGTTCAGCCGCCGTGTCAGCTTTTCCCGTGCCTGCTCCAGCAATTGCGCGGCACCCACGCCGCCAAGATGACCGAGGCCGTCGTCCAGAATTTCCTGCGCCGCCATCAGGTTCCCCGATTTCGCCGCCAGATCGGCCCGGTCAAGCCAGACACCCGGCTCCCGCGGCGCGAACAGCGAAACACGATGCAGGACCTCGGCCGCGCGGTTCAGGTCACCGGCCTGCTCCGCCCGGATGCGGATGTTGTTCTGCAGTCGCATCAGGACATGGCGTAGCGGGACCGGTGCCATGTGCTCCGGCTGCAGCGCCACCTCCCGCCCCGCAATCCGGTTCAGCAGGGCCTGCAGTTCTTCCATGTTGCGGGTACGTCCGCCGTTGAAGGGGTCGATGATCGCCAGCCCCTCCGGCAATGCCAGGCGCAGGAGGAAATGACCGGGGAAATTGAGCCCTGTCAGTGACCAGCCCTGTGCACGGGCGACATGGATGTAAAGGATTCCCAGCGCCACGGGCAGCCCACGACGACGGTTGATCACCGCCATCATGTCGGCATTGCGCATGTCATCGTAGGTCTGGCCGTCGCCACGATAGTCGAACTGGCCCGCCAGCCGTTCGGCAAGCCAGGCCGCAGAAGGTGCCGCCGCGGGCGGGGCGGCGGCCAGTTCGGCCAGATGCCGGCGGTAGGGTGCGGGGTCACGTTCCGGATGGTCGGCCATGGAAAGGGCCAGGGCCACCTCCGCCACATCCACTTCGTTGTCCGCCAGACTACCGGCCTGCCGCAGGACTGACTGCCATTCGCTCCCCGCCATGCCGGATCAGCTGCCGCGTGAAGGATCGTTCTTCAGGCGAACATAGCTCTCCACCTTCCGGACCCCCTCGATATTGCGGGCATGCCGGATCACGCGGTTCAGTTCGGCCTCATCCTGCGCGATGCCGATCAGGTAGATCGTGCCGTTGACGGTCTCCAGCGAGTAGTTGATGCCGTTGACGTCCGGGTCGCCGATGATCTTGCCGCGCAATTCGGTCGAGATCCGCACGTCACGGGCAAAGTTCTGGAAGCCACCTTCCGTCGTCACCTGGATGGCATTGGCGACTTCCTTCACGCCCTTGATCTTCCAGGCGAGTTCCTCCGCCCGCAGGCGACTCTCGTTCTTCTCCACCTTGCCGGTCAGCAGCACGCGGCCCTCCACCACCTCGTGATCGACATCGCGGAAAAGCTGGAAACTGTCCTCCAGCAGGCTGGTGCTGAGGGCGGTGGAAATCGTGGCGTCGTCGATGGCGTCTCCGATGGAACGCTCCTGCGCCAGGCTGACACCAGCGGTTGCGCCCGCGCCGAAGATCGCACCGGCACAGCCGCCGAGCAGGCCAGCGGCACTGCAAAGCGCCACCACCGCGAGAACCCGCGATCCCCGGAACCCTGTTGAAAGAACTGACATTGGGCCGTCTCCTGTCCATGCGAGCGGGCTGTCACGGCCCGATCAGCGAATCATGCAACCGATGATACGGCATCTGGGTAGCGAAAGCGGGCGATTTCAAGGCCGCCACATATCCGGCAGATGCACCGGCAACCGGCGTGGCAGGACCGCGATCAGGTCGAAACGATACCCCTGCACATCCGCGCCCAACTGTCCTGAAGCCCGCAGATACTCTGCGGCGCGCAGGATTCTCTGCTGCTGGGTGCGGCTGACGGCACGGCGCGCGGCATTCATGTCCGGGCGGCGCTTCACCTCGACAAATGCCACAACCTTGCCACGGCGGGCGACGATGTCGACCTCTCCCACAGGGGTCCGCAGGTTGCGCCCGACAATGCGATAGCCCTTCAGCCGCAGTATCCAGGCCGCCAGTGTCTCCGCCCCGCGCCCGGCCAGAAAGGCACGCTGTCGCTTCCGGCGACTGCCTGCCTGCCGCGACACCTCAGCCGCCCTTCTTCGGGGTCAGTTCGACAGCACGACGATAGACATCCCGGCGCGGCAGACCCGTCTCGGCGACGACCGCGTCGACGGCATCGCGGGTGCGCAGGCGGGAAAGGTGGTCACGCAGCAAGGCATCGATATCCACCGCCTCCACATCCGCAGCCTCGTCCGGCGGGCCGACGACCAGGACAATCTCCCCCTTCGGCTGGCCCGCGCCCTCGTAATGGGTAATCAGTTCCGGAAGTGAGCCGCGCCGCACCTCTTCGAACATCTTCGTCAGTTCGCGGGCGACGGCGACCTGCCTGGCCCCCAGCACCCCGGCCATGTCCCCCAGCACCGCCTGCAGCCGGTTCGCTGTCTCGTAGAAGACAAGCGTCGCCTGCACCGCACCCAGTTCCTGCAACACCTTCCGGCGCGCCGCCGATTTCGGCGGCAGGAATCCGCCGAACAGGAACCGGTCGCTGGGCAGACCCGCCACTGAAAGGGCGGTGATCACCGCGGAGGGTCCCGGTACGGCATGCACCGCAATGCCCGCCGCACGGGCCTCGTCCACCAGCTTGTAGCCGGGGTCGGAGATCAGTGGCGTACCCGCGTCGCTGGTCAGGGCAATGGCGGCACCGCCGGACAGGGCCGCCAGCAGGGCGGGCCTCACTTTCGCCCCATTGTGATCGTTGTAGATATCCAGTGCTGCAGTGGCCCCGAAGCTCTGCAGCAGACGACGCGCGACCCGCGTGTCCTCCGCCAGGACCCGGTCCGCAGACGACAGGACGTGACGTGCCCGCGGGCTCAGATCGTCGAGATTGCCGATCGGGGTGGCCACGACGTAAAGTCCCGGCGCCAGGGCGCGCGGTCCCGGCCGGGCATGTGAAGAGGATCTGACCATGGCCGCAGGTTACGCCGATTCCGCAAGGATTGCAGATATGTCCGACCGCCGCAGAAACCGATTCCTCGCTGGTGTTTCAGGGCTGCTGCTGATCGGGCTGGCAGCTTGCAGCAACCCGGCGGCGGAAGAACCGGTCGCCGCACCTGCGCCGGTCGCGAAGGCTGCCCCGGCCAGACCTGCACCTGCCGCGCCCCCGAAGCCTGTCGAGCCGGTGATACCCGGTGGCCTGGCCGGAACCTTCGGCGCCATCGAAACCCGTTCCGCCGATGGTTTCAGGATGCAGCAGATCCTGCTCAACCGTCCCGAACTGGATGGCCAGCGACCTGTCCGGGTTGCCGTCCTGGTGCCGCTGACAGGCCGCGCGGCCGGAGTGGGGCAGCGACTGCTCGACGCGGCAATGCTGGCCATGTTCGACCAGCAGCAACCGCGCCTGAACCTGATTCCGAAGGATACGCTGGGCACCCCTGAAGGCGCAGAGCAGGCCGCCCGCCTGGCTCTGGCGGAAGGTGCGGAGGTCATTGTCGGCCCGCTGTTCGGCAACCACGTGCAGGTGGTCAATGCAGTGGCCGAACCGGCGGGTGTGCCGGTACTCGCCTTCTCCAACGACAGCGCCGTCGCGGGCCGAGGTGCCCATATCCTTGGCGTGACGCCGACGAACGAAGTCCGCTCCATCATCGGTTTCGCACTGGCCCGTGGCCACAGCAAGGTCGCCGCCTTCCTGCCGGACTCGGTCTATGGCAGACGGGTGCATCAGGCCCTGGTCGAGACCATGGAGCAGTCGCTTGGCGAGCTGGTTCGGGTGACCTATTACCCGGCCGGCGCGGAAGCCGACGATGAACTGCTGCTGCAGTACGCCCGGGAATTTGCCGACTACGATCTGCGCAAGCTGGCACTGGAGGAGGAACGCGCCCGGCTGGAGAGCAACGGCGATGCCATCTCGAAATCGGCGCTGGAACGGCTGGAGGTGCTGGATACGCTCGGCGACCCGCCATTCGACGCTGTCCTGCTGGCCGAGCCTGCCAGCCGCCTGCCCACGATCGCCCCCCTGCTGGCCTTCTATGACGTTGACCCGGTGGTGGTCAGATACCTCGGCCTCGGTGGCTGGTTTGCCAGTGACCTGCAATCGGAACCGACCCTGATCGGCGGCTGGTTCCCGGGTCCCGACCCGACCTTCTACGACAGCTTTGCCAGTCGCTTCAGCGCCACTTTCGGCAAGGATCCCGACCGGATTGCCATGCTGGGCTATGACGCCATTGCCCTGGCCGCCACTCTGATCCGGGACCAGCCTGCGGGTCAGCCGGTCTTCAGCGATTCGGCCCTGCTGGATGACCAGGGCTTCGCCGCCTATTACGGCACGTTCCGCCTGCGTCCCGATGGCCAGAGCGAACGTCTGCTGCCCGTGCTGGAAGTCGCGCGGAACGGGTTGCGCGTGGTGGGCAGTCCGCGCCAGGGCTTCGCGCCCCTGCTGAACTGAGCCGTGGCGTCCGCGGGCATTTCCTTCACCGCCGTTTCTGTTCTAGCATCCCGCCAGATGACAACTGACGCTTTGCGATCTGGGGGAAGACGAGATGGATGTACGGGCAGCACTGGCCGTGGAAGCAGGCAAGCCGCTGGAAGTCACCACGGTTCAGCTTGAAGGACCGAAGGCCGGTGAGGTGATGGTGGAGGTCAAGGCGACCGGCATCTGCCACACCGACGAGTTCACCCTGTCTGGCGCTGACCCGGAAGGCATCTTCCCTGCGATCCTGGGCCATGAGGGCGCGGGCGTGGTGGTGGAGGTCGGCCCCGGCGTCACCTCGGTGAAGCCCGGCGACCACGTGATCCCGCTCTACACACCCGAATGCCGCCAGTGCAAGTTCTGCCTGTCGGGCAAGACCAACCTCTGCCAGGCCGTGCGCGCCACACAGGGCCAGGGACTGATGCCCGATGGCACCAGCCGCTTCAGCCGCAACGGATCGCCGGTGTTCCACTACATGGGCACATCCACCTTCGCCAACTACACGGTGCTGCCGGAGATCGCGGTGGCGAAGATCCGCCAGGACGCACCGTTCGAGAAGGTCTGCTACATCGGCTGTGGCGTCACCACCGGTCTGGGTGCGGTCATGAACACCGCCAAGGTGGAGGTCGGGTCCACCGCCGCCGTCTTCGGTCTCGGTGGCATCGGGCTGAACGTGCTGCAGGGCCTGCGCATGGTCGGCTGTGACCGGATTATCGGCGTCGACCTGAACAATGACCGAATCGAACTGGCGAAGAAGTTCGGCATGACCGACTTCATCAACCCCAACGAGGTCGGTAACGACAAGGTGGTGGAGGCCATCGTCGATCTGACCGATGGCGGCGTCGACTATTCCTTCGAATGCATCGGCAACGTCAATGTCATGCGACAGGCACTGGAGTGCTGCCACAAGGGCTGGGGCGAGAGCATCATCATCGGTGTCGCGGGGGCGGGGCAGGAGATCGCCACCCGTCCGTTCCAGCTTGTCACCGGCAGGGTCTGGCGCGGTACGGCTTTCGGCGGCGCCAAGGGCCGCACGGATGTGCCGCGCATCGTCGACTGGTACATGGACGGCAAGATCAACATCGACGATCTGATCACCCACGTGCTGCCGTTCGAGGATATCAACAAGGGCTTCGACCTGATGCATGCCGGTGAATCGATCCGCACCGTCGTCACCTATTGAGGTTCATGCACCGAAGCCCGCAGGGGCAGGAGGTTGCCCATGAGTGACAGGCGCTTTCTCGGCGACGCCTATGCCGAAACCAGCACGGACGAGACCCGCGCGCTCTATGACGCATGGTCGGAAGTCTATGACACCGAACTGCTGGCGGAGAACGCCTATGCCCAGCCCCGTCGCTGCGCCGGGGCGCTGGCGGCGGTCGAGGACAATCGCGACGTGCCGATCCTGGACATCGGCTGTGGCACCGGCCTGTCCGGGCTGGCGCTGCGCAAGGCCGGGTTCTGTGTACTGTCGGGCTGCGACCTGTCGCCGGGCATGATGCTGCGGGCGATGGCGACAGGGGTCTATTCACGCCTGTTCGAGACCGACCTGAATGCACCGCCGATGCCCGTCGCCGATGAGAGCTTCGGTGCGGCAACGGCGGTCGGTGTCTTTTCCTTCGGTCACGTGAAGGCCGATGCGATGGACGATATCCTGCGCGTGCTGCGTCCCGGATCGCCGCTGATCATCGGCCTGAACGAGAAATACTATGACGAAGGCAGCCTGACGCGGAAGCTGGATGCACTGGCGGCGGAGGGCCGCCTGTCCATCGAGTCCCGGGAGAAGGGGGAGCATATTCCGGGCACGGGCGTCGAAGGCTGGGTCCTGACCCTGCGCAAGGCCTGATCCTGAACAATGATCTGACCTGACGCACCGTTTCGTGCAGGCGGGGCAGAAGGTTCTGACAACACTGTCGCCCTGCCGATCCGGCGGGCCGTCACCACCATTGGAAATGTCGCAACCAGCGTCCGGGGAGGGACAATGGAACAGCAAGCAGAGACCCTGAACGAACTCGGTGCCGCGCTCGACGCGCGGCGCGAGACCATCCACACGGAAATGGGTGGACAGGACAAGATCGACCGCATCCACGAGAAGGGGCGCTACACGATCAGGGAGCGGATCGCGAAACTGGTGGATCCGAACAGCTTCAACGAGGTCGGCACCTTTGCCGTCTCAGACAGGGTCGAGGACCGGGGCAACACGCCGGGCGACGGCAAGATCGGCGGTTTCGGCACGGTTGCCGGGCGTGCCATGGCCGTGGCCGGGGACGACATCACGGTGAAGCGCGGCTCAAGTTCCGTCATCGGCAGCCGCAAGCTGCACCGGATATTCGAGACCGCCTGGGCCGACGGCACGCCCTGTGTCTACTTCGGCGAGACCGGCGGGGCGCGCATCCCGGACACGCTGGGGTCTGAAGGGTTCGTCAAGGTTCCGCCCGACATCGCCAACGTGCCACATTCCATATTTTTTATCCATATTTTTCAATCACTTACGGGAAGTGTAATCGATTCTTGGTCCTCAGCTCGGTCTGATTTTGGTCCACAGTTTTGTAGACCGCTTGAGTTCGACGCCGCTCACCGGCACCGATAGCCATAGTTAACGCGGATTGTACTCCCTGCCAAATCAAGCTTGATCTATAGAACTAGATTTCACCGCTAACTACAATGCACAGAGCGCCGAAACTCAACACATCATACTAAAGTCAACACCTAGCGCTCGACCGATATCCGCATCATGCCCAGCAATCCTCCAAGAACGATATCGCCGCCCGGCAGGAGGTGAATGACAGAGTAAGCGCCATTGTAAATGTGGCTATCACCAAGGCGAAGCCGTGTAACGGCTTCACCCGTCTCCCAATCAAGACCTGTGACCTCCCATTTTCCGTCTACGAAACCATTGACATAGACCTGTTGGGCGCCGCCAGAAATCATGGGGACGGTTGATGGGCTCGATACAGTGGGATTTGCCCAGGCACGCACCCAGCGGTCAGCTTCAACGTCCCATTCAAACTTTTCAGCACCCGTCGGTCCTTTGCGTAGTCTACCAGACATGACAACATTCTCCAGCATTGTTGGCAATGGCGATGGCAATGTGTTGTTTACCACCAAGGCACCGTAGCCATATACCGCAACGGATTGCTCAGACTGGGCGCGCTCAAGGTCAGACTTTCCGAAACTAACCTGAATCTGGTCGGCAATTCGACGCGATTTGGTCCCTGGCTTCTGGACGAAATCCTCTGGAATATCGTCGCGCCAGAAGGCGACGACATTCATAATCAACTCTCCGTCCGTGATGACAACAAGTTTGTCTTCCTCGTCTCCGAAGCCCATAAGTGAGGGCGTAGAGCCTGATCCGTTGCCGAGACTCACGCCGCCAAGTTTGCCGGTGAAGGAATCGTATTCTGATGACCACGCGCCATACCCTCTAGAGTGAAGTGTTTCCCCGTCCCAAACCAGTTTATGGAGCCTCCTATTTGAGAGAACATAAATGCCACCACCCTCATCAATGGCGATCGAGTTCGTAACCTGCTCATCGTCAGCCAACTCATGAATGATCGGTGCCTGTTCAAAATTTCGGTCTACGATGACGACAACGCCGCCCATCGTCACCAGCGCCAGCATGCCATCATAAGTCAGATTCAATCCGAACACAGCATCAGGGTCTTCCAGTGTTGGATTGAAATATTCGCGCGGCAGCTGAAAGCGGCGCTTTTCCACCAGTGGTGACAGCGGATTGCCGGGTTCGGCATCACCATAAACGACGACATCGTTGTTGACGACAGTGTAGAAGTCACCATTGCGGTCGACGACATTATAGATTGCTGCTCTGGCGACGACCCGCTCAACATAACGTGGATAGTTCCGATTGAGATAGCCAAGCAGTTCAGCTTCTGAGGCCGTACTATCCATTTCGACGGCGATACGTTCAGCATCCTCGACAGACATGAAGGGTTGACCTTCCACAGGCAGAGCATTGATCAGTTGAAACTTGCCATCGCTAATCAGGATTTTGGAGATACGATTATTGTTGGCGGAGATGGCCACCTGCTCACCTGAAGGATAAGTTGGTAATTGCATAAGCGTGAGGTTCACCAACCCTGCCGGGACCCTTTGAATACCCTCATCATCAATCTCGTGAATACCGACCGGCCCAGCAAACGGAAGGGAATCCTGTTGAGCCGGATTAAAATGCGTGGTGGCAAGCTCGCTGTCCACCAGATTTGGGTTCATTGGAGGAAACTCCGGACCCGACGCATCAAAGACTGGGATAGTGGAGCATGCACCAAGCACGGCTACGATTGCGACTGCAGCAGCAGCGATATGAGGTTTCATTTGTTGTCTCCCAGAGTGACAGATTTGTACTGGTTTAGCGAATTGTCAGAATACTATTCAGCTTGAGACGTCGACTGTTGCTCGTCTTGAAACGCCATCCAGGCTCGAGAGAGGATGAAATCCTCAATATCATCGACTTCCTGTTGGCTTAGGCGGCCGGCGAAGTTGGGCATGCCAATCGCTTCGCCGGCCCCTTGAAGGAGGAAAGCATCAAAAGTGTCTATCCCGAGAGTCGCTGACTGCCTCAGATCGGGGAGCGTTCCGGACGAAATGGCCGCGCCGCCATGGCAGACACCGCAGAATCGACCGTAGAGGTCTGTGCCCCGTACAACCGCTTCAGCCGAATGCGGCTGTCGCGCTGGCTCAGGCGTTGCCTTCTGCGGAAGCGCGGCGACGTTTAGCTCGCCCTCTCCGCCAAGTTTGAAGGCAAGTACATGGCCTTCAACCGGGCCTCCTGTCTGCCCGACATAGAAGCCGGCGAGCAAATTGGCACCACTGCCCCAACCAGCTGATACAGCAACATACTGCTCGCCATTGACCTCATACGCCACAGGTCCACCGACCATTGCGACACCAACCGGATACGACCACAGTTCTTCGCCTGTTTTGGCGTTGTAAGCATTGAAAACGCCGCTCGTCGTGCCTTGGAATACCAGATCTCCAGACGTTGTCAGCGTACCTCCATTCCACATTCGCTCATGCTGAACACGCCAGACTTCTTTCTGAGCTACCGGATCCCAGGCAGCAAGATGTGCTTGGACAAGTTGGCGCAGAAGTGTGCGACGTGCTTCTTCTGTTTCCGGTAATGCGTCTGTCAGGCTGACACCGATATTGATTGCGTCTCGGTCAAAGCGGGCAATCTCGCCCTCGATCTGATCGGAATAGAGGAAAGGAACATCTTGTGCGGGAATATATACCAGCCCTGTTTCCGGATTGAATGACATGGGGTGCCAGTTGTGGGCACCAAATGGGCTGGGTTTGACGAGCGCAGGTCCACCAGACAGATAGCGCGCCTCGGGGTTTTCAACAGGACGCCCGGTCTCCATATCGATATGTGTGGCCCAGTTAATGGGAACAAATGGCTCTGCGGAAATAAGTTCGCCGCTTATTCGGTCGATGACATAAAAGAAGCCGTTTTTCGGCGCTTGCATCAGCACCTGACGAAGCTCTCCCTCGATCTCAAGATCAGCTAGAATGATATTCTGCGTAGCTGTGTAGTCCCAAGTTTCGCCCGGCGTCGTCTGATAGTGCCAGACATATTCTCCTGTGTCTGGACGTAACGCGACGATTGATGACAGGAACAGATTGTCGCCGCCGTCCGGGCTTCGTACTTTCTGATTCCAGGGCGAGCCGTTTCCAACGCCGATATAGAGGAGGTCCAGTTCAGGATCGAATGCCATGCTGTCCCAGACAGTCCCGCCACCGCCCAGCTTCCACCATTCGCCTGTCCAGGTCTCAGCAGCCATCTCGATGGCTTCGTTTTCGAATCCATTATCCGGATTTCCCGGCACAGTGTAGAACTTCCAGGCCTGTTCACCTGTTTCAGCATCATAGGCTGCAACAAATCCGCGAACGCCGAACTCACCACCGCCATTTCCGATGATGACCTTGCCTTTCACAATGCGAGGCGCCCCTGTGATCGTATAGGGTTCTTCGAGCGGTACAGTACGGGTCTCCCAGATCTGTTCGCCTGACTTTGAATCAAGAGCGATCAGACGACCATCCAGCGACCCGAATATGACCTTGTCGTTATAGACAGCCACGCCGCGATTGACGACATCGCAACAAGCATGTGCGCCCTTTGATCGGGGAACCTCCGGATCGTAGCGCCAAAGAATTTCTCCTGTGGCAGCATTAAGCGCCAGCACTTCGCTCCACGAACCCGTAGTGTACATGACACCATCAACAATGATCGGGGTTGCCTCTACGCCACGATAGCTGCCAAGCGGTGCCGCCCAGGCAAGATCCAGCTGGTCGATTGTTTCCAGATTAATGGCGTCAAGCGCGCTAAACCGCGTTTCTGAAAACGTGCCACCATGAGTAAGCCAGTTATGTGGTTCGCCTGCGGCATTGAGCAAACGTTCCTCATTGATCCCCTGGGAGGCTTGTGTGGAAGCGTCGCCAGAGTCGACCGCCCCTCCACAGGCAGCCAGAAGACCGATCGTAGCGCCCGTCAGAATGACTTTCAGCGCTGTAGCGGGCATTTTTTTGCCGTTCATTTTGTCCTCCCGGACACCCCAGTGGATGAGGTTCTGGATTTTTTCTCATACCAAGCAAGATTGCACTGGAACGGCGAAGTTTCTCAAGCCCCGCGCAACGCCAATGTTCCGTCATTTTGTGCCAGCGACAAAGCCTGGGACACCTACTTGCAACGGATCTAGTTGCGGGTTTTCAACTCCTTGAGCAGCTCTTGCTGGTGCTGACCATGCTCAGGTGCTGGACCGGGGATTGCCTGCACGTTCGATTGGAAACGCGGGGCCGGAACAGCCTGAACATAACCCTGGCTGTTTTCAAAGATTCCGCGCGCCAGATTATGAGGGTGCAAAGGTGCACTGATCGGACTTTCCACAAGGCCAAAGCATGCATCGGTCCCCTCTAGTAAGTCTTGCCAGTATGCAGATGGTTCGGTTGCGAAAAGAGCACGAAACTTCTCTGACTGCTTCGACCAGCTATCACGATCATACTGGTCTTCGAAGTCGGGATCGCCTGTAAGACCGAGGCGCTGTAGAAGTTCTGCGTAAAATTTCGGTTCTAGCGCGCCAAGCGTGATGTCACGCCCGTCTGCACAGCGATAGGAACTGTACCAAGGGGAATCATCCAGAAAGCCGCGCCCGCGCTCGGCTTGCATCATGCCGCTGGGCAGCAAATCGAAGATGAGGTTCATCATATGCGCCGACCCATCGACAATCGCTGCATCAATCACATCGCCCTCACCGGTGGCTCTGGCCTTTAGAATGCCCGCGAGAATGCCAATCGTCAGATAGTTCGCACCGCCGCCAATGTCCCCGACCAAGCCTGGTGGCGGCAGTGATCGCGTTCCAGTTGGGCTTGCAAACCAGGCAGCTGAACTGACGGATACATAATTGATATCATGTCCAGCCGCCTGGGCGAGCGGTCCCGCCTGCCCCCAGCCCGTCATGCGACCAAAGACAAGCTGTGGGTTCCGCCCCAGACAAACTTCCGGACCAAGGCCCAGGCGTTCCATCACTCCCGGCCGCATGCCCTCGATCAGGGCGTCCGCCGTCGCAATCAGATCCAGCGCGACCGCGCGGTCTTCAGAGTCTTTCAGGTCCAGAGCGATCGAGCGCTTGCCTCTTTTCAGAATGCCGACAGGCAAAGTCGATCCCGGATCGGAGCCCTTGGTCTTTCGCTCTATGAGAACGACATCCGCGCCCAGATCGGCCAGATGCATGCCACAAAAGGGCGCCGGCCCAATGCCCTCGATTTCGACAATCCGAATGCCCTGCAGAGGCCCTTTAGACACGGGACGTCACCTGAACGCCGAGACGCCCGTCAGGCTCCGCCCGATAAGGAGTTTCTGGATCTCAGTCGTTCCATCCGGAATGGGTGCGATCATCGCTTCGCGGGCGAGGCGCTCGACAATGAACTCCTTCGTGACGCCATTACCGCCGTGAATCTGTACTGCCTGGCGCGTTGCACTGACAGCGATTTCGGTACCGTACCATTTTGCCATTGCGCACTCCTTGTCGCAGCGCTGTCCGGCGTCAATCATGCCCGCTGCGCGCAAAGACAACAGGCGCGCTGCATCGATCTCTGTGGCCATTACAGCTAACTTTTCTGCAATGAGCTGGTGGCCGGCAATTGGTTTGCCATGCTGCGAACGGTCGATTGCATATTTTATTGACTCATCAAGCGCGCGCCGCGCCATGCCATAGCCCCACGACCCGACGTGAACTCGCGCGCGTTCGAACAGGGTGAGCGTGTTCTTCAGACCCGAGCCTATTTCACCGATAGTATTCTCGACCGGAACGCGCACATCATCGAGAAAAACCTGTGATGTTGATTGTCGATTGAGCGCGATCTTTGGAATACCGCGGACTTCATAAGGATGCTCATTGCGATCGAGCAGGATATGGGTCAGTTCGTTCTCGCCAGTTCGGCAGGTGCAGATGAAAAAATCTGAGTACTCACCATTGGTGATCCATGTTTTCTCACCAGAAATCACCCAATGGTCACCATCTCGCACAGCCCTGGTTTTCGCCGCCGCGACATCCGAACCGACATCCGGCTCGGAAATGCCGACAGACGCAAAAAGTTCCCCCGCCAACAATCTAGGCAGGTAACGTGTCTTGATGTGCTCCGGCGCGAGTTTGACCAGCATCGACGCTGCGCTGCCATTAACAAGTGCGGCTATCGCCAAGTCTCCCGAACTATAGGCAAGCTCTTCAATTAGTTGAACGTGCAGCTTCCAGGACAACCCCAGCCCGCCGGCAGATTCCGGCTGTGGGGCGTTGACGAGACCAAATTCTGCCAGCTTTTGCGTCCAGCTTTGCATTTTGTCCTTTGGAACGAAGTCTTCCCCATGCGCAGCCAGTTCCGGCTCCAGCTGCTCATCAAGATAGCGACGCAGGCTTTCGATTGCGGCGAGCTCAGCCTTGTCAAAGAAAATATCTAATCCCCCAATCATGCATTTGCCCTCTTGAAAATGTTGACCACAGCAACACCCTCCTCAATGCCAATTAGGCCGCCGCTGTTTTCGTGGATAGCGTGTCGGGCACCATCAACCTGGCGCTTTCCAGCTTCGCCGCGTAATTGGGTGACAAGCTCATGAATTTGCCCCAGCCCGGTTGCGCCGATGGGGTGGCCTTTGGACTCCAGCCCGCCAGACGGATTGATCGGGATTGAGCCGCCAATCGTGAAGTCCCCGCGTTCCGCTGCCGGGCCTGCTTCACCGATCGGAACTAACATCAAGTTCTCGGCGTGCATCAACTCACCAATCGCGGTTGCATCGTGCACCTCGGCAACGTCCATGTCTTCTGGTGAAAGGCAGGCCATTTCATACGCCCTCTCAGCGGCAATTCGCGCAACATGGCGTTCCGGTGCATCGGCGCTGCGCGCGGGGTTTCCACTTGCAACGGCGCTGGCCATAACCTGGACGGCTCGTGACGTAGTGGCACCAATCTTCCTCAAGCCTTCCTCATTGCAAAGGATGACCGCTGCAGCACCATCCGAGATCGGTGAGCACATTGGCAGCGTCAAAGGGTAAGTGATGGGAGGTGCTGAAAGAATTTCATCAATCGTGTAAGGCTGACGGTATTGCGAATACTCATTGTGCTCTGAATGCTGATGATTTTTCGCGGCTATCGCAGCAATCTGGCGCTGAGTCGTGCCATAGCGCTTCATATGGTTCCGGCCGAACGCTGCGTAGATTTTCATGAATACGCTATAAGGGCGTTCAGATTCCGATCCCTCCGGTTCGGCAACACCTTCACCCAACTGGAGAAGCCTTTTGGCATTCTCCTCAGGTGTCTCAACATCCCAACCGCCATCGAACACAGCGAACATCCTCGCCTTGTCAGGCACGTTCATTTTCTCGACACCCGCCGCCAGGACAACGTCCTGCATACCAGCCTTAAGCGCCTGAACAGCAAGGTGAAAGGAGGATGAACTGGACGCACAGGCGTTTTCAATATTGAATGCGGGAATACCTGTCAGCCCGATCTTGCTGAGCGCAACCTGGCCAGGAACAAAGGTTTGTCCCTGCAAGAAACCTTGGGTCGCACTGGAATGGTAAACTGCCTCCACGGCGGCCTTGGTGCAGCCTGCATCATCCGCCGCACGCAAAATGGCGGTGTCCAGCAATTCAGAAATACTTGTTTCCAGATGCCGCCCGAAATGCGTCATGCCGACGCCTACAATATAAATCTTACTATCCGACAAGACTCTCTCCCCATCTACAGATGGCCGCTACTGGCCTGAATATTTCGGTGTTCGTTTCTCACTGAAGGCTGAAAGCCCTTCGAGGAAGTCAGCGGATTTTGCATGCGCTTCGAGATGGCGCATTTCCAACGCGATGGCTTCGCGCGCGGACAAGTGTGCGCTTCCGGCAACCATCTCCTTCATACGCTGAAGTACAAGCGGGCTTTTCTCCGCCAGCTTTGCAGCAAGCGCCTCTGCAGCCGATGACAAGTCGTCATCCTCAACAACTTGGCTTACAAATCCGGCTTCACGAAACGCTTCCGCCGACCAATGATCGCCGGAGAATAGGAGATAATTCGCTTTCTTTTCGCCAACATACCTCGGCAAGAGAGATCCCCCGCCGCCCGGCAGAACACCAAAATTGGAATGGGCGTCGCCCAGCCGCGCACTGCGCGCCGCCATCACGACATCGCAGGTCATGGCTAGCTCCAGTCCGCCGGCCAAAGTCAATCCATTGAGCGCTGCAATTGTCGGCTTCGGCAAAGCACGAATAGCCAAAAACACGTTCTGAATGTCGCGAAGGAAGCCAAGAAACCCGGTATTGTCACCAGCCTGAACTTCCCCCAAAACGCCCTTCAGGTCAGCACCGCAGCAAAAGGCGCGCCCGCTCCCAGTGATAGTCAGCACTCGAATCTCATCGCGCTCGGCAACATCTTTCACACATTGCGCAAGTTCATTCACCATTAGAGCGGACAGTGCATTCATGCTGCCCGGACGCGTCAGGGTAATTCGTGCACACGAATCTTCCGCCTCAAATTTCAGGGTTTCAAACGACAATTGTCCAATTCCAAGCATTGGGCCGCGTTCGCTCCAAAACTTGGCCCGTTCCAGATGAGGCTTCACTTTATCGGGCCAGAAAACTTATTGAACATCAGACGCATGTCACCGTGCGCCAAAGCGTCGTCAGTCGAGCCGCCCAAGGCAATGCAGAGCTCTAGCGATGTCAGCTGTCGTCCAGCTGGCGCTCATTCTCGAGGAATTCCTGCGGGGACTGCCCCGTTAACCGGCGAAACGCACGGGAGAAATTGCTGGGGTCCTTGTATCCCAACAGATACGATATCTCCTTGATGGACCGACGACCTGTCCGCAAATAGCCGATAGCGAGATGCTGGCGAACATCGTCGAGCACGGTGTTGAAGGTTGTGCCCTCATCCTGTAATTGGCGCTGAAGACTTCGGTTACTTGTATTTAGCTCTCTTGAAACCGACTCCAGGGAGACAGCTCCATCCGGTAGCATTTCGACAATCGCCGCCCGGATCCGCGGAATAATTTGTTGTTCATCGAACCGGGCAATGTATTCCATCGCAATCTGGTCATTCCTTCGAACAATGTCGGAATTCGCGCCGCGCAGCACGCGCGTATAGTCCTTCTCGGCCACATGCAGCTCTAGACTGTCGTGACCATATTCGATCGGACAACAGAAAAAGGCATCAAATTCATCCATCGCGACCTTACCAGGTTTCGGACGACGCATTCTTACCAAAACAGGAGAATAGTCCGCTCGGTAAACCATTCTGACGAAGCGAAGCACCGTCGCCAAAAAAACATCCTGGCGGACCGGCGGCACGTCTTCCTTGAGTTCAATGGAATGAATGAGGCACCCCTTCCTGATTTCAGACCTTGTCTCAGCAGAATGAGAAATTAGCCTGAAAAAACGATCAAACCGGTGGAAGAATGTTTCCAGCGTTCGGCTTGAGAACAATGAATACCCAAGCGCATGCATTGAGCCGGGCGTATTTCGCTCGGCCAGCTTCAGCCCGATCGTCTCATCACCTGTCGCCTCTACGATGAGCTCAATGAAGCGACTGAATCGTCTAGACCGCACCCTGGCATTCGGGTCCTGGAGAATATCAGGATCAACTTCCGCACGCCGGAGTAGATCTGGCACATCAATGGAAAAGTCAAATTCGTCCAATATGGCCACAATCTGTATGAGCCAGGATGCAATGACTGACCGCGTCTCACTCAATTCTGGTTGCGCCTTACCTGATGATGTGTTGTTCAAATATCGATTGTCCTGTACGACCGTCTTCGATGACGAGCTTTATCGGTTCATGACGGTTTGTCCAATTTCTGAACAGGATTGTACACGCTTCAACCAATACTGCGGACCTGGCCGCCCCAGTATTTCTTACGTACATCCTTTCGCAACACCTTACCAACGACGCTCAGAGGCAGTTCTTCCACGAACAACACGGATTTTGGTGTTTTGAAAGATCCGATCTGCTCTTTTACATAGGCGATCAGGTCAGATTCGGCCACCTCAACAGAGTCATTAAGGATGACTTCCGCATGTACAGCCTCGCCCCATTCTTCGTGGGGAACACCGACAACCGCCGACATCAAAACGCCAGGATGGGAGTTGACTGCGGCCTCAACTTCAGTCGCATAGACATTAAAACCACCCGTGATGATCATGTCCTTCTTCCGATCAACCAGGTAGCAATATCCGTTTTCGTCCGTATATCCGATATCCCCTGACTTCCAGTATCCGTTGACGAATTCCTCCTTCGTCTTCTCTGGATTGCCTTCATAGCCAAGACAGGTTGAGCGCGATCGCAAATAGAACTCGCCGAGTTCGCCTACAGGAACTGGATTGCCATCATCATCGCAAACCGACAGTTCGATCCCGGTTGAGCGTCGACCCGCGGACGCGAGTCGGCCTTCAGTCTCGGAGTCTACGATATGATCTTTCTTGCTCAGGCAGAGGGTTGCCGCCAGGTGTTCCGTGGAGCCGTACACTTGTGTGAATATTGAACCGAACCGCTCAACCAGGAGCTTAGCCTTGGCCGGGCTCATGGGGGCCGCGCCATACAACACCGTGCGCAATGAGGACAGGTCATATTCTCGGGCTTCGGGCATTTCCAAAAGGCGGTACGCCAGAGTCGGTACGATGAAGGCGTGGGAAATCTTTTCTTGCTGGATATAGCGGCACCAGTTCTCCAGACTGGGCGCGTTCATTGTGACCGTGCAACCACCGCTGAACAGAACCGGCAAAAGCATCATACCGCTGCCATGGCTAATGGGAGCTATATGCAGCATGCGGCAGCCATCGAAGAAATCCGGGTCTGGAAGTGTCAGGAAACTATCGCGGCACCCCAGAATGTTGTCGATTGAATACTTCGCGCACTTGCTGTCACCAGTCGTGCCTCCTGTAAAGCGCATGAGCACGACGTGCGTTCGATCATCGATTTCAATATCTGTGTTCTCTGTCGACGCGTTCGCCAAAAGATCGGGAAGGGCCAACACGCCTGAATATGGCTTGACCAGAGCATCCATCACAACAATCTGAATGCCGCGTTCGGTAAGCGGGCCAGCATGGGAGGCCAGGAGGTCATTCTCGATGAACGCGACTTTGGGCTTGACGATGTCGATCTGGCCGAGATGCGTTTCCAGGCTGTCGAGGTAGTTGGCATGACAACATGTTGCATAAGCTTTTGCAGCTGACCCCCAATGGAACAGGGAGAGATTGTCATTTTGCAGCATACAGACATATCGGTCGCCCGCGCCGAGATTCAGGTTTCCATTGAGAATATGTGCAATCTGATTGGTTATGATGTGATAGTCACGAAAACTCAGCCGGCGGCCACGCTCAAGATTCACAATCGCCTCACGATCCCCGAAGGATTCCGCGAGCCCTTGCATGATACGGCTGTAATTTAGTCGCCCGCCTTCTGTCGAAACCAATGCTGCAGCAGAACTTGGAGCGACGTCAACAGGCACCAGTTCACGGTCATTGCGCTTTTTTGAGAAAATTCCGAACACAGAGACTGTCCTCCCTTTTGTCTACACCACCCTAAGATTGCCGCGTACAGGATCGATTTAGAGCAGCTTTCTAAATAGATTCAGCAACCGGCCCGTCTTCGAAGAATAGGGAGGCAGCAATTGGCTAAGCACACTGATCTTCGATTGTGAGAACACCGGCTTCAAATGACTGAACCGCTCGAAACTTCCCGGCCCCAAATAGGATCCGATCCCGCTTTGCCCGATGCCGCCAAATGGAAGACGGCGCTGGAAGACGTGCATCACCGTGCCGTTCAGGGTCACGCCGCCAGCATGAGTTTCGCCAAGGATTTTTCGTCGACCTGCACTATCTTTACCGAAATAGTAAAGTGCCAGTGGCCGCTCGCCAGCATTGATGTACTCGATTACTTCGTCTTCCGTACGATAGGTCAGGATCGGCAGAATCGGCCCGAAAATCTCTTCCTGCATCAGCCCCATATCGCTTGCAACATTGGTCACAACCAGCGGGGCTATTCGATGAGCAGCCTCGAACATGCCATCACCACTGCCTGCGAGATTGGTCACTCCGGCACCTTTTGCGCGGGCGTCATCAACCAGTCCCCGCAAACGGTCAAACTGCCGGTGATTTATAATGCTTGTATAGTCCTGATTGGCTTCGATCTCGCCAAAACACTTGTGCACCTGCCTGGCGAGCGCTGACACAAAGTCTTCTACGCTCCCTTCTGGAACGAATGCGTAGTCGACACCGATGCACGTTTGTCCTGCGTTGAGGAGCTTGCCGAAAACAAGGCTCTGCGCGACTTCTGGAAAATGAGCACTTTTATCAATGATAATGGGGCACTTGCCGCCAAGCTCAAGCGTCACTGGTGTCAAATTGGCTGCGGCCGACTGGGCGACTTTTTTACCTGTATTGGGCGAACCGGTGAAGAGAATATGATCGAATGGAAGAGACGTCATCTGCTGCGCGACATCCGGGCCGCCGGTTACCACTGCCATCTCTTCTTCTGAAAAATACTTGCGAACAAGACTCTGCGAAATTTCAGCTGAATGAGCCGAAATTTCACTCGGCTTGGCAATAATCCGGTTGCCAGCCGCCAACGCACCCGCCGCACCGGCGAACACTGTGCCATAGGGATAGTTCCAGGTTCCGAGAATGCCGACGACCCCAAGGGGTTGCGGAATTAGGCGCGAAGATCCCGGCAATCCAAACGTGTCGGTTTTGACACTGCGCGGCTTCATCCATTGTTTCAAATGGCGCCGCGCGAATTTTACGTCCGACAGGACCAACATGATGTCCGTCAGTATGGTTTCATACCGGCTGCGCATACCGAAATCGGCAGCGACGGCGTCGATCAGTTCGTCTTCATGCGTCTCGAACATCTTGCCGAGCCGGGCGAGCAGGTCCATGCGCGCCTCATAACTGCGCGACACCTGCTGACGCGTGAGGCTGCGCTGCAGGGCGAAAACCCGCTCAAGCTCGGTGATGCCGCTCTCAACACCCATTATCTCGCCCTCAGCCGTGTCGCCGCGTCCAGCCGGATCGTCTCGCCATTGAGGTAACCGTTCTCGACGATAAACTGGCATGCGTGCGCGAATTCCATCGGGTCTCCAGCCCGGCGTGGCGCCTCGATTGTATCGACCAATGAGGCAACCACTTTGTCGCCCAGGCCTTTGACCATCTGTGTAAGGAACAAGCCCGGCGCGATCGCATTTACCCGAACGCCGACGGCTCCGAGCTCCCTCGCCGCCGGCATGTTCATGCCGATCACACCCGCTTTGGACGCCGAATAGCCAGACTGACCGACTTGCCCTTCATAGGCGGCACCGGATGACACATTGATTACAACGCCGCGCTCGCCTTGATCATCTGGCGTGTTCTTTGCCATCTCGGCAACGCATTTGCTCATGACATTAAACGTGCCGACCAGGTTGACCATTATCACCTTTGTGAACTTGGAGAGTTCGCAAGGGTTGCCTTCCCTGTCGAGAATTTTGGTCGGGGCCGGAATGCCCGCCGCGTTGACGGCAATATGAACTGCGCCGAACTGATCTCTCGTTTTCTCAACTGCCTCAGCAACTGACTGATCATCGGTCACATCGACCTTGAAGAACTGGCAGACCTTGTTTCCAAGTTCGCCACAGAGCGCGTTTCCTGCGACTTCGCTCAGATCGAAGAGCGCGACGCGTGCGCCCTGCTCAACAAAACTGCGCGCCGCAGCAGCGCCTAGTCCAGAGGCACCACCTGTAACCACAGCGACTTTTCCATCGAGTTTCATGTTCGCAAGCTCCTGACCTGTTATTGTAAGCTTTCAACTGCTCAAGTCTGGAGCAGCCTCCCTTCGATGGAAAGGAGGCTGCTACAAGACGATCAGAAATTTATACGGCCTTCGGCACCAATCACGCGCGGCTCTTCGATCCAGCCAACATACACGCCCGGGCTGAGTGGCGCGTCGACCGAGGCGGTATAGGTGGCTTCATCGGTTAGGTTGCGACCGAATACACGGAATCCGTAGCGGCCAAACTCCACCCCGACATGAGCATCGAATTTCGTATATCCTTCCTGAAACGCGTTCGGGTCGAGGTCGCCATCCAGGAACATCTCGTCCTTGAAGTTGGCTCCAATCCGGGCATTCAGATCGAAATTCTCGAAACTGCGATTGAAGGCGAGATAGACGTTACCACTGAACTCGGGCGCAAAGGCCCCGCGTTCGCCGGCAAGGTCCTTGGTACCCACACCTGCAGAATCCGGGCATGTGCCCAAGCCCGTTTCGATGACTGAACACCCTGCCCCTGGGAAGGACTGGAATTCGTGATCGAGATAGGCGAACGCACCGCCAATCTCGATTTCGTCGCTGAGAAGGAACTGGCCATCAAGTTCCAGCCCCTGCACTTGAAGTTCAGCCGCGTTCCCAACCACGAAGCTTGTCCCACTCCACGAGGTTACCTGCAGGTCTTCTAACTCGCTTCGGAAAATGACTGCCCCGATGCGAGCACGGTCACCCATGAACTGGTGCTTGATACCAGCTTCCCAAGCCGTGACTTTCTCATCATCAAATTCATGACCCGGACGCGGGCTCCCATCCGGTTCCGCCGTGTCAGGACTGAAATTGTAACCACCAGATTTATAGCCAGTGGAATAGGAAATATAGGCCGACCCGTTGTCAGCATACTGCCAGCGCAGTTTTACAGATGGATCAAAATGATCTTCTGTTCGCGTATCGTTGAGGTCAGCAGCAAAGCGGTTGAGCAATGCGGCAAAAGTCGTTGCAGAGTTCAATCCATCTGCACCTCCAACAGTAGCGGCGGCGGTTAGATATTCGGTTAGATCGGCAGACCCGATCGTGTCTGCGGGTGTGACAAGGCCAACGAAGTCTCGGGGTGTGCCGGCTCCAACAACAACACTCTTATCGATGCTCTTCTCATCTTCGGAGTAACGCAAACCTAGTTCAAGTGTGACGCTGTCGGTCAGGTCAATGCCAAGCTCGCCAAAAAGCGCAATCGTTTCGGCTTGTTGATCGAAGAAAGTGCGTTGAGCAACGTTAACAATACCGCCGGGCAAAATCGATGTTGGCAAAACGCCAAATGTGCCATTGAACGCCGTTGTGGCTTCAAGATAAGCATCCTGGTTTTCATAATACAGCCCGCCCAAGAAATTTATGCGCCCATCCCAGTCTGTGGCAATGCGAAGTTCCTGGCTAAACATGTCCAGTTCTTCTTCATCAAGATTGTGAATGAAGCTGACAGGCAGAAAATCCACATCGTGATGTTGAGCGAAATCGAAAGAGGAGTAGCCAGTAATCGAAGTGAGGGTAAAGTTATCGAACTCCCATTCTGCCTTCACAGATCCGCTCAATGATTCGGTTGTCTCCGTGTCGGAGATTGGAGGATCGCCGACACGGAATGCGGGATTGCCGCTGAAGCTGACATAAGCGGTATCGCCAGTAGAAACTCCAAAGTCTGGATGAAGCATTTGTGAGAGCGCTATCGTGCTAGGCGTCGGCAGGCGATCATCAATCGCATTAATGGTAAGCTCCTTACCGACCCCGTCCATTTCAAGATAGCTCAGTTTCGTCTCAACGTTTAAACTCTCCGTTGGTTGCCAGGCGAGCGTCGCCCGGGCGAACATGTCTTCGCGCTCGGCTTCGTCGCGATCAAAGACACGGTTCTCAACATATCCGTCAGTTGTCGTATAACGAATTGCCAACCGGCCTGCCAAATTATCCGCCAAGCCCGCGGAAAAGACGCCCGAGTAGCTTTGCGTATTGAATTCTGGTTCCCAGGTGACACCGACCCAACCATTGAGTTCCTCTCCGACTTCTGGCGAGGCCGTTTCAAGCTTGATCGCGCCAGCAACCGTGTTCTTACCGAATAGAACGCCTTGGGGCCCACGCAGAACCTCGACTTGCTGCAGGTCGAACTGGGACTGTGAGAATTGGCGGCTGCGCGGCTGATAAACGCCATCCACATAAAGGCCAACCGATTGCTCGAATCCCTTGTTGATACCAGATCCGACACCTCGGATAAAGATGTTCGAGGTTTGCGCTCCCCGACCGACCTGCAGGCCCGGCACGCGCGCGGAAATCTGCTCAAGGTTCGTGACCCCTTGCGCTTCCAGCTCTGCTCCGGAAACGGCGGTCACGGCCACCGGCGCATTGATCAGCGTCTCGTCCCGTTTACGTGCCGTAACAGTCACTGTTGTCAGTCTTGCTTCCCGCTCCGCTTCTGTTTCGGCAGGGACATCTGCCACTTGCCCATAGGCCGGCGTGGCAAGGGCAATGGCGATCGGCAAAATTGCTGCGCCGCTCAAATTGAGTCTAAACTTCTGGTTCATATATATCCTCCCAAGAGCCCTTTTGTGCTCCGTGTTTCCGTTCCCGCTATGATGCACAAGGACGCGAAAGTAGATTATGAACTCTGGTGAAAGATGGCTCTGTTAGAGTCATACCAGTTCACGCCAACAGATCGTCATTCCGCGATACGAGAGGGCCTTATCCTGCTCAAATCCTTCCATGCCCGACATCCGCGATCGTCCGACCAGATGACCTAGCCCCCTGAACAGCCTAGTTCTATAACTAAAACATGGCTGCAGTTCAGGGGGCTAGGTCACTCGGATATGGCGATATCACCCCTCAAGGGCATTACCCTCAAGCCGCCGCCGCGTTCGAGGCGGTCATTGGTGTTCTGTATACGGTAATATTGTTGTCTCGGTTGGTGGGCATGTACGGAACTCGCACCGCAACGAAACCATCGAGCCAGCGCCTGCTCGTGTGAAATGTATCCATACTTCCGAATCAAGACTTCTGAACCGAGAATTATGATGGGTCCATTTCTCCCGTCTAGGCGGCCGGCTCAGGCGCGGCAGACATTTTGCTGCTCACCTGCTCATTGAAATACTCCAATCGCCTCTGCCCCAGCGCATGCGCGATATCACGCTCCCCCTCAGGAATAGGTTCGGTCCGCGTAAGCCAATAGTACACAAAGTGCGACAGCGTGGCGTAAGTGTAGGCTAGGTCCTTTTCCATATCCGCCTGATGCTGATCGAAGGCGTCCATGCGGGCGAGCAAACGCTCTTCCAGCACTGAACGCGCTTCTGGATCGAACCATGCTCTCAGTGCGTCTTCAACGATCGCCGTTTTTGTCACCCCTGGCTTGTCAGCTGCCTCACACAGTTGCGCATAGAGCTTTGTCGAAATCCGTATGTTGACGCGCGGCTTTCCCATCCACTCAGAACCCCGGAAGGACGTCAGGGTCGCCGCGATCCGCAGCAACGGCGCGTCTTACGGCTTCGAGGTTTTGATCGCTGGTCGGATCAACCTCATCGTCGATGTCGGCATCAACGCTTGGCTCGGCAGTGCGTTTTTCCGGCAGATCATCATTCGTGTGCTCAGGTTCTCGAGTCCGTTTCAGCGACACACTATCAGGATGTTCCCTATCCTCAGCCTCCGGCTCCTTGAAGGGCGGCGCTGCAACAATGGATGTCCACTCTGCGTCACACGCGGCGTCGTCCCATTCGACGGGCGCTGGCGACAAGACTCGTTTCGTAAAATTTGCGTCTTTGAAATAACAAAGCTTCCTGGCGAGCACGGGCGGCGCTCCGGACACCATGATAATTTCATCACTGGCAGAAAGTTGCATGACCTCGCCGGGCGTTATAAGCGCGCGCTGAGTTTCCTGGCGTGAAACCATCAAGTGAGAGAGCCAGGGCGCAAGCCGGTGACCGGTATAGTTCTTCTGCGAGCGGAGTTCCGTTGTTGTTCCGAGCGCATCAGAGACGCGCTTGGCGGTGCGTTCATCATTGGTCGCGAAAGCAATGCGCACATGACAATTATCCAGGATCGAATTATTGGGCCCGTAAGCCTTTTCGATCTGGTTCAGGGATTGAGCGATCAGATAGGCGCGGATGCCATAGCCTGCCATGAAGGCGAGTGCACTTTCAAAGAAGTCCAGCCGCCCGAGCGCAGGAAACTCATCCAGCATGAAGAGCAGTTTCCGGCGGTTCTTTTCGGGCAAATCTTCCGTCAGCCTGCGTCCAATCTGGTTAAGGATCAGCCGGATCAGCGGCTTCGTCCGAGACAGGTCGGATGGCGGGACGACCAGATAGAGCGAAAGCGGGCTCTCCCCTTCAACCAGGTCCTCGATGCGCCAGTCTGATCGGCTGGTGACTTCCGCGATGACTGGGTCACGATAAAGCGACAGGAAACTCATGGCCGTGGACAGAACCCCGGAGCGCTCATTTTCAGACTTGTTCAAAAGCTCGCGTGCGGCTTGCGCGACAATCGGGTGAACGCCTCTATCTCCCAGATGCGGCGTCGTCATCATGATACGGAGTGTGACGGCAAAGGAGCGTTTCGGATCGGATAGGAACCGCACGCAGCCGCTGAGCGTCTTGTCTTCTTCGGCATAAAGCACGTGCAGGATAATGCCGACCAGCAAGGCATGTCCGGTTTTCTCCCAATGATTACGGCGCTCGAGTGAGCCTTCTGGATCAACCAGAATGTCTGCAATGTTCTGAACATCGCGCACTTCGCGCTCGCCGCAGCGCACAGCTATAAGCGGATTGTATTTCGGCGAGCGCCTGTCGGTCGGATCAAACCGAATGCAGCGCGAAAAACTTGAGCGCCAGCCAGAAGTGAGTTCCCAGTTTTCGCCTTTGATGTCGTGGATGACGGCGCTGCCGGTCCAGGACAGCAAGGTCGGCACCACAAGCCCCACGCCCTTGCCTGAGCGTGTTGGCGCAAACGCCATGACATGTTCAGGGCCATCATGACGCAGATAGCGCTTTTGCCAACGTCCCAGGAACACGCCCTTGTCCGCAAACAGTCCGGCGCGTTTCAAATCGGGTGCGCTGGCCCACCGCGCCGAGCCGTAAGTGGTGACATGGCGCTCGTGGCGACTGCGCAAGACAGAACCAATGATCGCGGCCAGAAATCCGAGCGCCGAACCGGAGACCGCGATCAGGCCGCCACGTGCGAACACTTCCGGCGCATAGGCTTCATAGGCGTACCACCATTGGAACAGCCGCCAGGGTTTATAGATTGGTGTCTCGCCTGCAATGAACCAAGGCGCGCCGAGCGCAGCCTGATGGCCAAGCGCGTCAGCGGTAATTTGTGTGGCCAGCCAGACCGCGCCAATGATCAGTGCGAATACCACCATGATCTGGCCAATGAGTATCTTTGTGCCGGTCACGGCGCGCCTCCTTGAAAAAGCAATTTGTCTTCTCCCAAGGATGATTGCTGAGACTGGTCCTGGACCAGCGGGATTCTGCGCCATTTCCTGCATCGCTCTGCAAAGCCATCCAAACCGTCTAGCGGGACAGCCCTCTGGAACGCCCTATATCCACGCTCCAACCAATACCTGACGCGGTGCGCTTGATGGTCATCTCGCGCCCCATTTGCCGACCAATACTGCCACGCCATGGCACCAGTGCGAATTCCTTTGCGTTGCCAATGATCGCCATACGCCCTGCTGCAAGATCGACATGACCTTCGAGTTTTCCGTCAAAACGGTCGCCTTTCGCTAGCTGAACAGGGGTTCGGCCTGAGGCCGCCCCGATCGCGTCCCGCTCGCGCTGCAGTTCCAGAGCGCGCAGCTGGCTTCTCTGCTCTTCCATGAGTTCTGGTTGGTTGGAACCCAGATAGCCTTGTTCGCGGAGCCAGATCTCCCGACGTGCTTTCAAGTCCTTCAAGGTTTGCTGCTGCGCTGCTGCACCCTCTGACAGGTCGTCGATCCAGGTTGCGCCAAAGCGGTCGATCTGCATCTCCGGTGAAAGCCAGGACAGGACACTCATTTTGACGCCGCCGGATCCGCGCGCCTCATATGCCGCTGCGCGCTCCAGAAACTCTTCGCCGACGTGCCACTCGCCGGTCGCAAGGCGCTCCCCAATTCCTGCCCGTCGCAAGGCTTCGAGCCGCCGCTTCAAGCTGAGATGATAGGCCGGTTTTGATCCAGGATCATGGCGGGCGTGCAAGTCTTCCGACCAGATACCGCCGGTTTGCTCTGCGACCTTGGCAATAGCCTTGTCCGAGGCACGCGCCATGGCTCTTGCTTCGGAGAGCTCCACCACAGCGCCTTGCGGCGGTCGGGCGTGAACATCGACCGTTGCAGCGGGTACATGCCAGATACCGCCATCAAAATCTTCAACGAGCAGATAGCGCGTATCGCGAAGTTCATCCTCCGGGCCATAAGCCTTCACGATCCCACGAATGGGAGCGGCATCTTTTGCGCGGTCCTGAACAAATCGAATGTCGGGCTCACGCTCCCCGAATTCAGCGGCAAGTGTGCGGATGATATCACCGCGCCGCGCCCGGCGTTTCAGCTGTTCTTGCCAGTCCTGTTTCATTCGCCAGGAGAGCGTTCTGTCCCGTTCAGCAAGTCCAAGGGATTCAAGGTGCCTGATGCGCGCGAGTCGCAAGGACCGATCAAACCGCTCTTTACTTGAGCTTGCACCACCTGGACCGAATACGCCGTTCTCCAATCTCGTTTCGATCTCATGATCGAGCCCGGTCCAGCGGTCCTGATCCACCTGCTTCTGGCGCGCACCCGCAATCTCCAGAGTACGTCTTGGTCCGAGCCTTTGGGTGGCAAGCTCTTCGGCAGCTTCGCGAAGGCCCTTTGTGAGATAGTCCCGCGCGATGACGACATCCTTCATCCGGGCGTCGCGACCCCGCACAACAATATGGGTATGCGGATGACCTGTATTGTGATGATCGACGGCGACCCAATCGAGACGTCGCCCGACATCGCGTTCCATTTTGCCCATGAGCTCGCGGGTTGACTGTTTGAGGTCACCCATACGCGCACCATCCTCCGGCGAAACGATGATCCGGAACTGGTGGCGGTCATGCTCGCTGCGTTCCAGAAAGTCGCGGGGGCTGATCCCCTCCTGGTCGCGGTCATAAAGCACGCCGCCTTCTCCCTCGCGATCGACACCGTCGCGCTGCAGATAGCTGACATGGGCGCGAAAGAGGCCCGGACCTGCGCCGCGCGCTCTTGCGATATGCACTTTGACAATGACGCGGCGCATTTGCTGGCGGGACAAATGCCTGTAGCGAGAACCGCCGGTTCGGGCCGCGCCACCCGTGCCATAACGTGCGCCGGTAAAGGCAGACTTCCGAGAGACTTTAGAAAGTCTCGCTCCGGTCTTGTTCAACTGTCGTGATAGACGCTTGCCTGCAGGCGCGCCTTGATCGCGTATGCGTCCGAGTCGCGGCGTGAAAGGTCTTTCCTCGCTCATTGCAGGCCGCTCAATCCGCACACCATGGAATTCGTAGTAATTTCAACGCGTTTCCAGAAACACATGCACCACAATGCTGTGCAAAGGGCGCCAAAAAACAGATGTGCAGACAAGGGGTTAGGCGCCATGTGGTGCCATAGCTTCAATCTTGCCCTACCGGGTTCGCTTGTTCTGTCCTTGCCTATGCTTGTATCGCTTTGCATACGCTTGCAGCCTGTCAGTCCTGAGATGTCATGAGGGGGATGGCGGTGCCATCCAGGTCTGATTGTTTTATAGGGCCGAAATATCGGCCATCGAGCGATGCTGGATGCGCTGTAAGCACGAAGACTTCATCGCTCTGGAGCACGCTACAGCCTTCCCAGACCGGCAGCATTCGCCCCGATGAATCGACGATTTTGGCGATTGCAACAGGCTCACTATTGATCCGAATCTCATGGCCATTGCGGCAAATTTCATCGCCTGGCATGCCTGCAATCTGCTTCAAAAAGGGCCAATCTTTTCCAACATATCCGCGTGTTTCTGCCCATTCAACTACAGCGCTCTGGCTAGAGACGACGACCCATCTGCCATGGATGAATGGCTCGTCGCTCAGCCAGTAAATTCCTGTCGGCGCACTTGCTGTGCGGTTCCAGATCAGGCGATCCAGCGGATCAAAAATCGATCCGAAAGTCACCAGAGAGATGCCCGAAAGTGTCAGCCAGAAACTGAGCTTTTTCATTTGGGATCACGCAAGCGTTCAGACGTGGAGGCATAGGAATTTCGCTCTGACCAACGAATGAGATCGGGCTTTGGATAGAAGACGCGCGCGCCATGTTTGCGATAGATGGGACCGCGCCCTTCACAACGATAATGATCGAGCGTGGAGCGCTTGAGGCGCAGAAACTTTGCGGCCTCTTCGACGCTTAGAAGCTCTGGCCAATTGTCTCCATACGAATTTTTCTTGCGGTTTCTTGTCATTGTACAGTCTTCCTTTCTCCTGTTTGTGCTGGGAAAGGATTGGCCAGACGTGCGGGCGTTTGCAGGGTTAAAATTCGCATGATGCATTTTCTCCCCGGCCTTTAACCAAGGAATACACGCAAAAAAACGCCCCGGAGATGAACTCCGAGGCGGTCTTTACTTGCGTTAGTTTCTGATCTAATCGCGCGGATTCCAGAGGATCACGTGGCGACCTTTCTTGCCTTTGACGGGCGCAAGGTTAGCGTAGATCTTGCGCGGCCCAATTTGTGGATCTGCGAGTGTGATAGAGACATATTCGCGGCCTGATGCTTTGGCTTTCCTGAGCCATCCACCGCCGATTTCGGTTGAGGTTTCGCCTGCATAGATGCGGTAATCGGGCTGTCCTTCGGCGGCTTTGTCCGCGTTCTTCTCGATGCGGATTGAGCTCGTAAGGTTCATCATTGCGAGGGCGCCTTCAAAGCCTGATTTGGTTTCGCTGACATATCCGAGTGCGTTAGCCATGGTGTTCTTCCTTTCGTTTCCATGTGTCGAAGAAGACCCCTTGTCCCCGTCGACGCCGGACCGATCGGGCGGCGCAAGACGGGCCTGAACCGGAACGGGCGAAACGGAGTGGAGCACCGGCCCGACGAAGAATTTTGCTTCGCGGTGAATGCGCAAAGCGCAGAGGAAAATTCTTTCAGAGGGCTGGTTTCAAGGCCCGGCAGGCGTCGTCCAGGTCATGAGGCATGAGACGGGAACAAGGGGCTCAAGGCGTACTTTCCGGAAACGGAATAGCACGTCTGGCTGACAGGTCGGCTTGTCCCTTGCGCCCAGATACGATGCGACAATTGGCGTCTCGATACTCAACGAACCCCGCGAGGATCAGAGTTCCGACGACAATAAACGCACAGAATGTCGACTGATCAGCACATTGATCATTCGAGCGGAATAGCCAGTGGATTGATGAAGACCTGCCAGGCATCGCGCGCGAGGGCCATCTTCCATTTGAGCGCATCGTCGGCATTTGCCGCCAGATGGCTCCTGGTTGTTCCATCACCATAAAGGGCCGTGACCAGAAACATGTGTCTGAGCCTCCCTATCGTGACCAGAAAATATGGACTTCATCGAACCCGGTCTGAAAGACCATGATCTCACCATTCAGCGCCATGTCGCGGGCGAGCGCTTCCCAGTCGATATAGTAGCGAAGGTTCTGCGGAATCTGTGTGCCGGTGTCCTCGCGAAACTGTTCCGCGAAGTCTGCAGCGCTGCGATACTCGCCAGCATATTCGTCAAAGGCAGCACGCGCGTCAGCGAGATCATCGCCAAAATGACTGAGGAGCTTAGCGCCCAGCTCGCCATGGTCCTCGATAAAATCAGCGAGCTCGCACACGGTCTCGAAGCTTGCATATTCGGAGAGGTGTGCCCCTTCAAAGCCTTCATAATCGTGGATCGCCCACTCTTCCGCGTCCGGGATCGGCGAAGCGGCGAGCATGGCGCGCACTTGCGTTCTGATCTCATCCGGGGTGGTCGCCGTGATCCATCGGCCATGCAGGCAGCCATTATTGTAGGCTGCAAGGCAGGCCACGTAGATGCGCGGTCTATCGGGATACGCGGGTGCGGTGCATGTTATCTGCGCGGGGTCCGGGTGGTGTTCGGTCATGTCAGTCTCCTTTGCGCCGCCTCGCATTCTTTCCCGCATCAGGCGGGGGTGGGCGGCGAAAAGGTGCTCCGCCTGAGCGTGCAAGGGCGCGGCGCAAGGGGCGCTGAAGGTAGGACACCTAAAGACGATTGATCCCGAAACAGTCCCGCTCCCTTGCGCGGTGACCGCGCTCTGGCAGACGCACCGTCCGTCCAATCCCGACTGTTTGGAAGAACCCATGAGGCCATTAGAAAACGGACAAAATGTGCCCGAAAGCCAACGATGACCCTGCCGAGAAATATCGGTTGAGCCATTTCCCGATTCTGCCTAATTTTCTCAAATAGGCTGATTTCGGCTCAAGGAGCGGCCATGGAAACTGACATTCTGACCATCAAGGAAGTGGCGGAATATCTGCGATTAACGGAGAAAACCGCCTATCGGTTGGCCTCCGAGCGCAAGATTCCGGGGTTCAAAGTTGGCGGATCGTGGCGGTTTCGCAAAGGTGAGATCGACGAATGGATAGAGGACCAGAAGACAGGTTCAAACAAGGCTGAGAAGCCATAATTAAGGGGGCGAGCATGATCACCGACTATCACTCGAAACTGTTCGCTCACGAGCTGCTGCGCCGTCATTCGGTTGCGGATGCTGAGAAAATGGCGGGTACATTGTTCGATGCGCAAGTCGACTTAAACCCGCACCAGGTTGAGGCCGCCCTATTCGCTTTTAAGTCCCCGCTTTCGAAAGGCGCGATCCTTGCCGATGAGGTTGGTCTCGGCAAAACGATCGAAGCGGGCTTGGTGCTTTCTCAGAAGTGGACTGAGGGAAAACGGCGTATCCTGATTGTGGGCCCTGCGAGCCTTCGCAAGCAATGGGCCCAGGAAATCGAAGAAAAGTTCTTCCTGCCGAGCTTCATTATCGAGTCGCGTAATTACAAGAAGATCATCAAGGACGGCGGACATCGACCATTTGAACAACCCGCCATTGTGATTTGTTCGTTCCAATTTGCCGCGCGCCATGCAGACGAATTGATGGTCACGCCGTGGGACCTGGTCGTTATCGACGAAGCTCACCGCCTCAGAAATGTCTATCGACCTGACAATAAAGTGGGACGTGCGCTGAAGACTGCTTTCGGCAATGTTCCAAAGATCCTGTTAACAGCGACACCACTCCAAAATTCTCTGATGGAGCTCTATGGACTGGTCAGCATCATTGATGATTATGCATTCGGTGATGCCAAAAGTTTTCGCGCGCAATATGCCCGGCTTGGCGATGGTCAGTTTGATGAACTAAAAGCGCGTCTCGAACCGATCTGCCATCGGACACTCCGCCGCCAGGTGCTGGAGTATATTCGCTACACGAACCGTATCCCGATCACCCAAGAATTCGTCCCTGGCCCGGAAGAGCAAAAGCTCTACGATTTCGTCTCAGAGTATCTACAAAGACCGACCCTAGCGGCGCTGCCATCCAGCCAACGCACGCTCATGACGCTTATTCTGCGCAAGCTGCTGGCGTCATCGACTTTCGCCATTGCGGGCGCGTTGAATTCACTAGCGAATAAGCTCGAGCGTCAGTTGAAAGATGATGCGGCGCTTAAGAACAATCTCGAAGACCTCATCCCTGACGATATTGAAGAAGATTATGATGGGTTTGAGGAAACGGCAGAAGAATGGGTGGATGACGAGACGCCGCCCGAATTGCTGTCTGAGGATGACATTGCCGTTATTGAAGAAGAGATTGCAGAGCTTCGACGCTTTAAAGACCTAGCTGTTTCGATTACCGAAAACGCCAAAGGCAAATCGCTTCTGACAGCATTGGCGGCTGGTTTTGACAAAGCCGACGAGCTGGGAGCCGCACAGAAGACGATCATCTTCACTGAGTCCCGGCGCACTCAGGATTATCTCCTCCGTCTGTTGTCAGAGAATGGCTATGCGGGCGACATCGTCCTCTTCAATGGCTCGAACGCCGATGAGCAGTCGAAAGCCATTTACGAGCAATGGAAGGCAACCCATGCCGGGACCGACAAGGTCACCGGCTCACGCACAGCAGATATGCGTGCGGCGCTGGTCGATCATTTCCGCAACCACGCAAAAATCATGATCGCAACAGAGGCGGCAGCGGAAGGCATCAATTTGCAGTTCTGTTCCATGGTTGTGAACTATGACCTGCCTTGGAACCCGCAACGGATCGAACAACGCATAGGCCGCTGCCACCGGTATGGTCAGAAGCATGATGTGGTGGTGGTCAACTTCCTTAACCGGAACAATGCCGCAGACCAGCGTGTGTTCGAACTCCTTTCAGAGAAGTTCCAACTGTTCAATGGTGTCTTCGGCGCGAGCGACGAGGTGCTTGGATCAATCGAATCCGGCGTCGATTTTGAGCGCCGCATTTCAAAGATCTATCAAAGCTGTCGAACGCCTGATGAAATCGAAACCGCCTTTGAGACGCTGCGCACAGAAATGGATGAGCAGATCGCGGAAACCATGGACAATACGCGCCAAAAACTGCTCGAGCATTTCGACGCTGAGGTGCATGACCGTCTTAAGATGAATATGGAGAAGGCAAGCGCCTATCTCGACCGCTACACGACATTGCTCTGGGCGCTGACCAAGCATGAGCTTGGCAAGCGGGCGAGCTTCGACGATGGCCACCACACCTTCACGCTGAAGCAGGCGATTGATGGCGTCGAAGCGCCTGTCGGCGGCTACTTCCTGCGCAAGGAAGGGCTGGAAGGCCACCGCTACCGGCTCGGACACCCCCTAGCCCAACACGTACTTGAGCGCGCGGCTGATCGCCCCCTCATTGGCGCATCGCTCACTCTCGATTACACAAACTGGCCCGCCAAGGCCGCCGCGCTAGAGCCTTTTGTCGGCACCAGCGGAACGGCTCTCGTACACAAATTGTCAGTACGTGGCTCAGATGACCAGGACCACATCATTATCGTCGCCCGCACTGATGACGGACAAGAATTGCCCGAGAGTGCCGCGCGGCGGCTGTTCGACCTACCAGTCGATGACGTAACTGATAAGGCAGTGGCGACGCCAGACAGTATGCAAGCCGCAATTTCGGAAGCCGAGGAAGCTATCCTCGCAGATGTGCAAAAACGAAAATCTGAATGGATGATCGAGGAATCAAAAAAGCTCGATGGCTGGGCAGATGACCTCGTCGCGCAGGCCGAGAAAGAGCTGGTCGATGCCAAGAGCCGCGAACGAGACCTGAAGCGCGAGATGCGCGCATCTAACGATCCTCAGCGCCAGCATGAAATCCAAACCGAAATTCATGAGATTGAAAAATCCAAACGCCGACTTCGTCAGAATATTTTTGAGGTCGAGGACAAGATTTACGAAAAACGCGACGCCATGATCGCTGAGATCGAAGCCCGCCTTCAACAAGAAGTGGGGCGAAAAGTACTATTCGCTATAAGTTGGACTATAAGATGAGTGACGGTTTTGCATTTAAAGCAGCTGGCCAGGAAGATGCTTCTAATGAGATCGTGGTCTCATTTTCAGCTCACTGGCGCGGAAGTTTGTTGAACGCGGATATCAAGCACGTGTTTCGAAAGCGCGTACCAAAGTCATTTGAACCCAGACTTATGTATATTTATGTCGGCTCTCCGCATTCAGAGATAATTGGTCGTGCAGAAATAAACTCAATCGAACTTTTGGATTTTGATAGCGCAGTTTCACTATTAGAATCAGCCAAACTCACGAAACAGGAGCTATCTTCTTATTTCGGGAACGATCCAGTTGTCGGTTGCTATGATATTGCAAACATCGAATTGGCGGCAGAACCGCTTTCGCTGAATAGCCTCTTTCATCACAGCGGCTTTCACCCTCCACAATCATTTGTTCGCGCTTCAATTGGTGCAAGCAGCTGGCTGAAAACGCAGACATGGACCACGAAATGATAGCAGCAACACAACGCGCGCGGCTAATTCAACTCCTGAAAGAGCTGTTCCAGCTTGATCAGCCCGATCTTGATTTTGGGCTTTATCGGATCATGCATGCCAAGGCCGGTCAGGTGACGCAGTTTCTTGAGGAAGACCTACTTGAGATCATTCAGGCCGCATTTGGCGAAGCCGATGAAGCCAAGCTAAACGAAGCACAGACAGCCTATGAAGCTGCTAAGAAGCAGGCTGCCGACTATGGTGCGCCTGACCCGGATATGACCCCGCCGGTCATGAAGGCCAAGGCGGCGCTCGATGCTGTCCGCAATGCTGAGACGCATGAGGGCGATGTCTATGACCATCTCTATCGCTTCTTCGAGCGCTATTACGACGCTGGGGATTTCATGTCGCGCCGCTATTTCGCACGCGAGACCGATGGGAAGGCCGCGCCCTATGCCGTGCCCTACGATGGCCGCGAAGTTTATATGCACTGGGCGAACCGCGACCAATATTACATCAAGACGTCAGAGTATCTGACCAATTTCACTTTCGATCCGACCAAGGCGCCGGAGCACCCAAAGCTCGACACCGCCAGGTCGATGAAAGTGCATTGCCGCATCGTGTCGGCCAGCGAAGGCGAGCACAACAATGTCAAAGCAAGCGAACAGACCGAGCGCTTCTTCCTGATCTATGAGGCCGAGCCAGTAAAGCTCGAAACCAGCGAAGTCGGCGAGCCAGAGCTTGTGCTGCAGTTCGAATATCGCGCCGATCCAAAGAAGTCCGGTCAGTCCGGCGCATGGGCGAAGAAGCGGCTGGAAGAAGCCGCCGAATTGATCAAGGCCACGCTGCCCAACCTCGCGGGCGCGGAGAGCTTCGCCGCCGCGCTGATGACCCCCGCGCCGACGGAAAAACATAAAGATCGCGCCCTACTGGAGAAATATCTCGCGCAATATACGGCGCGCAACACGATGGATTATTTTATCCATAAGGACCTTGGCGGCTTCCTGCGCCGCGAGCTCGATTTCTATATCAAGAATGAAATCATGCGCCTTGACGATATCGAGGCGGCAGACGCGCTGCAGGTGGAAGGCTATCTGGCGCGTGTGAAAGTGCTGCGCCGCATTGCGCGCCATTTGATCGACTTCCTTGCCCAGCTGGAGGACTTCCAAAAAAAGCTCTGGCTAAAGAAGAAATTCGTTTCCGACACGCAATATTGCATCACGCTCGATCGTATCCCGGAACGCTTCTATCCTGAAATAGCCGCCAATGAGGCTCAACACGAGGAATGGGTCCGCCTCTTCGCGATTGACGATCTGGACGGCTATTCCACGCCGCTGTCGGTCCAATTTCTTGAAGCCAATGACAAACTGTCCGTCGACACATCGCATTTTAAACTGAGTTTCCGTGACGAGCTCGTTTCAACCATTCAAGGCTTAGACAAGGACTTGGCAGGCGTAGCCGTCTGCGCGGAAAACGGTCAAGCGCTTCGAACAATCCGCAGCAAGGCTAGGGATATTGTAGACGCTATATACATCGACCCTCCTTATAATACTGACGCCTCATCAATCATTTACAAGAATGGTTACAAGAGTTCGTCGTGGCTTAGTCTGATACAGGAACGACTCCTGGAAGCCTCTACACTTCTATCAAACAAAGGTATCATTTGCGCAGCTATCGATGATGAGCAGATGCCGCAACTCTCTGAGGTCATGGGAAGTATCTTCTCCACAGACTTAGGGAAGGCAGTAGTGCGGTCTAATCCTCAGAGCAGAAAATCGAAGACCACACTATCACCATCTCACGAGTACGCGCTGTTTTATGGTCGCTCTAGCTTATCGAAACCTGCCAGTCTGGGCTTAACTGATAAACGTTTGGCTCGTTATCCTTTGCGTGATGAACGGGGACATTACTCGTGGATGAGCTTCATTCGTACTGGGACAAATGAGCTGCGGTCGGATAGGCCGAAAATGCACTATCCGATTGTGGTTGACTTGGATGACCGATTACGGGTCCCAAAAATGTCATGGCATGCTGATCGAGGTGAGCATGGGGAATATGAAATTGAAGAGGAAATTAGTGACGGGGAAGTCTCAGTTTATCCAATTTCGGAGAAAAACGGTGAAAGGATTGAGAAACGTTGGCATCGCGGCTGGGAACGCGTGTTGGACGACTTAACCGAGTACAGGGTTCGCAGAAACAAGGACAACTAGCCTCAAATAGACTTTAAAACACGAATTGATGAAAATTCAACACCGTCAACTTGGTGGGATAAATCTGAATACGCTTCAGCAAATTATGGCGCAATCGAACTTAAGGAATTATTCTCAGACAAACCATTCGATTTTCCAAAGGCAGTGGTATTGGTTGAGGATTGCATCCAAACAAGCGCCAATAATCTTGATGCTGAAATTTTGGACTTCTTTGCTGGCTCGGGAACCACAGCACATGCTGTAATAAATTTGAATAGGAAAGATGGAGGGAAAAGAAGGTTCACCGTTATCGAAATGGGCGCCCATTTTGATTCAGTTTTACTTCCACGCACAAAAAAGGCGATGAACTCCTCAGACTGGAAAGATGGCAAACCCATCTCCCGCGACGGCCTTTCCCATACTTTCAAATATCTCCGCCTCGAATCCTATGAAGACGCGCTGAACAATCTCGCTCTGCGGACCTCACCCGACCTAAGCGCCACTGGCGAGGATTTCCGCCGGGACTATATGCTGAAATACTGGCTCGATTTTGAGACCAAGGGCAGCCCGTCGCTTCTCAATATCGAGACCTTTGACGATCCGACCGATTATCGCCTCAACATCAAGACGCCGGGTACGGATGAATATACGGATCGCGCGGTTGATCTGGTGGAAACCTTTAACTGGCTGATCGGCCTGCATGTGGAGCATCTCGACCGCTGGCGCAGCTTTGACGCCAAGTTCAAGCGCGAGCCTGACCCCGAGCTGCCCAAGGATGAGACCACGCGCCTCATCCTCGAGGGCAAGCTGACCGAAAGCGATGCCGGTAAATGGCGCTTCCGCAAGGTGGAGGGCTATACGCTAACCACGCCCGGCGATGACACATCGCGCGAAAAGACACTGGTCATCTGGCGCGCGCTCACCGGCAATCTCGAAGAAGACAATCTGATGCTCGACGAGTGGTTCCGCAAATATCGCCTCTCGACGCAGGACAGCGAGTTTGACGTCATCTATGTCAACGGCTCGAACAACCTGCCGAACCTGCGCCAGGAAGGCGAAAGCTGGAAAGTCCGCCTCCTCGAAGAGGCCTTCCACCAGGCCATGTGGGATGTGGAGGGATAGATCGTGGCCAAAGCGAAAAAACCTAAACAGCTCCCTTTCGGCCACAAGCTCGTCCTCAATCAATGGATCGTGAGCCTGTTCGGCTATGATCCGCTCCTACAGCACAAGCGCGGCCATAAAAGCCTCAAGCCCTTCAAGCCGTTTGCAGATATGCTTTCGACGAAAGCGGACGGGCTCGATGCGGACAATCTCCACCGCTTCTACAAGCATCTCGACCTGGAGCTTCAGGAAGGCGCGGCGATCACCAAGGGCGACCTACTGCGCTATGAGCAGAACATTGTCAGCCATACGCTGGCGATCAATGAGAAACGCCAGCGCCCGATTGTCTGGAAGTATTATCAGTGGCTGTCACTGCTGTTTGCGGAGATTTACCTCGACCGCTATTTCGCCGACATCCACGCCCTGCGCCGTGATCTCAATACCTATGTGATGACATTCAACGCCTATTGGGAAGGCGAAGGCTATGAGACCGGTATCACGCCTTTCACCCTCGATGAGCTGAACAAGGTCTGCCTGCAGAACGCCACCGGTTCGGGCAAGACGCTTCTTATGCACGTCAATTTCCTGCAGTTCAGGCACTATGCAGGCAAGTCAGCGCTAAAAGATGATCTGACACGGACGATTCTAATCACGCCGAACGAAGGCCTTTCGCGGCAACATGCGGGCGAATTGAAAGCGAGCGGCATCATCGCTGAGCGACTTATAACAGACAGCGGAGACCTTCTCTCAATGGGTCGCAACGGTCTGCGGCAGGTTGATTTTACTGAGGTTACGAAACTCGCCGAACAAGATGGTCCCAACATCATCGCAGTGCGGAACTTAGGTGACCAGAACCTGTTACTGGTAGACGAAGCACATCGCGGTATGGGGAGCACGGAGGAACGCGGCTGGTTCGCTAACCGCGCCAAGCTAGCTGAGCGCGGCTTTGTGTTTGAGTATTCCGCTACTTTTAAGGAAGCGACGACTGCGGCAAAGCGAGACACGATCACCGAAGCCTATGCCAAATCGGTCCTGTTTGATTATTCGTACCGCTATTTTTATGAAGACGGCTACGGCAAGGATTACCGGATTTTCAACCTGCCGCGCACATTCGACGAGCTACAATTTTCTTATCTGACAGCCTGCCTGCTCGCCTATTACCAACAGCTGCGCCTTTATGAAGACAAAAAAATAGAGTTCGCAGACTACAATATGGAGAAGCCCCTATGGGTCTTTGTTGGCGCGAGCGTTACTGGCGGTAAGAAGACAAAAATCGAAGAAGGTACGATTTCTGATGTCGGCAAAATCATCGCTTTTCTAGCGAGATTTTTGAGTGACAGTTCAGCCGCCGAAAATGAAATTCAGAATATCATCTCGGGGAATGGCGAGAAAACCGGCCTCCTCGATGCGGGCGGCAACGACATTTTTTCTGGAGGCTTCGCTTATCTGAACACACAGATGACATCGGAAGGAATGACTGCGCGAGATTTTCTCAAAGACATTCACCAGCGTGTTTTTCAGTCATCGGCAGGCGGACAATTGGCGATCGCCCGCATCAAAGGCGATGACAATGAGATTATGCTGCGAGTCGGGCAGTCAGAAACGCCCTTTGGCCTTATAAATGTTGGCGACGCCTCAGGCCTGTCCAGCCATATCGCGGATCGAGGTTTCGATAACGTGACCGTCTTAGACAGTGAGTTCTCAGACACTCTTTTCGGTCAGATCAATGAATCATCGTCGCCACTCAATCTACTGATCGGGTCAAAAAGATTTGTCGAAGGTTGGGATTGCTGGCGCGTTAGCACGCTCGGCCTTATGCATGTCGGGAAGTCTGAAGGCTCACAGATCATCCAACTCTTTGGTCGCGGTGTGCGTCTGAAAGGCCATGATTGGTCATTGCAGCGGAGCGGTTTTTCTACCCCCTCATATCAGCCAGACTTTATCCAATATGCAGAAACGCTGAACGTGTTTGGCGTTGAAGCAGATTTTATGGAGCGCTTTCGGGCCTTTCTGGAAGAGGAAGAGCTGCCTTCAAATGACAAGAAGGAAGTCTTCCAGATTCCTCTCAATGTCACCTATGATTTCGGCCAGAACCTTATGGTCCTCCGACCTCGTCGAAAGAAAGCAAACGGCAAAGAGTACGACTTCAAACGCGATGCAGCTGTGCCGATGTTCGGCGAGGTTCCAGATAAATTGCGGGAGAAGATAATCGCAATTGATTGGTATCCAAGAATCCAATCATTGGAGTCACGTCGCGGCGACACGATCGGCTTGAAGAACGAGCAAACATTCTCAAGTTTGCATGCTGCATTCCTCGATGAACACGATCTTTTCTTCCGCTTAGAGCGCTTCAAACGCGAGAGAACCTGGCACAACTTCAACATTCAAAAAGATCAGCTCAAGCCGCTTCTTGCCGATGGCTCTTGGTACAAGATCATCGTGCCGTCGGGGCGCATGACTTTTGACGATCCATCAAACATTGCACTGTGGCATGAAATGGCGGCAGAGCTCCTGCAGAAGTATGCTGAGGAATATTACAATTATCGCAAAGCGGCCTTTATCGAACCGCGGCTGGAATTGCGACCGCTCGCCCATGATGATCAAAATATCCCTACGTCAGACTTCTATCAGCTGCTTGTCGATTCAAGTGAGAGCAAACTGATCTCAGACATAGAGGCTCTTTCAAAAGAACTCGCCGCCAAGAAAAAAGGTGTGCTGACTGCGGGCGATCTTAAAGGCTGCCTTCTTTCGAACCATCTCTACGAACCCGTCTTGCATGTGCGCAAAGGCGGAAAAGTTCAGGTCACACCTGTCTCGTTAAACGAGAGTGAAATTCAGTTTGTTGAAGATCTGGTCTCTTACCTCGATCTCTCGCAGGCCAATTTCAATCAAGATGGCATAGAGGCATTTCTGCTGCGCAATGAAAGTCGCGGTCGAGGCATGGGTTTCTTTGAAGCTGGTAATTTTTATCCGGACTTTTTGCTTTGGCTGGTTAAAGGTGATCTTCAGAGCTTAGCATTCATTGAGCCGCACGGGCTTCAACACGAAGGTCCAGGGCATAAGAAAATTGCCTTCCATCAAACGATAAAAGACATCGAACAGCGTCTCGGTAATCCGAATGTCTCGCTCAACAGTTTCATTATAACGCCTTCGCGGCATTCGAAGCTCAATTGGGGGCTCTCGATTGATGAGTTGAACGACCTCAATGTCTATTTCATGGAGGATCAAGCTGAAACTTACGTGCCATCTATCTTTGACGCACTTTTAGCGAGCGGTGTTTTAGCCGCCGCTTGATCCCAGGAAGTGGAACTCGCCTGATTAAGATGAGATCGATTGGTATTTAGAGCCGAGAGCGCTCAACCAAGTTTCAATATCCGCCGCAATCGCTTCGCCATCTTCAAGGCCCCGCACTTCCGAGAGCTCCTCAATCGCCTGTGGAATGGTGCGCCAGAGACCCGGATCGGCATCGTCATCGTGAAGCCTGCCTGCAATGGCCTCAGCCATGCGCTTTCGGTCTACTTCACTGAGTGCGTCAGGCGCGGACGCAAAGACGATGCGCTGGGCTAATTGCTGCAATCGCTCGTCTTCAAAAGACCGGATCAAGGCGGCTTTTCCAGACCAGTCTGCACGATGAAACTCTTTCATGCGTGCGGAATCTTCTCGAGACGGAAAGCCTTCAAATATCCGCTGCTCAAGATGCTCTGCTTCCGGCCAGGGTTCTTTCAGCGCTGCGGCCGTCTGGAGAAGCTTCGCGCACGCTTCCTCACTTGAAGCCAGGAACTCGCTCTGTGAGAGGATGTCGGTTTCTGGCGCGTAACCGATACGGCTTGCTGTAGTCTGATCGAGAACGATCGGTGCCTTATTGAGCGCGATGTCTCTGAGCGGCTTTGGCGACGCGGTGAGCCGTTTCTCAAGCGCCTCGTCATCCAGGGTGAAGATATCGTTCCAGTTAGCATCGAGGCGCAGGCAGCTCGCGGCACTAGTTGACGTGCCATGTTGATCAACGCGCTGCCCCCACCAGACACTTGGACCACTGATAAAGTATTCAACAAAAAGGAATGGCTCACCGGGTACGAGCCTTGAGGCCAAATCGGATTTCCGGGTGGAAGCCACATTGGATGTCCATAGTTCGGAACATTTCTCCGCCAGGATACGGGCAATAAAAATGGTGGCTTCGACATCGGCCAGCGCGTCATGGGCGTTTTGATGGTCAAAGCCATTCAGAGGCGCGAGCTGATCAAGCTTGAAGCCGGTCCGGCCTCTTGGTGTTGTCGGATAGTTAAAGACACCTTCGTAGAGATGTGACGCGGCTTGCACGAGCGGAAGAATATCCATGCGCGCATTATCGTTCGTGACCGTGAGGTATGGAGGATGAAGCGCTTGCCAGAAAGCCCGCTGCATGAGCGGCTCGTCGAAGCGCATGGAATTATAGCCTGCATAGATGGCCGGTCCCCAGCATTCGAGCTTTGTCCGTATGGCCGACATCATATCGTAAAAGCTCGGAAGGCTCTGGTCGTCCAGCATGTCTGGCGTCACGCCCGTGACCTTCAGGGCCATGGGGGCAGGAACAATCCAGGGCAGACACCGACACCGGATTTCGAAGCGGTCGACTTCTTCCAGTTGATCATTGGTCAGAATGGCTGCGAACTGCAGGACCTGATCGAACACCGTATTGGTGCCGCTCGTCTCGGTGTCGTAAAATACAAACAGGCGGTTGTCCCTCCAGATATTGAATACACCATCGTGGCGCGATTCAGGTTCTGACGCTGTTATATCAGCGATTTATGGGGCTTTGCCAATTTGGCGGATGTCTTCGCCTGTTGGCTCAGGCGGCTTGCGTATCCGGTCCGAGCCTCGCGCCGAGAAGTTCGACAAGATATCCGCCGTCGCGAAGACCTTCTGCCTTGCGGATGACATAGCGCAGCTGGTTCCTGAGGGCGCTGCAATCATCGCCCCAGTCTGAGGCGACGGCCTCTTCACCGTAGATGACGGCAGCGATTTCACGCTGTTTCATGCCAAGGTACTGGCAGTCGAGCGCGATCAGACCATTGCGAAGAATCTGCGTTTTCTTTGTCCAGAGGGCTTCCGACGTATCCGGACCATCTCCGTAAAGCTTCATGGCCTCTTTCTGTACTTTGAGCTTTTGCTCGTAGGCTTCCATGTCAGAGATTTGGAGCTTCATGCGCACCGGTTCCAGGCTGAGTAGAGACATGCCGGTGCAGCGGATCTGCGCGACGCATCCTTTGCCGCGCACCAGTAGATATTCTCGCGCTGAACGATCGGTGATGTGCGTGATCTGGCAATGCGGGACCGTGCGATCCCAGATATCGCAATTCTGGCCGGGCTTTCGCGGTGTGCAATTGACCTCGACCTGATCCGGAAAAACGTAATGGCTCCAGACGGCGTTTGCATCAAATCCGTTCAGCTCAGGATCGGGCATGAACAAGAGGCCCCAGCGTTCAGCGAGGGTTTGTGTGACACGCGGTCGAATAATACGAATGGTTTCCGGACATGGCGCAGGCATTTCCGACACATCATCGGGTGATCGTGTTGCTGCGTCGCGTCTGAATTCCCGGTTGCGTCTCAGAAATTCCCAGGCCCATCGATCCGGCGAAAGCCGTGAGAGATAGTCATAACGCGCCAATGCGCCATCGGAATTCAAGGTAAAAGTCTTCATATACGCCTCCCCGTATGGGGGAAATCGAGCAAGAAGAATGCCAGACTATATTTAGCCGCCGATCACAAAGAGTTGAAAAGACTGAAATCATTACAGTCCTTTGATTGAATAATTTGAGCGAAAGCTCACTGACTTAAATCGCTTAAAACGAGAACTCCGAATTTCTGTTCTGCAGCGATCGCTACAGAACTGGTTTTGTATTGATCTGCATTTTTACGCAGCGTCTTGCCTATGTTGGCCTCCAATCCAACTCCCGAAAACCAGACCCACCTGCCAAGCTTCAATCACTCACAAACGCCAAGTGACAGGAGCAAATTCGATGGGCCAGACCCCGCACCACTCAGAAACAGATGCCCGGCGCACCACTATGCTGCGCACGGCCTTCTGCCCGGTGGTGCGGGAAGCGCTTGAAGCGCCTGAAACAATCGAGATCATGGCTAATCCGGATGGATCGGTCTGGATTGAGAAAGCCGGAATCGGCCTCATAATTTCTGAACAGACTCTCCAACCCTCCGACCGCGAGCGCGTCATCCGCCTTGTGGCCTCCGGGGTGGGAGAAGCGACAGACCGCAATTCCCCAATCGTCTCTGCCGAACTCCCCGGCAGCGGCGAGCGGTTTGAAGGGCTTCTCCCGCCTGTTTCGACAGCGCCATGCTTCTCGATACGCAAACCCGCCAGCACGCCATTTGAACTTGGTGACTATGTTGATCAGGGCGCGCTCGCGCCAGCGCTCGCCGAAGCGCTGAAAGACTCCATCAGAACCCATTCCAATATTCTGATTGCGGGTGGGACATCATCCGGCAAGACGACTTTCACCAATGCGCTGCTTGCCGAGCAGAGCCTCAATGATGACCGTATCGTCATTCTGGAAGATACGCGTGAGCTGAAATGCACTGCGCCCAATACAGTGCAGCTCAGAACCCATCGCGGCAGCACCAGTTTACAGGACCTCGTCCGGTCAACGCTGCGCCTGAGACCTGACCGGATCGTGGTGGGTGAAGTACGCGGACCTGAAGCCCTCGATCTTCTGAAAGCCTGGAACACGGGTCATCCCGGCGGCATCACGACATTGCATGCAAATTCTGCACACGGCGCACTCACCCGTCTTGAGCAACTGACTCTGGAAGCAACGCCGCGCGCACCGTTCGATCTGATCGCAGAGGCGATTGATGTGGTTGTCTTCATGAGCCGCGCTGGCGGTCAGCGCCGTATCGAAGAGGCGCTCAGGGTCACCGGTTTCAATGGTGAGGGCTATGACACGGCCCCACTCGTCTCCCGCTGCCTTTCACTCGTCACAGAAGGAACCTCTTCATGATTGTCTATAATCAAACTCACGCCGTGAACCGGACGGTTCAGGTCGCTGCCGCTATCGGCATCGGACTGTTAATCGCTGGACCCGCCCATGCAGCTGGCTCAGGCATGCCCTGGGAAGGCCCGCTTGATCAGATCCTGCAATCGATCGAAGGCCCGGTTGCCCGAATTGTCGCGGTGATCATCATTACCCTGACGGGTCTGACGCTGGCTTTTGGTGAAACGTCTGGCGGCATGCGCAAACTGATCCAGATCGTCTTCGGACTTTCGATTGCCTTTGCCGCAACCTCTTTCTTCCTGACCTTCTTCAGCTTTGGCGGGGGCGCGTTGATCTAATGGCTGACGGCTATGAAATCCCCCTTCATCGCTCGTTGACTGAGCCGATCCTGATGGCAGGCGCACCGCGAAGTGCAGCCATCGCTATCGGGACGTTGGCCGCTGCCCTCGCGCTCGGTCTTCGGCTCTGGATACCTGGGCTCCTTCTCTGGGTGTTGGGTCACTCAGCAGCGGTGTTCATGGCGCGGAGCGATCCAGATTTCATGGCGGTCGCCTCACGCTCCACCCGGCACAAGGAGCATCTGACATGCTGAACCTCAAAGAATACGCAGATACGCCCACGCTTCTTGCCGATTATCTGCCCTGGGCCTGCATCGTCGCACCGGGCGTCGTTCTGAACAAGGACGGAAGCTTCCAGACCACGTTCCGCTATCGAGGGCCCGATCTAGAAAGCTCGACACAAGAAGAACTCGTCTCAGTCATGGCGCGGGTCAATAATGTGCTGCGCCGGTTCGGCTCGGGTTGGGCGCTGTTCTTTGAGGCGCAGCGCCATGAGGTGCATGACTATCCGGAAGCGGACTTTCCTGACGCCCTGTCCTGGCTCGTCGATCAGGAACGCGCGCTACAGGCTGAAGAAAGCGGCACCCGTTTCGAGAGCTCTTACTTCCTGACTCTTCTCTGGCTCCCGCCTGCTGATGCCACGGGCCGGGCCGAAAAGGCCCTGATCCAGCGTGCCGAAACCGAAGATACGGCGACCTGGCGACACCGGTTGGAGACCTTCCAGCAACACGCGGACCGCGTCTTCGATCTCCTTTCCACCTGTCTCGCGGAAATCGCAAAGCTCTCAGACGATGAAACGCTGACTTATCTGCACTCGACCATCTCGACCAAACGTCATCCGGTCGTGACCCCCGAACTTCCCGTCTTCCTTGACGCGGTGCTCGCAGACGAGCCCTTCGCTGGTGGGCTTGAGCCGATGATCGGTGACGCGCATTTGCGCACCCTGACCATTCTTGGCTTTCCGGCCTCCACCTTACCTGGCATTCTGGATGAGCTGAACCGTCAGGGCTTTGCCTATCGCTGGGCAACACGGTTTATCGCCATGGACAAGGCGGAAGCGGAAAAGGTCCTTGGCAAGAAACGCCGTCACTGGTTCGCCAAGCGAAAGTCGATCGGCGCGGTGTTGCGCGAGACGATGTTCAATGAACAGGCAGCGCTCGTCGACAATGACGCCGACAACAAGGCGGGTGATGCCGATGCAGCGCTGCAAGAGCTTGGCAGCGATCTCGTTTCATACGGGTACGTCACGACAACGATCACTGTCTCGGACCCAGACCGTCGCGCTGTCGATGAGCATATCCGCATCGCAGAGCGCATCGTAAATGGCCGTGGTTTCACGGCGATCAGGGAAACACTGAATGCCGTGGACGCCTGGCTCGGCTCTTTACCGGGTCATCCGTACGCCAATGTCCGCCAACCGATCCTGCACACGCTGAACCTGGCCCATATGGTGCCGCTATCTGCGGTCTGGGCCGGCGAAGAGACGAACCACCACTTCAATGCTCCAGCGCTCATTCAGGCGCAGACCGATGGCACGACGCCGTTCCGGCTCAATCTGCACATTGGCGATGTTGGCCACACGCTCGTCGTCGGCCCGACCGGCGCGGGCAAGTCGGTTCTTCTTTCGCTCTTTGCCTTGCAATGGAAGCGCTACACAGACGCTCAGATTTTCATTTTCGACAAGGGCCGCTCAGCCCGCACGGCAGCACTTTGTATGGGCGGCGCGCATGTCGATCTCGGAAGCTCCAATGCTCCGAGTCTTCAGCCCCTGAAGGACATCGATACCGAGACCGGCGCGAGCTTTGCGGCAGACTGGCTGGCTGACCTTTGCGCCAATGAAGGCGTGACGATGACGCCGGACCTTAAGGCGAGGCTATGGGAAGGCATCCAGTCACTTGCCAGCGCCCCCGAAGCTGAACGCACTCTGACAGGCCTGTCGCTGATGCTACAAGACGAGACCCTCAAATCAGCCCTGCACCCTTTCACGCTGGAAGGCCCGCATGGACGGCTTCTCGATGCTGATCAGGAAAGCCTCAGCCTCGCCGACACAGTTTGCTTCGAGATGGAAGAGCTGATGCACACCAAGGGCGCGGCCCTCCCAGTTCTCACCTATCTCTTTCATCGGCTTGAAGCGCGGTTCGATGGCAAGCCAACACTACTCATCCTCGATGAGGCCTGGCTTTTCCTCGATGATCCCATGTTCGCAGCGCGCACCCGCGAATGGCTGAAGACCCTGCGCAAGAAGAACGTGTCCGTTGTATTTGCGACGCAAAGCCTCGCCGACATTGCAAATTCAAGCATCGCGCCCGCTCTGGTCGAATCCTGCCCGACACGCATCTTTCTGCCGAATGAGCGGGCCCAAGAACCGCAATCGAAAGAAACCTATGAGCGGTTCGGCCTTAACGCCCGCCAGATTGAGCTGATCTCAAGGGCGACGCCGAAGCGCGACTATTACTATCAGTCGCCGCTCGGTGCGCGGGTCTTCGATCTCGGCCTCGGCCCAATCGCTTTATCCGTCTGCGGAGCCTCAACGCCAGAAGATCAGGCGATGCTCGACCGTGTGCTTGCCGAAACGGACGGCGACGGGCTCGCAGAATGCTGGCTTCACGAAAAGGGCCTGCCCTGGGCGGCTGAACTGCTCAGCCGTTGGCCGGGCGACATGCCGGGCGCCAACGAACCCTTCCCACCCTCACACGCCATCGCTGCAGAGTAGGAGCAACACCCATGAAACGTCTTCTTCTGTCCGCAACCCTCTGCGCTCTTCCCATGAGTGCGATCATCGCGCCACCTGCCGCTGCGCAGCTATTTGGCGGCGGGATTGTCTATGATCCTGCAAATCATACCCAGAATATCCTGACAGCGGTTCGATCACTCCAGCAGATCAATCAGCAGATTCAGCAACTCACCCATGAAATCGAGATGCTGGAGAACATGGCGCGTGACCTGGAAAGCCTGCCGGACTCCATCGCTGATGACATATTGCGTCGTATGCGGCGCATCGATGAGTTGATGCGTGAAGCCGAAGGTATCGGCTATGGCGTCGAAGAAATCGAGCGCGACTATGAAGAGATCTACCCGGAAGATTATGGGACAGAACCGCCATCTCAGGCTGTCCTTGTAGAAGACGCCCGCGCAAGGTGGCGCCAGTCGCGTACGGCCTATCGTGAAAGCCTGCTCGTCACGGCTGAAGTTGTCTCTTCCGCCCGCGCGGATAGCGAAAGTCTCGATCGTCTTATTGGTGATAGCCAGTCCGCTGCTGGGAACCTCCAAGTCCTGCAAGCGGGCAATCAGATTGAGGCGCTGCAGACCGAGCAGCTGATGCAGATGGAAGCCATGATGGCCTCGCACTACCGCGCCGAAGCGCTTGAGCGTGCCCGCCAACTTGCTGAAGCTGAACGTGGCCGCGCCCGCACCCGCGCCTTCCTAGGATCGCCTGACTAATGGACGTGATCGACACCTTCCTCGCGACCTTCATCGCTTACATTGATAGCGGGTTCGGCCTGCTGGCGGGGGATGTCGCCTATCTGACGACCACCTTGATCGCGATCGATATTACTTTGGCTGGCCTCTTCTGGGCGCTCTCCCAGAATAGCGATGTCATCGCAGGTCTAATCAAGAAGGTGCTGTATGTCGGCTTCTTCGCCTTTGTAATCGGCAACTTTGCTCTGCTTGCCAATATTGTCTTCGACAGCTTTGCACAGCTGGGTGTGACGGCAGGCGGCGGCACGATGACGGCGGCAGATTTGCTCCGTCCAGGGTTTATTGCAGGCGTTGGCTTCGACGCGGCGCAGCCACTGCTGGCCGAAATCAGCGATATGCTTGGGCCGATCTCGTTCTTTCACAATTTCATCATGATCGCGGTCATGTTCATCGCCTGGGCGATCATCATGGTGGCCTTCTTCGTGCTCGCCGTTCAGCTCTTCATCACGATTCTGGAATTCAAACTGACGACGCTGGCCGGGTTTGTGCTCGTGCCTTTTGCGCTCTGGAACAAGTCGGCTTTTCTGGCAGAACGTGTTCTCGGCAATGTCATCACGTCTGGCATCAAACTCATGGTGCTGGCCGTCATCATCGGCATCGGCTCAACGCTTTTTGCGTCGGTGACCGACGCGTTCCGCACCGGCGATGATGTCACGCTGGCACAAGTCATGGGGACGGTGCTTGCGGCGATTGTCTTCTTCTGGATGGGCATCTTTGCGCCGGGCGTGGCGAGCGGCCTAATCACGGGCGCGCCGCAACTGGGTGCAGGCTCGGCTGCAGGCGCTGTCGCAGGTGCGGCTGCCGGGACTTATGTTGCAGGGGCTGGTGGGCGCGCAGCGATTGGCGCGGCTGCGGGCGGCGCGTCAAGCGCTGTCAAAGCAGGTGCCAGCATGGCTGGCGCTGCGCGTACCTCCTATACGCTCGGCTCAGTCGCATCGGGAACAAGCGGTGTGGGCGCAGTCGCCGCTGGCGTTGCGGGCATGGCCCGCGCAGGGAGCGACGCCATACGCAGAACCGCCGGTCGACCAGCTCAGTCTCTCAGAGACGCCCACAGACGCGGCAGTCAGGGCGCGTGGCGCGCAACCGGCGGCTCCGGTGGAAGCGACGGGTCCGGATCATCCACTTCAAGTTCAAGCCCGGGATGGGCGCGCCGGATGCAAGCTCGTCAGAATGCCAGCCAGGCCGGTCAGATGGCTGCCCACAGTCTTCGCGACGGTGATCGCGGTTCGTCCGGCGCAGCCCCGCAACTTAATGACAAGGACGAATAGATGTTCAAGCGCTCCTCTAACTCATACGGCCCAAGCCCGTTTCCGGAAACGCCCTATCAGAAGGCGGGTCAGGTCTGGGATGAACGCATCGGGTTTGCCCGTGTGCAGGCGAAGAACTGGCGATTGATGGCGCTGGGATGCCTCGCGCTGTGCTTCGTGACCTCGGGCGCGCTGGTCTGGCGAAGCCTTCAATCAACCGTGACGCCCTATGTAATCGAAGTCGATCAGACAGGTGCAGCCCGCGCGATTGGTCCGGCAACGGAGCGCTATAATCCAACCGATGCGCAGATCGCGCATCACCTCGCGGGCTTCATTGAGCATGTCAGAGGCCTGAGTGTCGACCCAGTTGTCGTCCGTGAGAACTGGCTGCGCGCTTATGAATTCGTGACGGATCGCGCCTCCACAACGCTCAATCAGTATGCGCAAGAAAATGACCCCTTCGCCGATGTCGGACGCAAGTCCCGCACAGTGGATGTCGTCAGTGTGGTGCGCGTCTCCGATGACAGCTTCCAAGCTCGCTGGATCGAAAAGACCTATGAAAATGGCGCGCTTATGCAGGCGCAGCGCTTCACCGGAAATTTCACAATCATCACGCAACCGCCGACGGACGCAGAGACGCTCCGTGCCAATCCGCTCGGCATTTATGTCCATGCCCTCAACTGGGGACAGGACCTTGTCACAGGAGAATGATTCCCATGTTTCGCTTTATCCTCGCCACATCCGCACTCGCGCTTACAACTGCTTGCGCAACGACTGAACTGGAACCCATTGATTCCGGCGCCTTCGTCGCCGCGATGCCATTAGAAAATGAAACTGAATATCCTGCCCGGATCATAGAAACGGCGGTACCACTTCCATTGCCGGGGCAGATGAAGGCCATAGAAACCGTTTCTTCGCCGCGCGTCTCGCCTCGCCAGGCTATTGAAGAAGGTCGGACAAGCGCGCTGATAGAACCATCGGTCGACGGCTATGTGAATGCGATCCAGGTCTATCCCTACACTGAGGGGGCGCTCTACCGGTTATATGCAAGCCCCGGCCAGGTCAGTGATGTTGCGCTTCAACCGGGCGAAGAGCTGGTCTCGGTTTCTGCAGGCGACACAGTGCGTTGGGTGGTTGGAGATACGGTTTCCGGATCGGGCAACACAGCCCGAGCGCATGTACTGGTCAAACCCATCTCATCTGGCATCCGCACCAATCTCATGATCGCCACCGACCGTCGCACTTATCACCTTGAATTGGAAAGCGTCGAAGGCGGCTATATGGCTGCCCTGTCCTGGCGCTATCCTGCAGATGAGTTGGCGGGTCTTACCGCCCGAAATGAGCGTGCTGTTGCCCGTGAGGCTGGTAGCATTGGAAGTGGCCTAACATTGGAGGGGCTAAACTTTGACTACCGCATGAGCGGTGACAGCCCCGCCTGGAAACCTGTGCGCGTCTTTGATGATGGGCGGCAAGTCTTCATCCAGATGCCGGATAACATCATGGCCACCGACATGCCGCCGCTCTTCGTGCTCGGCGAAGACGGTGACGCCGAACTCGTAAACTATCGTGTGCGCAGCAATTACTATGTCGTGGATCGACTGTTCCGCGCAGCCGAGCTGCGCCTCGGCGAGCGCAACCAGACCGTGGTCCGCATTTCCCGTCATGAACGCCGTTCGCCGCTCGCCGCAATCTTTGGGGGCTAGGAAGATGTCCGAGCCCATTCCCTTTGACGAGCATGCTGAGCGGTTGAAGATCCGCTCTAGCCCGAAACCCGTCACCCGGATCAATCGCAAGGTTCTAATGGTGGGCGCAGGTCTAGGCGTGCTCGGCTTATTCGCAGCGATGAGCATCGCCCTAAAACCGCCTACTGCGGTCGATCCCGATGCGAGACGGGAACTCTACAACACTACGAACACCAGAACGCCTGAGGGGCTTGGGGCGCTGCCCGCCAGCTACAGCGACATTTCACCGATTGAGACCCGCATAACCCGGCTTGGCCCGCCGCTCTCCGGCGATCTTGGAGCGACCATGCTCCGCGCCGAGCGCGAACTTGGGCTGGAACCCGAATTCGTTACAAGGGTGGAAGATGATTTCCGGCCAAGTCCCGTCGATGAAGCCGAGAGGGCGAGGCGCATGCGAGAAGCGGCGCTTGCCGATGAGGCGGCCCGCGCGCCGGTCTTCTTTCAGCTTCAATCCGAAACCGGTGGCCAGACCGTTTCCGATTCCAGGCCGTCATATCGTGATCCTACACTTGATCTTGGATCGGAACTTCTTGCGCTCGCCGCGCTGCCGCAAGGCGCGCCGTCAGCGTTCAGTCAAGCCGCTGATACAAATCTCCAATCCCGCAAGCTTGCATTTGCCGGTGAAGGTGCGGGCGGCGATATTTATAACCAGCACGGCGTCGAAGACCCCGCTTCGCCCTATCAGGTCATGGCGGGAACGCTAATCCCGGCATCACTCGTTACCGGCATCAACTCCGACCTGCCAGGAACGATCGTCGCTCAAGTTACTCAGCCGGTCTACGATACAGTGACTGGGCAATATGTTCTGATCCCGCAGGGGTCACGCCTGATCGGACGTTATCAGTCTGAAGTCTCATTCGGGCAAAACCGTGCACTGGTGACCTGGGATCGGATCATTTTCCCTGATGGGTCGTCGATTGTCATCTCCGCGCCGGGTGCAGATGCACAAGGGTATGCGGGTCTCTCCGACAGAACGGATCACCATTGGGACCGCGTCTTCATCGCAGCGGGGCTCGCCACCATTCTTGGTGTTGGCGCAGAGCTTGGCGCGGATGGTGATGGCGACATTGAGCGCGCCATCCGGCGCGGGACAACAGACACGATCAATCAGGCGGGCCAGCGCGTCGTCGACCGCAATCTTGGAATTCAACCGACTATCCGTGTGCGCCCTGGCTGGCCTGTGCGCGTCGTTGTCACCCGTGACCTCATTCTCAGACCTCAGTGAAAAGGAGATAAATCATGTTTCACATCCCGCCACCGCCACGACAAAGACAGATCGCAGATTTATGTGCCGATCGGCAGGTGCTGATCGAACGTGAAGGTCAAGCACCGCTGACACCGGCAAAAGCATCAGCTCTATATGCGGTATTAGCGCTGCAAGGCGCGGCACTTTCTTTCAGTGCGGTATCTCAGGCCTCACAGATCTCGGGTGGGTCAGCATATGGCGTCTTTATTGCGATTGCCTGCTTGCTCTGCGGAGTGCTCTTGACCCGGGACTACTGGAACTGGGCTTTACGCCCACCGGCGCAGATCGAATATGCTCGCATTGTCGCCTATGAGGTAAGCGATCAGCATCTGAGCGCAATTGCCAAGGCCTCCAATGCCCAGTTTGTTGAGTATGTGCGGCCTGCAACGGGAGCGCACTGATGCCCCTGCGCCTCGACAAACTCCCTGACCGCACGCCGGTACGCATGAGCCTTTCGGTCGATCCAGACCTTGCGAGCGCGCTCAGCGACTATGCTGAAATCTATCGCCAGACTTATGGCGCGGAGGAAAAACCCGAAGCGCTGATCCCGGCCATGCTGGAAAGCTTTCTCGGCTCGGATGCCGGGTTCAAACGAGCGCGCCGCGCTCTTCACGCCAATACAGGAGATTAGACCCATGGCACAGATTGGAACGTTCACCGCAAAGGATGGAGCCTATACCGGCACCATCCGTACCATGACCATAAATGTGAAAGCGCAGCTTGTTCCTAACAAGGAAAAGGCAAGCGATGGCGCACCGGACTTCCGACTCTATGCGGGCGGCGCTGAACTCGGCGCTGCCTGGCGTCAGGAAAGCAAGCAAGGGGAAACGCCTTATCTTGCTGTCAAGCTTGATGATCCAAGCTTCGCGAGCCCCGTGCGTGCCGCCTTCTTCGAGAATGAAAATGACGGTACAGGCGTCATGGTCTGGAACCGGGCGAAATCCAACTGACGGATCAATGAGCGGTAGAATGAGCATTTCCCTCAAAGAGCTCGAAGAAGGCCGCAGGATCGCTGCCCTCGTCGTGCGTTATTGTGGGGAGAAGTACTTTCCGCTCTTCGATCGCTTTGACCGCGAGGTGCAGAAGCGCCGATCCGCAGCCGACCGGATTGAAGCAGCTATTGGTCGGCAAGTCCCTGAAATACAACGCGAAAGCCCACCACCTTGATTTCTACAGAAAGAAATGATACATATTCTTTCGAAAGAAAGGATGGTTCGATGTCACAGACACTCGCTGCGGATAGCCCGGAACGGGCACGCGTCATGACCATGGCTGTTGTGCGCGCTGCTGAGAAGCTTGGGCTTTCCGGAAAGGATCTCGCCACGATTCTGGGGGTTTCGGAACCGACCATATCCCGGATGCGCAAAGATGAGTTTAGGCTGGAAGAAGGCTCCAAGGCTTTTGAACTCGGCGCGCTGTTCGTTCGGCTATTCCGCTCGCTCGATGCGATCACGGGCGGCGATGGAACAGTGGCGCATGCCTGGCTGCGCAATGACAACCGGGCGCTTGGCGGTCGTCCTCTCGATCAGATCAAGACGATTAAAGGACTGACCCATGGCCTTGCCTATCTGGATTCCAGACGCGCTCCGCTCTGAGCAGTCGCCCGTAAAGAAAACCTACTGGCGCTGCGTGGAGGCGCAACATGTCGTCTCCACGCTTCAGCTTGTCGATACGCTGGATGAGCAACGCCTGCTGGAAGACATTCTGGAAGAAACCAAGACGCCCGTTCCGCCGGAATGCGAAGGTTTGCATTATCTCTACATGACACCGTTTCGCTACGGGCTTTACCCGAACGGTTCGCGCTTCCGGAAAGCCGGACCAACACCCGGCGTCTACTATGTCTCTGAAGAACCAAGGACCGCGATCATCGAAACCGCATTTCATCTGTTACTTTTCTATTCGGACTCTCCGGGCACGCCCTTTCCAGCCCAGCCAAGCGAGCACACAGCATTTGATGTGCCCGTCAAAACAAAAGCGGCCATCAACCTGACAGCAAAGCCGTTCTCAGACGCCAGCGATATCTGGATGCACCCGTCAGACTATGAACCGTGCCAGCAACTCGAAAAGGCTGCGCGCGCAGAAGACATACAGCTCATCCACTATGCGTCCGTCCGCGACCCAGATCACAAACCCAATGCAGCCATCCTGACGTGTGAAGCCTTCGCAGCACCGGTACCGACACAAAACCAGACCTGGCGTCTATGGTTCAACAAGGCCGGGGTTCATGCGATTTGTGAATTTCTCGAAGAGAAGTTCAGTGTTTCGCCTACGCAGTGGGCAAGCGATGAAAGGCTGCAAAGCATCATTTGGTCTTAAGCTAATATTCCCTATTAGCAGGTGTTTTGACCAACAATGGAAATCGAAGAATAACCCGTCAAAATAGGGCCAAAATGCTGGACGATATAGATCTGGGTTCGGTACCGCTCCCTGTTGAGTTTTCAGCCCGTTTTCTTCAATAGCTCTAACTGCCCAATCGCAAATCGTTCTACCACAGCGATTGCCTCCTCGCAGGCCAACTTAAGGTCATCCGGCGATGGCGTCTCATCATAGTACGTTCCATGGCTCAAAGAATTGATCAGAACACTCTTTATTTGGAAGCCTTGGTCACCCGCCAAAAATGTAATGAAGTTCGATAAGTCATGCGATTTGTCAGGCCTACAAAAACGGCCGACAGCCTCCAATACCTGCCTAATCGCATTCCCAGTAGCATGATCGGGATCATCACCGTTCGCGACGCGATATACGTGCTCAAGTTGTTGCTCAAAGGGCGCAACATAGCTGTGCAAATGAACTAATTTGTGCGTACTTCCGTCTTTGTAAAATGAGAATGTCGCGTCCTTTTTAATGACGCTGTTGGTCCGCGATATATTGAAGAAGTAGCTGCTGTGGGTCAGCACCAACAGGTCTGGACGCCTATTTTTGTTGCCATCTATTTTGGCCGGATTGATCGAAACCTCACCTTGATCTGAAATGTTCAGGTTCTTAAGCGTTTGAGCAATTGAGAACACGAAGTCATAGGACATCGAAGTTATTGGATCGTCGAAAACAAGAAACAGTTTTCTATAGTCACTGTTCGATGCGACTTTCCGATGTATGCAGGCTACGAAATAGCAAAATGCTATGGCTGTCTTTTCGCCGTCGCTTAGTGTGCGATGCGGCCCCCTCTCCATTTCCTTATCGCCACGTTTGAGGACAAAATTCTTCCTATCAAACACGTATTTTTCGGCAAAAAACTCCTTGAGGAGCAGCTCAAACGTATCTGCAACACGATCTCTTGCATTCGTTGACGGAGCCGCCTTTTCCAGATCGATTAGTTCCTTTTGTTTTGATTGAACGGCCTTGTGGAGGTTCCGGAGGGCTTCAATTTCGAACCAACCATTTATGGCAAACTCTTGTACAAAGACATCACAGGCCTTGCGCTGTAAGGCCTTCCGTTCATCATCAGCTTTCTCGACCGCGCTAGTGAGCTCAGCAATCTTTGTGTTGTTATCTTCAATGATCTCGTTGATCGTGGCGAGGTGTGCGGCAAGATCTTCAGCGGGTAGCGAGTGTGCAGAGACAAGCGTCTTAGCCTTATGTTCTAAAGTTGACTTGATTGCAGAAATGGCAGCGCGCGCATTCTTGAGTGCGGCCTCGCCATCAGCGATTTCGACATCCTTTTTTGACGGTACATAGTGCTTTAATTCGTCATAGCGGGACTTCTGCCGGGTGAGCTGCGTCTCGATTTCTTTCAGGCTAGAGTCTTTTTGATTGAGCTTGCTGAAGTAAGCCCTCAGCTCCTTTTTGTGTTTCTCCTCCTCATCGGCGAAGTAACTGACATAGGCATCTATGATTGTCTTCGGATCAGGAGCTGTAATCCCTTGCTCACAGAACGGACATGTGGTGCGATGTTCGTCCTGAATTATTTGGGTGCCAGTCTCATAGAAGCCGTGATGGGCATCGATCTTCTTTTTGATCTCCTCGGACACGCTTGAAGGGGACGTAACCTTCTGGAGGCACTTTTCGAGCGCTTTTAGATCGATGTCTTCGCTACCAACTAAATCTAACGTTTCCGGATAGACAGGCTCTGCTGGAATAGACTTCAGGCTGTCCAAGTCAGAGAGAATACTGACGAAAGTTTTCTCCGGCACGTCGGGTTTTTCGGAGAAAAGCTCCAAAAGGTTCTCGAGATTAAGGCGCCTGTATTCCGATAGATTCTTATTGATCCCCGCTTTCTCGACGAGGCTTTCGACTTTTGCCGTATCGAGTTGGCTTCGAAGCTTGGCGTCCGCTGCTTGCTCTGCCTCTTGCGCCTTTTTTAGCTCCTCCTGCGTGTCCTTGAGTTCGATGTTTGAACTATCGACAGCGATCTGATTTTCGATCTCACCATTAATGACGTACTGACGGTCTCTCAGTTCGTCATGAACGAAATCTTCCGAAAAAACGTGGAAAATGGTGTCAGATACATTAGCGGTAACTATGTCGCCAGGCTTCTCTAGACTAAGTGTTCCCAGCGCATTCGTTCCACGCGAGAACGAAAATGAACCTTTAGCGTCTACCGACTCGTCTGAAACCAGATAGAAGGCCGCTTTAGAAACATCTTTTCCTTGCCTGTGTAGATCTAGATAGCGAAACGCTCGGGAAAGAAAGGATTTACCGGTTCCGTTTCTGGCGAATACCAGATTTTGGGCATTCTTTGAGAGCTCTGCATCTACGGAGAATATCGGCCCCAAGTATGTAGCCTGGATTTTAAAGGCTGGATTTGGAGGAGTACTCATATCGACGGCTTTTCAATTTTACGGTCCGTAATTGAGGGTATTACCATTGCCTTCATCACAAACTTTCGAGATCGGTTAAATCATGTTTTAAGAACAGGTCATCCTCTGAAATCTGTTCACGCTGATACTAGGTCTTCTGAGTTTACGGCTTTCAAAGAAAGGTGTTTACCTCCAACGCCTTCAAACAACTGCTCACGACAGGTCAGTACAATAATTTGAACTTGCTGCCCTACCATGTTCAGTATGTCGAACATGCGGTCCATCCTTCGATCATCGGAAAACACCAACGCGTCATCCAGCACGACAGTAGCGGGATGTCCCTGTTCGACCAGCATCTCCGCAAAGGCGAGACGCACCAAGACGGCGATTTGCTCCTGTGTTCCCATACTCAGATGGTGGAAGGATTCTTCGTACCCATCCTGCCTAACAACACCAACAATATGCAAATTTTCATCTATGGTGACTTCGGCGCCGGGGAACAAAAGCTGCAGGTAAGGACGAACACGTTTCAGCACCGGAGAAAGATAGCGCTCTTTTGCGTCTGTCTCGGCAGAACGCAGTGTCGTCGAAAGGAGTGATAGCACTGTGACCTCGCGCTCGTAGCGCCGAAGCTGTTCTTCAACCAGCTCTAACTCGCGTTCTAGCTGCTGGATAGCCTCGTCCAGACCGGCCCCCTCAAGGGCTTCAATATGTGACCTGAAGCCAGCTATATTTTCTTTTAGATCGGTACGTTTGTCACGCCTATCCTGAAGCGCTCTTTCAAGCCTTGAGATGCGCGCATCCAATTGTAGTAGGGTCTCGCCCTCACGCTGTTCCTCAAGCGAGGAGACTACTCTCTCCTGATCGGCAAGAGCCTGTCCAGCTGCGGATACGGCGGTATCTAGATCGTCTTCGGAAGTTTGTTTTTCGGTTTCGGTCAGATCGCTTTTGAGTCTGTCTAGACGTTCCTTACCGTCTTCATATCGCGTCTTTACGCCACCCAGCTCGGTCTGGACGCGGCTAATCTCCTCTTCCGGTCCGAACAAACCTGCACGGGCAGCGGAGAGCGTATCTCTTGTTTCCTGAGCATCAGCTTGAGCAGCGGCCAGAGCATCCTCCGCATCCTTTTCCGATGGCAAGCCATCCATGCCAAGATCGGCGAGTTCTGTTTCGAGGATTGTCTTCAAACCGGCAATATGGTCGGCAAGAGGTTGCGCACCGGCGTCACAGTTATCATTTGCCGGCGCGTGTAATTCAGCTTCCTGCCTTGCAAGTTCGGCATCCCGGAGCAGCTTCTCGCGCATTGCTAGCTGCTTCTCGGCCAACTCGACGGACTTCACACCGCAATCTTCAAGTGCGGCCTTGAGGGTTTGTTTCGCCTCGCGCTGCTGCTCCATTAGCTTGTTGCGATCTTTGATAGCGGGTTGAACAGTGATGCTGCCGTAGTCTGGGACGGTTATAATCGTCGCATCGACTACTTCAATCGCCGTCTGGTCGTCGGCAAGTGCAGCTCCGTCGACTTCGATTTGCGACAACTGGTCGGAATCCATATCGAACGTAACTAGTGTCGCAGAAGCGGAAAGACGCGCACGCGCGGTTTCGAGTTCCTTTGCTGCATCGCGGATTGCTTCGATGTTTTCGTTAGTTACAAGAATAGCCGCCGCACCTTGTAGTGCTGCCCTTTGCTTTTTTTCAGCTGCGTGCGCTTTGTCATAACGTCCCTGAAGTTCGCGAATACGAGATTCTCGCTGCACGGCGTTGAGAACACGGCGGGCCTGTGAGACGGCATTATCTGCCTCATTCACAGCATTCTCCGCTTGCCTAGTATCGTTACGAAGCCGTTCGACCTGCCTCCTTAAGTCCAATTCGCTCTGCCGGACTTCGTCGAGCTTCTTCTTCGCAGCCTCTAACGCTTCCCCTTCGGCTTCTATTTGTTCTTTTAGATCGCGGCGCGCAGCAAGGGCTTGCTGGGCCTGTTCCAAATTCCGCTTTTTCAGCTCGATTTCAATCAACGCTGCATCGATACGTGATTCCAATTTTGCGAGATCAGCATGCCGAGCTCGAGTTGCGTCGAGGTTCTCTTTGTCCGTCTGATCGTATTCGTCTGATGAGATACGGGCGAGAGTCTCCTGCGCTGCCTCAAGATTTTCCAATGTGGTTGAAAGATCGCTTCTGCGGATTCTCAACCCTTCAAGTTCGGAGCGTAGGGACTCAATTTCGTCAATCCGTTCCTTGTAAACACCTCGTGGCCGACCCGTTTTGGTTACCAACTCGGAGAGTTGTTTATCCACCGCATCGGGCAAGGCCCTACCGCGTTTGCCTCCTAGAACCTCGCCGACCTCTGACTCCAATGCACTGTGAAGGTTTGAACGCGCGCTATCTGGAAGATTAAGCGCGCCGAAGGATTGACCTTGCTGAACCCAAAGCACGTTCCACATACCAAGGGTTTCGGGTTTTGCACCCGACTTACCAGGCTCATCGAATCCGAGAAGATCACGAAGTGTGTCCTCTGCTTCATCGCCCTCCAACTTTCGTCCGTCCGGGCAAAACAGGTGAGCATAGGGCTTTTTAACAAACCGCTTTCTGATCCGATAAGTCCCTTCGTCGACCTCAAATGCCAGTTCGACAACAGGTGCGGCCTGGTTCCGGTCATTTTGTAAAGCGGTGATCGGTTGGGCCTTAGAGCTGTATTTCTCGAACAGCGCGGCACGCAGCGCATCAAGCAGTGTTGACTTACCCATTTCGTTGGGGCCGACGATGACGTTCAGACCGTCGCCGATGTCATCAAGACACATCGGCGTCGTGAACTTTTTGAACTGATTGACTGCAATGGAGCGTATCTTCATTGGCTCCTCATCTGCAGTTTCATGTGTTCGACAAATAGCCTCTGAAGTGCCAGCACCGCGACCTCATGGTCAGGATCACTAATGTCCTCAGCTTTGTGCCGCAGAATATCGGCGGCAGTTCGTACGAAGCCCCCCCGGTCAATTTGGTCGAGGTCTTCTTCGCTAGGATTAGGGAATAGCCGCGCTTCATCGACTCGCAGGTAGCATAGTGCAGCAGAGACCCGCTCGATGACTTGTTCTTCAAAATACTGCCGGTCCTGAAGCGAAACTGTACCTTCAACAAGAAGTCGCACGAGAGTCCGGCTAAGGTCCTCTCCACTCCCACGAAGGTTTGCAACCAGGGCGTCAATTTCTTCGCGGCTGTTAATCTGCTGACGGAATGTGATCCAACGGTAGTGGCCGATCTCGATAGGTGTGACCTCCGGCGCGGCGTGAGCACCCTCGATTTCGACGCACAGCGCCTGTCCGCCACCTTCGACATCGAAGGCATCGATCTCGTGTGTGCCGCTATACCAAACCTTGTCGTTGATTTTCTTCTGTCCGTGCCAGTCGCCCAAAGCAAGGTAAGCAAGCCCCGCCGTGTCCGGCCTATTCGGGCTAATGAAGTTTGGAACATCCTTGTCGTCGGAACCAAACCCCCTGACCGTCCCGTGCGCGAGCCCCAACCGGATAATGTTGTCAGGAGTCTCTGCATCATCCATGTAAGCCGTCGGGTCTTGAAGTGTGCGCCGATACCGCAATGGTGCCGGGAGCAAGGCAAACCTTTCGCTTTCGAATACTATGGGCTGAGCAGATAGGTGAACTAGAACATTATCGGGAACCCCACGACGCATCAGCTGGTCCCAAAGACCGTGCGGTCTATGCGGATCGTGGTTTCCAGGCATCAAATGCCAGGTCACCCTCTCAAACTTCCGCATGCGTTCCATTGGCTGGTTGAGCGACCGTGGAGACAACGCCTCCATGTCGTAGACATCACCCGCTACTAGAATATGCTTAGCGCCAAGCTCAATAGCCTTCTCGCCGAGCCTTGTTATTGCTGCAAGACGCGCTTCCTGAAGCAGCCCCATAGTGCTGTCATCAACAAAGCGAAAAACTTTCCCGATTTGCCAATCAGCAGAATGCAGAAATCTTAAACCCATGATTAATATCACTAGCTAGATTTGGCTAATACTCCAATTTGTTATTTCGTGCTGTTCAAACCCCAAATCGACCACTCGGGATTTTCCTGCTCAAACTGCTCCAGCACCCGCTCGTCAAACGGATGGACAATCTTCAGCAGCTCATCCCGTCGATACTCCAACGAGCCACCATCACCGTAAACTGGCCTCGTCGTCTTGTGGCCCATGAGAAGGCAGCGCAAGCCATAGTCGATATTGGCTTCCTGCATGCGTTTCTCAAAGGCGTGGCGGAGTGAATAGACCTTATGGTTAGGCGTCTCGAGCAAGCCTCGATTGCGCAGGTTCTTCATCATGTTCGCGGAAACGAGTTCGTTCCGATCATAGTAATGTGAGAATGCTCTCGGTGCCGCCCGTTTTGCCGCCTCTAGTGAAATTCCAACAAGTGGAATGTCTCGTTCAGACGTATCGGTTTTCACCTCGCGGTCCGTACGAGCCCGAATAGCGATATAAGGAACCGGTCCATCCATATGGAAGTCCTCGATCCGTAAATTGATGATCTCGCTCGGGCGGCACCCCGTCTCGATTAGCATGAGAAGGATCAACTGTAGTTCAGGATTCCATCGACGTGTCGCGCCCGGTGCCAGGATCTTTTTGCAAACCCAGTCGGACGAGAATGGCGGCACTTCGGTTCGCGCTTTGGCTTTGAAGTGCATATTGCGGAATGGATTGGGCCGTTCTTCTTCACCGATATGCTTGAAATAATCTGTGTAGAGCGAGCGGATATTGCCGATGTGCCGGTTGGCTGTGTTCGGGGCCATTGGCTTGGTCTTACAATCTTTCGGTTTAACCTGCCTAGCCCAGTGCTTTTGATATTTGAGCGCCAGCTCTCGAGTGATGTTTTCAAGTGCGATATCCCCGGCAAAATCGATGAAGTACTGGATGGAGGTGCGCTTGGTCTTTTCCCATGACGCTCTCTGGTTCGGCGACTTGTAGAGCTGCGCGTTATAAGCAATCTCCGAGAGATAAATCTCGAAAGCTTCGGTGACAGTTATTGTGGGTTTGGTTGCCCCGCCCAGCAGAGCCTCGGCGTCGCGTTCTTTCGGTATCTCTTGCGGACCGGCCTGAGTTTGAACGGCCAGCAACCTCGCCAGGGCTTCTTCAATGGGGGCTTCGGTCGCGAGATGGTCGATTGGTTGATAGATGAACCCGCTTGCCAAAGCCTTGACGGTCGCCATCTTGTATCGGCGACGTACAGCTTCAGACACTTCGCGATTGGTAGAGGGACCTGCCTCATCGGCAATCTGTAATGATGCCCAGTAATGATCGTCGGCTTCCGCTAGGAGATCACGTTTGTAACGCGCTTGTTCAAGCGAGGTAGTGCTGAGCGACCCCTTGATACGTTTTCGGGTATCGAGGTGTGCGAACTTTCTCGGTACCCGGCGGTTATACCACCAGACCCGGCCTCTCTGTTCGAGGTAAGAATTGTCTTCGACGCGCTTCATGACGTCGACCATTGGTCCACAAATTGGTCCCAATTTGGTCCACAATTTCCGGCCAATTTAGACAAAGAAATCCAAACAGAACCAATAATTCCGTTTAATTTCAATGATTTGCGTGAATTCCATTTCGTGAGAAATGGCGCGAGTGACGCGCGCCGCCGCCGACGTTCCCCCATGATCTCCGTCATCTGCGGTGAGAGCTTCGGCGGCTCGTCCTTCCAGTCGGCCTTCTCCGACGTGGTCATCCAGGTGGAGGGCACCTGCCTCGCCGTCACCAGCCCCCGCGTCATCGAGATCGCGACGGGCGAGAAGATCGGCTTCGAGGAACTGGGCGGCACCTCCGTGCATGACCGGCTGACCGGCCAGATCGACCGGGTGGCGAAGGACGAGGATGATGCCATCGAGCAGGTGCGGACCCTGCTCGGTTACCTGCCGCAGAACTGCTGGGAGGAACCGCCGCGCACCGCATATGACACCAACATCGGTCCCGACGAGAAGATCAGCGATCTGGTGCCGATGAAGCGCACGCGGGCCTATGACATGCGCCGGGTACTGCGCCGCATGACCGACGACGGCAGCATCTTCGAACTGAAGCCCAATTTCGGGCGCAGCCTGATCACCGCCTTCGGGCGCGTGGCGGGCCGGTCAGTGGGCTTCGTCGCGTCCCAGCCGGTGATCTATGCAGGGGCGCTGTCGCCCGATGCCTGCGACAAGGCAACGGCCTTCCTCAGCCTGTGCGACGCCAACAACATCCCGCTGATCTTCATGCAGGACACGCCAGGCTTCATGGTCGGGCGGCAAGTGGAGCATGATAACCTGCTGGCCAAGGCAATCCGCTTCGCGGAGGCTCTGGCCCTGGTGGAGGTGCCGCGCCTGACCGTTGTGATGCGGAAGGCCTTTGGCCTCGCCTACTTCTCCCTGTCGGGCAGCAGCATGGGCAGTCGCGCCGTCGCCGCCTGGCCCTCTGCCGAGATCAGTTTCATGGACCCGGCTGTCGGCGTGAACGTGGTCTATGCTGACAAGCTGGCGAAACTGGACCCGGAGGCCCGGGGCGCCGAACATGCCCGCCTGATGGCAGAGGTCGCCCGCGACACCGGCCCGGATGCTGCGGCAGGTGCCATGCAGGTGGACGAGATCATCAACCCTGCCGACACCCGCGCCTGGCTGGCACACCACGTCAGCCGGATGCACATCGACATTCCGCCACGCGGGTCGTTCAAGTCACTGTCGACCTGGCCGACCTGTTACTGACCGGCAACGGCAAGCGGACAGCAAGGAGGGTCGGATGATCCAGCTCCACGAACACCCGCTTTCTCCCTATGCGCAGAAGGTGAAGATCGCCCTGCGCCACAAGGACATTCCGTTCGAACTTCTGCGACCGGAGGGTCTGGGGTCCGGCGCGGCGGCGGAAGCCTTCGCGCACGGCAATCCACGGCGGGAAGTGCCACTGCTGGTGGACGGTGACTGCCGCATCTTCGATTCCACGATCATGCTGGACTATCTGGAGGAGAAGCACCCGGAAACGCCGCTGATGCCGGAGAGCCCGGCGGCACGGGCGAGGGTTCGCATGATCGAGGATGTGGCGGACACGCATCTGGAGGCCGTGAACTGGGGTCTGGGCGAGATCAGATACTTTCGCCGCGCAGAGGGGGACAAGGCCGATGCGCTGCGGGGCCAAGCCGAGGCACAGTTGGACGGCTTCTTCGCCTGGCTGGAGTCGCAGCTCGGCGATGCGGAATGGATGACCGGCGCGCAGTTCGGACGCGCCGACCTGGCCGTGGTGCCATTCCTCAATGCCTCCCGCGGGTTCGGCTTTGCACCACAGGCAGGCGACGCACTTGCCGGTTGGCTGGATCGGGTGAACAGCGTGCCTGCCGTCGCCACCACGGCGGCAGAGGCAGAGGCCTCCATCGCCAGCATCGGCAAGGCCTACCGAGCTGTGGAAAGCGGCGGGTTCCGACGGCACTATCGTGACCACCGTCTGGAATGGATGATCCGCTCCGGCGGCTTCGACATCGTGGCCCGGGGTCTGGAGAGGGGCGACATTCGTTTCACTGACGGGTTCGACGGGGGGAAGAACTGATGGCCGACAGGGAAGCGGAGACCGAATCCTTCGACCTCGACGGCAAGGTCGTGCTGGTTGTCGGCGGTGGCGCCGCCGGGGACGGCATCGGCAACGGGCGCGCGGCGGCGATGCTGCTCGCCCGGGCCGGGGCCGACGTGATGGTGGTCGACCGCCAGGCGGAACTGGCCGAAGCAACGGTGCGGATGATCCGTGACGAAGGCGGCTCCGCCGCGGCCACCGAAGGCGATGCGACGCGTGAGGACGATTGCCGAAGCATGGTGGCGCAGACAGTGGCGACCTTCGGGCGTCTGGACGGGCTGGTCAACAACGTCGGCATCGGCAGTCGCGGCAGTGTCGTCGCCATGAGCCAGACCGAGTGGCAGCGGGTGATGCAGGTCAATGTGGAGACCATGTATCTGACCTCCCGCTTCGCCATTCCAGCCATGCTCGAGAGCGGTGAAGGCGGTGCGATCATCAACGTCTCCTCCATCTCCGCGCTGCGTCCGCGCGGCCTGACTGCCTACACCACCTCCAAGGGAGCAGTGATCGCACTGACCCGCGCGATGGCGGTGGACCACGGGCCGGAGGGCATCCGGGTCAATTGCGTCGCCCCCGGTCCGGTCTACACGCCGATGGTCTATGAGCGGGGCATGAGCGATGCGGCACGGGAACAGCGCCGCAAGGCCTCCCTGCTGGGCATGGAAGGCACAGGCTGGGACGTTGGCATGGCGATCCGCTTCCTGATGTCCTCGCAGGCACGTTATGTCACCGGACAGACGCTGGTGGTGGATGGCGGCGTCACCCTGAAGGGACCGGAGCGCGATTCCGCAGGCTGAACAGATCGACATTCAAGGGGGAGGACAACAGACATGGCGCGCGTGAAATACCTGACGAAGGACGACCTGGCGGAGGCGGACAAGCCGCTGCTGGATCGCGACATCAACCTGTTCCGGGCGCTGGCCCACAATCCGAAGGCGGCGCGGGCCTTCAGCCATCTGGGACGTCACATCCGCTTCGGCAGTGATCTGGACGGGCGGCTGCGGGAACTGGCGATCCTGCAGGTGGGATACCTAGCCCGCTCGCCCTACGAGTTCTCCCACCACATCAAGATCGGTGGCGATTTCGGCGTCAGCGACTCGGACATTGCCGCGATGATCGCCGAAACCAATGGGGAGGAAACCGCACTGGAACCCCTGGCCCGGCTGATCCTGCGCGCGGCGCGGGAGATGACGCTGGATGGCGGTGCCAGTTCCCGGACCTTCGACGAGCTGAAACAGTATTTCGCGGAGGACATGATCATCGAGCTGTTCCTCGCCATCGCGTTCTACAATGGCGTTGTCCGCATGCTCGCCAGTCTGGAGATCGATGTGGAGCCTGAGTACCAGCAATATCTCGACCGCTTTCCGTTTCCGACGGACTGAAACGCAGGAGGCCCACCATGAAGATCCGTTCCGCAGAGATCATCCGCCTGTCGATCCCCTTCACCGATGGTAGTTCCGGGGTCGGCCTGATGCCGCAGCAATGGACGCATCTGGATGTGGCACTGCTGAAACTGACAACGGAGGATGGCGTCGTCGGCTGGGGCGACGGTTTCGCCTACCACTGCGTCGGGGCCACCATCGCCGCGCTGCAGGATATGGTGCTGCCGCATGTCGTGGGCGTGGAGATCGATGACATTGCTGCCTTCAATCACCTGCTGCAGAAGCGGCTGCACCTGCACGGGCGCTATGGCATTACCGTCTTCGCCATCTCCGCGGTCGATACCGCACTCTGGGACATTGCGGCGAAGCAGCAGGGAGTGTCGCTGGCCCGCCTGCTGTCGGACAGCCCGCGCCCCTCGATCCCGGCCTATGCCAGCCTGGTGCGCTACGGCAATCCCGAACAGGTTGCGGAGTTCACGGCGGATGTGGTCGCGCGCGGGTTCGGGACCGTGAAACTGCACGAGATCGCGCTGGACTGCATCGAGGCCGGTGTCGCGGCGGCGGGTGAAGGGGTTCGCGTCACCACCGACGTGAACTGCAACTGGTCGCTGGAGGACGCGCACCGGATGATGCCGGAAATGCAGCGCCTCGGCCTCTACTGGGTCGAGGAGCCGGTGTTTCCGCCTGACGACGCGGAGACCCTGGGTGCACTGCAGGAGCAGTATGGCGTCTCCATCGCCAGTGGTGAGAACGCCTGCACCCTGACCGAGTTCCGCCGCACCATTCCGAAGATCGACTTCGTTCAGCCGTCGGTCACCAAGGTCGGCGGCGTGTCGGAGGCCGTGGCGATCTGCAATGCGGCCGCCGAGGCGGGCAAGCGCGTCATGCCGCATTCACCCTATTTCGGGCCGGGGTACTGGGCCACCGTGCAGGTCATGGCGGCGAAACCGAACGCAGAACTGTTCGAATTCTTCTGGATCCAGCCCGAAGCCTTCATCGACTCGGCCATTCCAAAGCCGGTAGGTGGCAGCATCACCGTGCCCGACCGTCCCGGCATCGGCTTCGAGCCCGACCCGGATGTGCTGGCGAAATACCGGATATCATAAAGGCCCGGCGTCTTCTCAGAGTTGTCCGCCGCCATCGACGGAGAGTGTCTGGCCCGTGACATAGCGGGCGCGGGCGGAGAGCAGGAACAGCACCGCGTCGGCGACCTCGCGTGCCTCCCCCACCCGGCGCAGCGGGATCATCTTCGTGACGCGTTCCAACTGATCGGGACGCAGTTCGTTCTGCAGCACCTCCCTGCCCAGTCCGGCATCGATCCAGCCGGGTCCGATGCAATTGGCGCGAATGCCGTTCTTGCCCTCCTCCACCGCGATACCCTTCACCAGCATCTCGATGGAAGCCTTGGGAGAGGCGGACATGATGTCCAGCGGTGGCACCCGTTCCACCGCTGTCGTGATCACGGCGGCATAGGCCCCGCTTTTCTGTTCGCGGAACAGGGGCAGGGTCGCCCAGACCAGATTGAAGAATCCCTTCACGTCCGTGTCGATCACATTGCCCCACTGTTCCGGGGTCAGCCTGTGAATCGGGGTCATGTGGACCACGGGGCCGGAAGCATAGACAACGGAGTGTAGCCCGCCGAACCGGTCAGCCATCTGGCCGACGACCTGTTTCACCGCCTCCGGATCCTGCAGATCCAGTTGCGCCACTTCAGCCTGCTGTCCGGTGGCGCGGACTTCAGCCGCGGCCGCTTCGGCTGCCGCCGCATTGCCGCGATATGTCAGCGCGACATCGGATCCGGCCTCCGCCAGCAGGGCGCATATCGCACGCCCGATGCCACCGCTGCCGCCCACGACCAGCGCGGCACCCTTCGCCCATGCAGGGTCACCGAGGATGTGTCGTGCCGTGGTCATGCACCCGATCCCTGCCAATGGGGCTCCAGCCATGTCCCGATCTGCGTGATCGACTGCCGCGCGATTTCCAGCCGTGGCCAGAACCAGTGCCAGACATGCGGCACGCCGTCCGTCATCTGCAGGGCGATATCCGCCCCCTGTGACCGCGCCCGCTCCGCCAGCCGCAGGGAATCGAAACGCAACGCCTCCGCATTGCTGGCCTGAACCAGCAATGGCGGCAGACCGGATAGGTCCGCATGGATGGGCGATGCCGCCGGATCGTCCAGCGCTGCACCGCCCAGGTAAGCGTCGGCGTAACCGGCGATATCCTTGAAATCGACCAGCGGGTCACTGGCGGTCGCCGTCGCGACATCGGAGCCAGCCGCAACATCCAGGTCCACCCAGGGCGACAGGCAGACACCGGCGACAGGTGCCGCCCCGCCCCGGTCGCGCAGGGCAGTCAGAACCGAGACCGTCAGGCCACCGCCCGCGGAGTCCCCCATGACACATACCTTCTTGTCAGGCCGTTCGAGCCTCACCTGCTCCACGGCGGCAAGTGCATCCTGCAGCGCCGCCGGGAAGGGATGCTCAGGGGCCAGGCGATAGTCCGGCACCAGCACGTCCGACCGGGTGGCAACGCCGATGGCGGCGGCAAGGTGGCGGTGAGAGCGCGGGGACCCGATGCCGTAACCACCACCGTGCAGATAGACAATGATCCGGTCCGCCGCCGCGCCCGATACATGAAGCAACTCGCCCGCCAGTTCCCCGCAGGACCAGTCGCTGACGGTGACACCATCGGGCAACGCGAAGGCCTTCTCCGCACGATCATAGAGCGCCCGCCGCTGCGCCAGCGAGACGGTATGGGCCGGTGGCTGTTGCTCCAGGAAAGCAATCAGGTCGCTCAGTTCACTCATGGTTTCCCTCCCCCGGACGGTCGGAGCCTTGCACCCTGTGCAGCCGACACGTGAATATGGTCACCTGGCATACTATAATCTAGATCATGTAGTGTCACGGCGAGTCGGCACATCAACAGGGGAGAGAGATCAATGAAGCTATGTGAAGGACGCGTGGCGATTGTCACGGGCGCGGGTCGGGGACTGGGGCGCAGCCATGCGCTGATGCTGGCCGAGCACGGAGCGAAGGTGGTCGTCAACGATCTCGGCTCCGCAGCGAGCGGCATCGGAGAGGATGCCTCACCGGCGGACGAGGTGGTGGCGGATATCCGCGCGGCAGGCGGCGAGGCCGTGGCCGATCACAGCGACGTTGCCACCTGGGACGGTGCCCAGGGTGTAGTGCGCAAGGCCATCGACACTTTCGGCGACGTCAATGTCATCATCAACAATGCCGGTATCCTGCGCGACCGCATGATGGTGAACATGACGGAGGACGAGTGGGACTCGGTCGTGCGCGTCCACATGAAATCGACCTTCGCCGTCACCCATCATGCCGCCAACCACTGGCGCATGATCAGCAAGCAGGGCGGCAGCCCGGAGGCACGGGTCATCAACACCACCTCCCACTCCGGCCTCTACTGCAACATTGGTCAGACCAACTATGCCGCCGCCAAGGCGGGCATCGCCACCTTCTCCATCGTCGCGGCGCGGGAACTGCAGCGCTATGGCGTCACCGTCAATGCCATCGCGCCACGCGCCACCACGCGCATGACGGAGGGCCTGCGCGAATGGACGGAGGAGCAGCTTGAGAACCGGCGGCCGGAATGGGTCTCGTCGCTCGTGACCTGGCTGGCCAGTACCCAGTCGGCAGGCGTCAGCGGGCGTGTGTTCGAAGCCTGGGGCTACGGCTTCACGGTGGCGGAGAGCTGGCAGCATGGTGCGACCGCCCCGGCATCGCTGGACCCGACCACAATCAATGACAGCATGCGGGACGCGATCGCCAAGTCGCGCCCCAACGCGGGCATCGATATCGGTGACGAACTGGACCCCTGATCGAATTCTGCGGCAGGACTGTCAGTCGCCGCCGTCGAGAATGCCCCGGATATTGTCCTTCATCCGGCCCAGCACCTGCTCGGCGGTGGCGATCTCCTCAGCGGACAATCCATCCAGGACGGTGTGGTTCAGGCGGTGACCGACCGTCGCCATCTGATCCAGTACGCCCTGCCCCCGGGCCGTGATGACGATCCGCTTCGCCCGGCGATCATGGCTGTCAGGACGGCGTTCGACAAAGCCGCTGGCCTCCAGCCGGTCGATCAGTCCGGTCATCGGTGCCTTGCCCATGTCGAGGATGCGCGCCAGCTTCGTCTGGGGCATCCCGGCCTCCGCCCCCTCCGTGCCGAGGCTGCGTGACAGTTGGGCGAGTACCCACCACTGGGAACGGGTGATGCCGAGGGGCTTCATCTCCTGATCGAACAGCGTCCGCCGCATGCGGGAGACGTCGTGTACCAGAAACCCGATCCGGAATTGCGGTGACTGCCCTGACAATTGGGTCACAGATGCCGGTTCGCCGGTCGTCGCTTCACTCGCCTTCATTGCGGCACCTCCCCATGCATCCGGTACTGCGCTGCCCGCCACCATACTGAACAGGACTGTCCTGCAGAACATCTTCCCCCGAAAAGGCGTGCTGACGCGCGCTTCCCGTACCGGTCAGGACTCCAGAACCCTATGGTTGGCCCCGGCAGTCGGCGCGATGGTCGGAATGCGCAGATCGAAGGAGGTGCCCTTGCCGGGATCGCTTGCCAGGGTGATCGTGCCCGCCAGCACATTGGTCACGGCATTGTGGACAATGAACAATCCCAGACCGGTGCCGCCACGCCCCATCGCCGTCGTGTAGAAGGGGTCGAACGCACGGCGCGCAACATCCTCAGGCATACCGGCACCATTGTCGCGCAGGTGGACCGCAACATGCTCAGGCCCGTCAGCACTCACGACGATCCGGATATGGCCGGTCGTCATGTCTCTGAATGCATGGGTGACGCAGTTCTCGATCAGGTTGGTAAGCACCTGCCCGAGTTCGCCCGGATAGCTGTCCAGGGTCAATTCGTCATCGACATCCAGAACGACCTCGGCCCTGGCACCGTGCCGCTTCAGCATCGGCGAGAGCGTGATCAGCACCTCGTCGACAACCTCCTTCAACCTGAAGTGCCGGCGGCGCGAAGTGGTCCGGTCGGCGGCGACATCGCGCAGGCTGCTGACCAGATTGCCGACCCGCCCCAGATTGAGATCGACGATCTCGACAGTCGCGCGAACCCCCTCGACGAAACGGTCAAGCTGGGTCCGCCGCAAGCCATCGGCCAGGGCGGCTTCGAACGTCACCAGCTTCTCGCTCAGCGTTGTTGCGGCCAGGCGACCATTGCCGAGCGGCGTGTTCATCTCATGCGCCAGCCCGGCGACAAGACGGCCAAGCGCGGCAAGCTTCTCGGACCGGATCAACTCGCTCTGCGCCCGACGGACGGCAGCCATGGCTTCAGTCAGCTCAGCGTTTGTCTCGTTCAGCTCCGCAGTGCGTTGTGTCACCCGAGCCTCCAGTTCGTCGTTCAGCCGCCGGAGATCTTCCTCACGCTGGGCGATGGCTTGTGCCATCTGCGCCAGATCCGACGACAGGGTCTCGATCTCGCTGATCCCGCTGTGGGGCCAGCTCTCGGGCTGCTTGCCCCCGGCGATGCGATGCGCCCGTTGCGTGACGGCAATGAGCGGCGAGGTGATCCATCGCGACCAGAGCGGTGCCAGGAGAAGACCCACCAGGGCCGAACCGGATATGGCCGCCAGAATGATGAACACGACCTCCCGCACACGCGGGTTCTTCAGCCCTGAAGGCATTCGGGCCACAAAGAGCCACCCGAGGATTTCGGAATAGGCGGCGGCGGCATGGTAGTTCGTACCATCGAAGGTCATGTGCTGCGGAGTCGGTCGCCGCGCCAGCCCAGCCTCGACGATGGGCAAGTGCGCGACGTTGATCTTGCCAAGCCGACTTTCCAGCGTATCGGAAACGATCTCACCGCGCCTGTCGATGATCCAGTGATCCAGACTGCGGCGGCCCTTCGTGACGCGGCTGATCTGCAACAGCTTTTCCAGCGGCAGTTCGGCAATCACGACGCCCTGGCTGTGCATCAGCGGGACTGCCAGCCCCAGGGTGACCCGCCCGGTCACGGCAGAGATATGCTTGTCGCTCCATATCGGCTTCTCGCTCTTCATCACATCGCGGTAGAAGGGATGGGCGGAAAGGTCGATACCCAACAACTCGCTGGTCCGTGCCAGCGTCGGACCATCAGTCGCGATCGCCGCAAGTCGGCCATTGTCATCGACGATGTAGATGGCACTCAGCAAGGGTTCGAGTGCGAGTCCGAGTTCCTGCTCCAGCAAGGCCGGAGTCAGTTCGCCATACAGGTTGCCGACAAGCTGCAGGTGGGTCTCGAGGTCATGCAGGTAGAGCTCGATCCGCGCCGCAATCTCCTGCGCGGCGCTTTGCACCTCATGCTCGTTCTCGGCCGTTACTCGCGGCAACACGATCGCCAGGATACCGCTGCCGACCACGATCAGCGTGACAAGCACGGTGGTGAACAGCATCAGGATGACCGAGGTCCTGAGCTTCAGCCTGAACCGTGGTCTCATTGGGGTGCGAACGTCCCGTCACGAATCACGACGAAGAAGGCACTGCGCTGGGCATCGCCATTGACGTCGAACCGGACCATCTGCTGCAGCCCCTGTACCGCACCGATCTGAATCAGCCTCTGTTTCAGCGGCACTGTCTCATCATCCTGGGCCAGTGCGGTGAACAGCATCGTGGCGGCATCGTGCGCCGCCAGACTGGAATAGCCGGGATCAGCCGCGAACCGCGACCGGTAGGCATCGCGGAACGCGACATAGCGGGCAGATTCATCGCTGCGATTGTACGACTGCACAAGCTCCATGCCCTCGATTGCCCGCCCGCCCAGTTGCAGCAGGCGTTCCGAGGCGGCCCATTCGGCGGCAACCAGCAGTGTATCGCTGTCCTGTTTCCGGATCTGCTGAGTGAGCTGGGCCGTGTCAACGCTGTTGGCAACGAACAGGATCGCGTCAGGACCGACCGCCAGCAACGCCTCGGCGGTGTCGGCGAAGCCGCGTGCATCAGTGGCATCAAACGCGTCCACCGCAACGATCTCGCCACCGCCGCTCTCATAGGGCGCGCGGAATTCGTCCAGCCAGCTTTGCGAGAAGACCGAGTTGTTCGCGTCGAGCGCGACAGCGAACCGTCGGACGCCGCGGTCGAGATATCGTCGCGCGTAGATGATCGCGTTGTCACGCGTTGTCCAGTTGATGCGGAACAGGTAGTCGTCCTGCCCGGCAAGCACCAGAGAGGACGCAGTCGGTGAAATCGCCACGACCTGCAGTTCGTTGACCACAGGCAGCATGGCTGCGGCAATGGAACTGATGTTCGGGCCAATGATGGCCTCCACCCCGGCCTGGTGCAGATCACGCACGGCGCGTGTCGCGGCCTCGGGATCGTCGGCATCGTCGCGAACAAGCAGTTCGACCTCGCGACCGTTGATGCCGCCGCGCGCGTTGATCTGTTCGACGGCAAGCTGCACCGCGTTGCGCGAAGCCTCGCCGATATCGGTCGACCGACCGCTCAGACCGCCAATGAAACCGACCTGGACGGGCGCAGGTTCCTCACAGCCGACCAGCAACAGGGTGACGACCGTTGCGGCCACCGATATGGCGCGTCTAGCCGTCAGCATTGTCGGGTGGGAAGTTCAGCCGGACGGTGGTTCCGTGTCCGGCCTCGGTCTCAATTGCCATGGTGCCACCATGTCGCTCGATCAGCCGACGGGTCTGCATCAGTCCGAGCCCCATGCCAGCCGTACCAGCCAGATAGGGTGCGGCCATCAGGTTGAACGGCTCCCCCAGTCGGTCGATGACATCCTGGGGGATGCCGTCACCATCATCGATGACAGAAAGCGCGAGACCACCGTCAGGACGCCGTTGCGCAGTGATCCGCACCTTGCAGCCAGCGCGATTGTGCGACACCGCATTTGTCACAAGGTTTCCAAGCATCGCGATCACGTCATTCCGATCCGCCCGGATCATCAGCCGCGTGCCGGTCTTGCGTGGCTCCTTCGTCCTGCCCGGCGCGGACTGATAGCCCCGCTTGAACTCGTCGAGCAGTTCGTAGAGATCGAAACGGGACAGCACCAACGGCTGCTCCTTCTCCGTGATCTCCAGCACACTCTCGACCATGGTCTGGAGCTGCTTGCCCGAAGTGACGATGTCCCAGGCATACTCCCGGTACTTCTCCGTCCCGACCGGGCCCAGTGCCTCGGACGCAATCATTTCCGACAGCCCGATGATGCCGTTCAGCGGCGTCCGGAATTCATGGCTCATGTGGGAGATGAAGCTCATCTTTGCCAGATTGGCCTCTTCCACCGCCACCAGCGCTTCTCTCAGTGCATCGGACTTCTTTTCCAGGCGGACAATGTCGCGGAAGGCACGCAGCGCCGCGTAGATCGTGGTCAGCAGCTTCGTGTTGGTGAGCTCGCTCTTTTCCTTGTAGTCGTTGATGTCATAGTCACGGATCACCTGCAGTTCCGGCGCAAAACCAGGCTGACCGGTGCGCATCACGATTCTCACATGCGGGTTCGACAACTCGTCGCGTACCCAGCGGACGAAATCGAGCCCGACGAATTCCGTTTCCATCACCACATCGAGCAGGACAACGGCCACATCGGACCTTTCCACGATCAGTTCGCGCGCCTGCTTTGCGGAAAAGGCGCTCGTGATCTCGAGCGGTCGATCCTCGAAGCTGAAATCGTCGAGCGCGAACCGGGTTGCCCGATGCACCGATTCATCATCATCCACGATGAGCAGTTGCCATGGCGGCAGCCCAGCAATGGGAACCGGCGACGCTCGATCCTCGATGATTGGCATTCCATCGTTCGACATGATCTCAAGTCTCTCGACCGGTTTGCTTCCGATTTCCTTCAACCTGCATGGTCGGTTTTCGCGCTCACATTCACCTCTGATGAACGCCAACATATGAAATCCAGGTTACCAGGATCATAAACTGACCATCGCAGCATGAGATAGCAAGATAGAGGCCATATGCACTCACATGTGATGCTGGCGACTCTTGCGGAGAGCTACCGCACCGGCCGGAATGCGATGGTGATCGTCGAAGGCCGGAACTTTTTGGCATGGAGTCCCCTGTCCGGCTTGCGTTTCACCCGTTGGCTCAGGCGAAATGGGCCTCGGATCAACGTCGGTGGGCACGTCTGACATGGAATTCGATTACATCATTGTCGGTGCGGGCTCGGCGGGATGCGTCCTGGCGGACTGTCTGAGCAGGGACGGTCGCAACAGCATTCTGGTGATCGAAGCCGGCGGTTCCGACGCCCGTTTCTGGATCAAGGTGCCGGTGGGTTACGGCTTCACCTTTTCCGACCCCAGGGTGAACTGGCGCTACAGCGCCGAACCGGATCCGGGGCTGAACGCACGGGTCGGTTACTGGCCGCGCGGTCGGGTGATCGGCGGATCGGGTTCGATCAATGCCATGGCCTGGGTCCGTGGACAGGCGCATGATTTCGACGACTGGGAGAGTGCGGGGGCCGCCGGATGGAACTGGGACACGGCGCAACCGGTCTTCGAGCGGCTGGTGAGCCACAGTGAGACCGGCCCAGACGGTCGAACGCGGATCCGGGGCACCGGTCCCCTGCGCGTGTCCGACCTCAGCGCACAGATGCACCCGTTCTCGGCCCGCTTCCTGGAAGCCGCGCGGGAGCTTGACTGGCCGCTGACCGACGACATGAACGGCGATCAGCCCGAGGGGCTTTCGCGATACCGCAGCACGGTGCGCAACGGCATCCGCTGTTCCCCGGCGGACGCCTTCCTGCGCCCGGCCCTGAAACGGGGCAGCGTGAAGGTGCTGAAACATGCGCTGGTGGAACGGCTGCTGATCCGGGACGGGCAGGCGAACGGCGTGCAGTATCGCATCGGCAACCGGACCATGACCGCCCGTGCCAGGGCCGAGGTCATCGTCAGCGCCGGCGCGGTCAATTCCCCGCAACTGCTTCAGCTTTCGGGTATCGGACCGGCGGATCTGCTCCGGTCCCACGGGATCGAGGTGGTCGGGGATCTGCCGCAGGTGGGCCGGGGACTGCAGGACCATCTGGCGATCACCCACCATTTCCTCGCCACCGAACCGACGCTGAACAATCGGTTGAGCCATCGACCTGGGCAGTTCCTGGCCGGGTTGCAGTACCTGCTGACCCGCAGGGGACCATTGAGTGTGCCCGTCAATCAGGTGGGCGGCTTCATCAGGTCCGAAGAGACCTCCACGGTCCCCGATATGCAGGTGTTCTGCAATCCGGTGTCCTTCTCGACACAGGCGAACGGCAAGCCACAGATGGATCACGAAGCCGGTTTCATCCTGTCGGTTCAACCCTGCCGTCCGACCAGTCGCGGCGAGATCACGATCGCCTCCGGAGATCCGCGTGATGCGCCGCTGATCCAGCCCGACTCGCTCTCGACCGAAGCGGACCGCGATGCGGCGGTGCGGGCCAGCAAGCTGCTGCGGTCGCTGGCCGGGACGCCCACCATCAGGCGCGTTACCCGCGCACCGAAGGCCCCCGACATATCCGCCATGAATGACGCGGAGATGCTGGAGAACTTCCGCGCGCGGTCGGCGACCGTCTTCCACCCCTGCTGCACCTGCCGCATGGGTGACGCACCGGAGAACTCGGTGCTGGACGAAAGATTGCGGGTGCACGGGGTCGGTCGACTGCGGGTCGTCGATGCCTCATCCTTCCCCAACATCACATCCGGCAATATCAATGCGCCGACGATGATGCTGGCCATGCGGGCCGCCGATCTGATCATGGAGGACGCGCAGACCAGCGCGCTCCACACCTGAGAACCGAGAGAGACTGGGAAACCCATGCGCCTGGAAAAGATCGAGACCTTTGTCGTCGGCAATCCGCCGCCCCGACATGGCGGCCGCTACTTCATATTCCTGCGCCTGACCACCGCCTGCGGGATCACGGGTGTCGGCGAGATCTACAATGCCACCTTCGGTCCCGATCTCTGCGCCGCCATGGCCGTGGAAGTGTTCGGGCGACAGTTCGAGGGTCAGGACCCGCACCATATCGAGAAGCTGTGGCGGCGCACCTATGGCGCCGGCTTCACCCAGCGCCCCGATGTGACGGTGATGGGCGTGCTCAGCGGTCTCGAAATGGCCTGCTGGGACATCATCGGCAAGGCGGCGGACAGACCCGCGTACGACCTGCTCGGCGGCAGGGTGCATGACCGCCTGCGCAGTTACACCTACCTGTATCCGCCGGAGGGCGATGTCTATCCCGACCCTGATGTGCCCAATGTCTACAATGATCCGGACATGGCAGCAGAGGTTGCGGTGACCATGGTCGAGAAGGGCTTCACGGCGGTCAAGTTCGACCCGGCGGGTCCCTACACGGTCTATGACGGCCACCAGCCGACCCTGGCCGACCTGGAACGCAGCGAACAGTTCTGCAAGCGCATTCGGGAGGCGGTCGGCACCCGCGCCGACCTGCTGTTCGGCACCCACGGCCAGTTCACGGTCTCGGGTGCGAAGCGCATGGCCCGGCGGCTGGAAAAGTATGATCCGCTCTGGTTCGAGGAACCGACCACGCCGGAGAACCCTGCCGACATGGCGGAGATCGCGCGTTTCACCTCGATCCCCGTCGCCGCCGGTGAGCGGCTGTGCACCAAGCACGAGTTCGCGCGGCTGCTGGAAGCCGGTGCGGCCTCCATCCTGCAGATGAACCTCAGCCGTGTCGGCGGGGTGCTGGAGGCCAGGAAGATCGCCGCCATGGCCGAAACCCGCCAGGCCCAGATCGCGCCGCACCTCTACTGCGGCCCGGTGACGGCCGCCGCCAACATCCAGGTCGCAACCTGCAGTCCCAACTTCCTGATCCTGGAGAGCATCGGCACGTTCACCGGCCCCTACATGTCCATGGTCGACGCCGATTTCACCTGGCAGGACGGCTACCTCATCCCGCCGACCAGCCCCGGACTGGGCATCAGGCTGAATGACGCCGTGATCGCCGCGAACCCCTATACCGGCACGGAACTGCATCTGGGCATGGCCCACGAACCCGTCGTGCCCTGAAGACCCGATCAGCCTGGAGGAGGCGGGACATGGTGATGCTCGACAGATTCTACATCGACGGGGCCTGGGTGGAGCCTGTCTCCACGGCCACCATGCCCGTGATGAACCCGGCCCATGACACCAGGATCGGCACCCTGACCCTGGGAAACGCCGCTGATGTCGACCGGGCGGTGGCTGCTGCCGCCACCGCCTTCGAAACCTACTCGCGTACATCAAGGACCGAACGGCTGGCTCTGCTGGAACGCCTGCTGGAGGTGACCCGCACCCGCCACGAGGATCTGGCCCAGGCGATGACAGCGGAAATGGGCGCGCCGATCACCATGTCGCGGGCGGCGCAGGCCGACAGCGCCATCGGACACCTGGTAGGCTTCATCGCGGCACTGAAGGCGCAGCAGGAGCGGGAGACCCTGCCCAACGGCGACATCCTGACCCGCGAACCGATCGGGGTCTGCGGCCTGATCACGCCCTGGAACTGGCCGATCAACCAGATCGCGCTGAAGGTCATTCCGGCCCTTGCGACCGGCGCGACCTGCGTTCTGAAACCGTCGGAACACACACCGCTTTCCGCCAGCATCTATGCCGAAATCATCCACGCGGCCGGCTTCCCTGCGGGTGCGTTCAACCTTGTGCATGGCGACGGACCCACTGTCGGTGCCGCCATGTCGCGCCACCCCGGCATTGCCATGATGTCGTTCACCGGCTCCACCCGTGCAGGCAGCCAGGTCACGAAGGATGCCGCCGACACCGTGAAGCGGGTGACGCTGGAACTGGGCGGCAAGTCACCCAACCTGGTCTTTGCCGATTGCGATCTGGAGCCACGCGTGACCGAGAGCGTGGCCGAGTGTTTCTACAATACCGGCCAGTCCTGCGACGCTCCCACGCGGATGCTGGTGGAGCGGACCTGCTACGCCAGGGCACTGGAGATTGCCACCGCAGCAGGCCGGGCGCAGGCAGTCGGCGACCCGGGTCTGGAGGGCGAGCATATCGGCCCGCTGTTCGACAGGATCCAGTACGACCGGGTGCAGGCCATGATCCGGGCCGGCATCGATGAAGGTGCGCGCCTGCTGGTCGGTGGTCCAGGCAAGCCGGAGGGCCTTGGGGATGGCTGGTACGTCAGGCCGACGATCTTCGCCGACGTGCACCCCGACATGCACATTGCGCGGGAAGAGATCTTCGGGCCGGTGCTGGTGATCATGCCGTTCGACAGCGAGGAAGAGGCCATCAGGCTGGCCAACGACACCGACTACGGGCTTGCGGCCTATGTCCAGACCGGTGATCCGGCACGGGCGGAACGCGTCGCGGACCGGCTGCGCGCGGGCGGCATCCACATCAATGGCCGCGCCGCGGACTATGGCTCGCCCTTTGGCGGCTACAAGCGATCCGGCAATGGCCGGGAGGGCGGGTCGTTCGGGCTCGAGGACTATCGGGAACTGAAGGTCAGGCCCCCCTTCGCCCCCTGACGACAGGCCCTTGCCTCATCTGTCGGGGCCTGCGCCTGGTCACCCGAGGCCCGTCGGGATGACCTCGTATCCCGGTTCCTCCGGCTCGTCATCCTGCATCTCGGGTGGAAAGCCCGGTGCCCGGATGTCCAGTCCGGTGGCATCCTCCAGCCGCCGTACGATGTTCGGCGACAGCTCCCGCTCGCCATAGCGGGCAATGCCGTCATCAAAGATCTCGATCATCACCGGATTCATTTCCAGTGGCACACCGGCCCGGTCGGCGACAGCCTGAAACAGCCCTATGTCCTTCTTCACCAGGTCCATGGTGAAGGAGATGTCGCGGGAGCCATTCAGGATGACCTGGCTTTCGGTTTCATGCACGAAACTGTTGCCCGAACTGATCCGGATCGCCTCATAGGTCGTGTTCATGTCCATCCCGGCCGCCTTCGCGGTCGCCAGCGCCTCGCAGCAGGTAAGCAGGTTCGCGGTGGCCAGGTAGTTGGTGATGACCTTCAGGACCGAAGCCGAGCCGAGCGCTCCGGTATGCAGGACCCGTCTGCCCATGGTGGTCAGCAACGGCAGGATGCGTTCGAACGTGGCGCGGTCACAGCCGGCAAGGATCGCGATGTTGCCCGTCGCCGCGCGATGGCAGCCACCCGACACCGGGCAATCCACAGCCGCACCGCCGCGCCCGATCACCATCGCACCGAGGCGTTTCACCTCGGCTTCGTCGGTGGTGGACATCTCCATCCAGATCTTTCCGGCGGATACCTCGGGCAGCATCTCCCGCATCACCGCATCCGATGCCGCCGGCGACGGCAGGCAGGTGATGACCGCATCGCAATCACGCATCAGCTGCGCCGGACCGTCCCCTCCCCGCGCACCGCGCGCAACGAACTCACCGACCCGTTGCGCATCCAGGTCATGAACCGTCAGGTCGATCCCGTGCCGCAACAACGACCCGGACAGCTTGGCCCCGACATTGCCAAGGCCGATGAATCCCACCCTCATGAACAACTCCTGTCTCAACTCCTGCACGCCCAGAGCACCGGATCACCCAAAGCAAGCGCAGGTCCGCCACCGGACACAAGCAGGATCATGAAGAACCCGCTCATACACGCCAGAGGCATCCGGAATTTCAGTGGTGAAATGGTGATCCAGAAAGGACCAAACCCTGAACAGCACAAATCTGCAAACGCGGACTCAAAGGGGAGCAGGACACGTGATCAACGGTTTTTCAAAGAAGATTGAGAATCACACATACGCTGTTGCACTGCACATGATGTACTGCAACTCCGTGCGGATACACTCTAAACTACGCATGAACCCCGCGATGGCCGCTGGCCTCGCTGATCGGCTTTGGGAAATTTCCGATATCGTCGCGCTGGTTGAAGCGGTAGAGCCAAAACCAAAGAAACATGGACCGTACAAGAAAAAAAGGCGGGTTAAGTGGAACCTTGGTTAATAATTCTTCTAGTAGCGGTCGGTCTATTTGCCATTTGGCTCGCATTCATCCTTCTTTGTGCGGCGTTCTCCGGAGCGGTTGCGTTATTAGTATTTGCCGCTGCACAGGGGTTCGTCGGAATAGCTGCTTATATTGCCTGTTGGGTCATTTTCTTTCCGGTCATGCTAGTGATTTCCGTCATTATGGGACTTATTATCATGTTGGCCGCCCGAACGGATTCATAGCGTCCTGTTCGCCAGGGCTGGCTCCGGCACCGAACAGAAGGACGCCGAAAGTTTCGTGCGCCAGGCGGGTTATCGCTCTATCCCTATTTCGCTACCGGAACGCAGCGGCTATCGCCAGGCACAGAATCAGGGGCTCGCCCTGTCCGAGACGTCCTTCACATCGCTGAATGAGCGCGCCAGACGTGTCGTCGAGGAGATTAACGGCGAACTGCTGGCCAGCCAGAAGGGAGAGCTATAATGACAGAACGCAGACTGGGTCCGCCGCCAACACCCGCCAGGCAAAGGGCGAACGTATCGGCAGCCCCGGTGAAGAAGACCAAGGATCTGTCATTCAAGATCGATCCGAAGGTTCATCAGGAAATGAAGATCACGGCCGCGGAGATGGAGATGACCATGACGGACATGCTGTTGCAGATGTGGGCCGAATTCAAAGAGAGACACCCGAGATCATGAGATCACGAACAGTCACACTGGCAGCCATACTGGTCGCTTCGTTATCGGCGCTCGCAGTTGGACAGATCATCTCCGTCGATCGCTGTATCGACCAGTCCAAGCGGGATTTCGGCGGCTATATGGCGGAGCATATCCAGAGCGAGATGGACGCGGAAAGCCTGTTCGCGATCTATATCCGCGACGAGCTGGCGATGTGCAGATGGCGTGACGAGGTTGTCCGCGTCCATCAGGAAGAGGCGAAGGCAAAAAGGGCAGCCGAGGCCAAGGAGGCACGTGCGGCTTACAACAAGGCCAAGGGTCTCGACTAACTGGCAGTCCGCCCAGGCACATCACACAGCCGCATCATCAGCTCAGTGATCTCCGCCGAACGACGGATCTCCGCCGGCAGGGCGTTGCATGCCGCAAGCAGCAGCTCGTCGAAGGCATCGTTCTCGATCTCGCCGCGCTCCAGGATCAGCTCCACCACGGCCGCCATCTGCTCGTCGTCATTCCTGGACAAGGCAATCAGCCGCGGCAGATGCTCGTACCGAAGCTGCTTCGGATACCTGCGAAAGATTCTTAATATAGTGGGGTCATCGAACATGCGGCAAAGCTTATAAGTCCCTGATTCACAAGCGCCAGAAGTTTCTCTCCTGGTTCACATGAACAACCGCCCCACTACGCAAAATCCACCTAAGTCCTTGATGTAAATGGTGGGCGCGGCTGGGATTGAACCAGCGACCCCTACGATGTCAACGTAGTGCTCTCCCACTGAGCTACGCGCCCCCGTGCGTCCCGTGGGAAACGTTGGGACGCGGGCGGTTCTATAGCCGGGGGCGGGCGGGGCTGCAAGGGGTTTTGGTCCCATGGGCGGCACTGAGGTGGCGCGCGTCCCGGACCTCTGCCGTGTGCAGCCCCCCTTTGTCAGGTGCCGGTGAACTTCGGCGGGCGCTTTTCGCGGAAGGCCGTGCCGCCTTCCGTGAAGTCATCGGAGTTGCGGATCGCCTCGATATCGCGGCGGGCCAGGCCGGCCAGTTCTGAGGGGCCCCTGGGCAGGGTGGCGGCGACATGGCGCTTCAGCGTGCGCACCACCATCGGCGCCATCGCGGCCAGGCGGCGGGCGTGGTCCATTGCCACGTCCATCAGTTCGGCCTGCGGCACGATGCGGTTGACCAGCCCGACCTCATAGGCGCGCTGCGCGGAGAGCGGTTCGCCGAGCAGCATGAACTCCATGGCGATCTTGTGCGGGATGCGCGCGGCGACGGAACTGATCAGCCCGCCGGAGATGCCCACCTTGGCCTCCGGATAGATGAAGCGCGCGTCGTCGGCCATGATGCAGAGGTCACAGAACTGCACCAGGATGAAGGCCCCGCCGACGCAGGTGCCATTGACCGCCGCCACCACCGGCTTGTCGACCGCCACGCCGACGTCGGGGCTGAAGGGCCAGATCTCCGGCGGGTCCGACAGGTCGGCACCGACCGAGAAGTTCCTGCCTGCACCGGTCAGCACGGCGGCACGTTCCGGCCCATCCTGAAACCTGTGCCAGGCGGCGACCAGTTCGTCCCCCAGATCGCGGGAAAGGGCGTTGTACTTGTCCGGCCGGTTCAGGGTGATGATGGCGACGTCACCTTCCGTCTCGTAGCTCACGAGGCTCATGTCGGCTTACTCCCCTGCTGCCGGTTTCGGATCCGGGTCGCGCTTCTTCAGAAGGTAGCTGTGGCTGCCCTCCAGCACCTGCACGCCGTCCTGATTGTGGATGGTGGCGCGGCAGACGACGACCCCTGTGGTGCGCCCGGGGCGCAGTTCGCTGATGGTCAGCAGCGGGTACAGCGTGTCCCCGGCATAGACCGGGGCCAGGAACTTCGCCGATGCCTCCAGGAAGCCGACCAGGGCATCGCCGAAGACATGCGGCAGGATCCCGGCCCCCGCCGCCGTCTGCGCCATCACCTGCAGCCCGTGCGCCAGCAGGCCGCGATGGCCGTGACGCTTGCAGTATTCCACGTCGTAGTGGATCGGGTGATTGTCCCCCGACGCCAGCTGAAAGGCCGAGAACAGTCCGTCGGTCTGGGTACGGGAGTTGATGTAGAATTCCTGCCCCACCTCCAGATCCTCGAACCATGATGTCTCGCACATCCGGTGGTTTGCCGGATCGAATGTCGTGTCCAAGTCATTTCCTCCCCAGGTCTTCCAGTACGTGCGGCAGTTGCGCCACCGAATCGATGATCAGGTCCGCCAGCCCTTCCAGATCCCGCCGGGACCCGGTGCCGGACAGGACGCCGACCGCCAGCCCCGCCCCACCCGCGCGGGCCATCTGCAGATCATGGACATTGTCGCCGATCATGACGACCTCCGACGCCGCAAGGCCGACATGTCCGGCGAAGCGGTGCAACTGGTCAGGGGCCGGTTTCGGATCGGGCACCGAGTCATACCCCATCACCAGGCTGAAGCGGTCGAGAAACCCGAGCCGGTCCAGTGTCGCAACGGCGCTGGCATGACCGTCATTGGTGGCGACCCCCAGCGGGTATCCGGCATCGCGCAACGCGTCGAGCGCCCCGGACAAACCCGGAATCGCCACGGCGCAGGCCGCACCCTCCGTGGCGCAGGCGTGGTTGAAATGGTCGATCATCGCCTGACGCCGGGCACCGCTCAGCGACGGATGCCAGAGGTCGACGGTCTCGTCGATGGTGCCCGCGGCAATCACCGACCCGGCGCGGAAGCGACCCGTTGCGGGGTCCAGACCACCGCTGTGCAACAGCTCGGCCGCGCGCGCCGGGTCATCCGGTGCCGCCTCTGCCGCCAGCCGCGCCATCACCGGATACCAGGTCCGGTCGAAGTCGATCAGCGTTCCGTCCTTGTCGAACAGTACCGCGCGCAGTGCCAAGCCTTGCCCTCCCCCGCCGGAGCATCAAAGATGCGCCATCATGCTTCAGGGAGGGCACCGGATGGAACAGGCAGACTACGGCAAGCTGCTGGATGACGAGATCAGGGCCTTCATCGCGGAGACCGAGAGCTACTATCCGGCAGACGCAGTGGACAGGACGGTGGCGGGCCAGCGCGAGGTCTATGACCGCATGTGCCGTGCCTTCTTCGCGGGCTATCCCGAGGGCGTGAGTGCGGCCGACAGCACGATCCCGAGCGCCGACGGCCATGCCGTGCCGATCCGCAGCTACCGCCGGGTGGACGGCGACCCGGCTGCGGCTGTGCTGTACCTGCACGGTGGCGGCTTCGTCGTCGGCGGGCTGGACAGCCATGACGACGTCTGTGCCGAGATCTGCGAACGCACCGGCTTCGACGTGGTCTCGGTCGACTATCGCCTCTGCCCGGAACACATCCACCCGAAGGCGTTCGAGGATGCGATGGCCGGGTGGGCCTACCTGCGGGCGGCCACGGACGCCGGCATCGTGCTGGCGGGTGACAGCGCCGGGGGCAACCTGGCCGCCGCCCTGTCCCATGCGACACGGGGGCTGGACAGGCCGCCGGTCGGCCAGGTGCTGATCTATCCGGGGCTGGGCGGCAATATCGACGAAGGCTCCTACGTCTTCCACGCAGACGCACCGATGCTGAAACGCAGCGACATGGACTTCTACCAGGCCATGCGCAGCGGCGGTGCCGATGTCCGCGGCGACGCGACCTATGCGGCCCTTTGGGACACCGACTTCACGAACCTGCCGCCGACATTCATAGCCTCGGCCGAATGCGACCCGCTGTCCGATGACGGGGATGTCTATGCCCGGCGTATCGTGGAGGCAGGCGGCAGCGCGGTCTGGCTGAACGACAGGGGGCTGGTGCATGGGCACCTGCGCGCCCGTCACCGCGCCCGTCGCGCGAAGGCAAGCTTCGACCGCATCGTGCGGGCCATCGACAGTCTGGGTCACACCGGCAAGCTGCCCTGACGGGTGTCAGGAGCGGCGCAGGCTTGGCCCGCGCACCACTACTGCGTTGTCACATGATGGATGGGGCTGTCGGGATAGAAGGCGTGGTAGGCAAAGACAAAGTCGACGCCATGCTGGACATCGACCTCCCTGCCGTTCTCGAAACGGGTGACGGTGAAATTGCCCACGTCCCGCCCTTCGGCAATCTCGCCGCTGTCGAGAGCCGAGGCCTGGCCGGGTTCCCAGCGGATCGTCGTGCCGTCGTCCAGATGCACGGTGCGGTTCCGCTTCATGAAGTCGAGGCTCCACGCCCCGCGCTCCGCCAGGGTCACCACCCGCATCAGCGGCGGAATGCCGGACGGCACTTCACCGCGATACAGGAAGGGGCGCGCCGAACTGTCGTAGTTCAGGTAGGGATTCCCGCCGTAGGAGCGCTGGTAACGTCCGTTCGGCACCAGCACTGTCGCCTCCGGCGCGCGCGCCCGGAATCGCGCCCAGGACTCCAGCCGTGACGGGATCATGGTCAGGCGGGTGCCGGTCATCTCGCCGACAATGGCTTCCCCCAGGAACTGCTGCCACCAGCTCTCGGTCTGGCGGTCCCACATCACCAGGTCGGAGTGGCGCAGCTTTCCCGTGGTGCCGAAGTCCAGGATGTGCCCGTTCACACGCCGGTCGAACACGATGGCCGCGTTGCACAGCGGACAGAAGGTCACGGTAACCGGAACTCCGCCGATCATGTCGTTGGCGATCTCGTGAAACATCAGTACCTGCAGCGGGTAGGCCTTCGCTTCCCCGTTCACCACCAGCCCGATCACCGGCTCCCGGTCCGCCAGGGTTTCGTTGGCCTCGGCCACGGACACGAAGGCCGGTTCATCAATGGGCGGAATGCCGTCCTTCGGCGGGCCGCCATGCAGGATCTCGGAAAAATCGACCGAGGACTTGCTGAAGTCGGTGACCGGCCATTCCTGCTTCCAGTAGCGGACATATTGCTCATTGCTCTGGGCCCAGGCCCCCATTTCCGCCGGGCCGTGCAGCCACAGACCCGCCGCGACCAACGCGGCAAGCATCAGCACTGAAAATCGACGCATCAGACCCTCCCTGATTGTCCATCGGCCAACCCTGCCGCAACTCTATGGGCCGAAAGGCGCCGGTTCGACACACATGGGCGTGAGTCAGGTGCGTAATATTATTGCGCGCCCTTCCTGCCAATCTACTGAAAGGGCGGGAAACCGGGGGCACGGGGAAGGATTCATGCGAATTCATGACACCCGCCGGTTAGCGATTGATCCCGCCTGCAACCGATGCCAAATCCCTGCCCAGACTCCATAAGACCACCCTTATCGTTCCAGGAGGCCATGATGGCCGTGTTCAGCTCACCCGATTTCGACAATCACGAGGAGGTCGTGTTCTGCCGCGACGCCGCGACGGGTCTGAACGCCATCATTGCCGTCCATGACACGACACTGGGCGCCGGACTTGGCGGCTGCCGCTTCTGGCCCTATGCCGACGAACAGGAAGCCCTGACCGATGCCCTGCGCCTGTCGCGCGGCATGACCTACAAGGCCGCCCTGGCCGGTACCAGGCGCGGCGGCGGCAAGTCGGTGATCATCGGCGATCCGCGCAAGATCGCCACGCCGGACCTGTTCCGCGCCATGGGACGTTTCGTGGAACGCCTCGGCGGCACCTATGTGATCGCCGAGGATGTCGGAACCTGCCCCGCCGACATGGCCTTCGTGCGGGAGGAAACCCGTTTCGTCGCCGGACTGGAAGGCGAGTCGGGCGACCCCTCCCCCGCCACGGCGCTCGGCGTTTTCGCCGGCATCCAGGCCGCACTGAAACATCAGCGCGGCGACGACGAACTGAAGGGCGTCACCGTCGCGGTGCAGGGTCTCGGCCACGTCGGCTGGGATCTCTGCAACCGGTTGCACGAGGCAGGGGCACGGCTGATCGTCTCCGACATGCGCGACGGGCTGATGACTGCCGCCACGAAGTCGTTCGGCGCGACAGCCGTTGGCACGGATGCGATCCACCTGGTGCGCGCCGATGTCTTCGCGCCCTGCGCGCTGGGCGCGGGCCTGAACGATGAAACGATCCCCTTGCTGAAGGCCTCCATCGTGGCGGGGTCAGCCAACAACCAGCTCGCCGAGGCACGGCATGACGAGATGCTGGCGGCGCGGGAAATCCTCTATGCCCCCGACTATGTCATCAACGCGGGCGGCATCATCAATATTGCCCACGAAGGCCCTGACTATGACCGCGATGCGGCCTTCGACCATGTCACCCGGATCGGCGGTACGCTGACCGACCTTTTCCGCCGCGCGACCCGGGAAGGCATCCCGACGGGTGCGATGGCCGACCGGATGGCGCAGGAAGTCCTCGGCAAGGCGGCGCAGACCCTGGCCGCCTGACAGCAGCGAACCTGACGGACGCGCGCCCGACCGGCAGTGTCGTCTCATTGACGCAGCGTTTCGCCCATAGTCTTCTCCCACCGACAGGATTGAACGGGGGACATTCCGGTGGCACTGCAACGCAAGCTTCTGATGATCGTACTGGACGGGCTCGCCTGGCGGGCCGCCCGGCGGCTGATGGGCAATCTGGAAGGCTGGGTCAGCAGCGGGGAGGCCCGGGTCTGGCGCATGCGCTCCGTCCTGCCCTCCACCTCTGGTCCCTGCTATGCCTCCATCCATACCGGCGTGTCGCCACAGGTGCATGGCATCACATCCAACCAGACGGTGCGCCGACTGAACCTGCCGGACATCTTCTCGGCCGTTTCGGGGGCTGGCGGTGTGACGGGCGCGGTCACCCATTCGGACTGGTCGCGGATGTTCAACCGCGATCCCTTCGATCCCGTCCGTGACATCGAGTTCGATGATGACAGCCTGCCGATCCGGCATGGCCGGTTGCACACCATGACCGGTGAAAGCCACGACAACCAGATGACACCAAGCGACGTGGACCTGTTCGCCACTTTGACGAACCTGATCAGTCGCTTTGACCTGGACTATGGCCTGCTGCACACCTGCACGCTGGATTCCATGTCGCATCGCTTCGGGCAGGACTGCAGCGAGATGGATCTGGCCTGTTACACGGTGGACGCCTCGCTCGCCGCCTTCCTGCCGGCCTGGCGCGCGGCGGGGTACGAGGTGATCGTGACCGCGGACCATGGCCACAGTGACCGCGGCCATCACGGCGGCAATGCGCCCGACATGCGCGACTTCCCCGTCTACTATTTCGGCGATGCCAAGGGTCCGGAGGAAGACGCCCTGCTGGACCAGTTGCAGCTTGCGCCCACCATCCTCTCCCGATTCGGGCTGCCGGTCCCCGACAGCATGCAGGCCAAGCCGTTCCTGAAAGGCAGCGTGACAAACTGATGTACCGACCCAGCCATTTCAGCGTCGAGGACGCCGCCACGTGCCACGATCTGATCGAAGGCAACGAATTCGGGTTGCTGGTGACGACCGGCCCGGATGACGCGCCCTTCGGCACGCATCTGCCCTTCATCCTTGACCGCCAGGCTGGCCCGAACGGTACCCTGCTGGCGCACATGGCGCGCGCCAACCCGCAGTGGCGGGATTTCGGTCGCGCGCCGGTGCTGGCCGTGTTCTCCGGCCCGCACACCTATGTCTCGCCAACCCTGTATGCCACCAGTCCGAACGTGCCGACATGGAACTATGCCGTCGTTCACGCCTATGGCACGCCACAGGTGATCGGGGATGCGACCGAAGTCTCCGCCCTGATGCGCCGCCTCAGCAGCGGATACGAAGGCGCGGAGGGCTGGCAGTATGATTCCACACCGGAGAGCTACCGCGCCGGGATGCAGAAGGGCATCGTTGCCTTCCGCATCCCGATCGAACGGCTGGAAGGCAAGTGGAAGATGAGCCAGAACCGCACGCCGGAGGATCGCGCCGCTGTCCGCGCAGGTCTCGCCGCCTCCGACGACGCCATGGCACGAACAGTCGGCGGCATGATCCCCGGCGATGAACGGGACTGACGTTCAGCCGACCTCTTCGGCGGGCCCATGCGGCGCTGAAACAAGTTTCAGAAAGGTCCGGTCCTCCCGCAGCAGGAACTTCTCCCGCTGGGCGAATTCATAGTTCTCACGCCCCAGCGGATCAGCAGCCAGCCTTGCCCGATAGGCTTCATAGGCCGCCAGGTTCTCGATGTTGTAGACACCGTAGGCCAGTGTCGATGACCCCTCATGTGGTGCGTAATAGCCGATCAGATCGGCGCCGCAGCGCGGGATGGCCTGACCCCAGTTGCGCGCATATTCGGTGAACTGCGCCTGCTTCGTCGGGTCGATGTGATAGCGGATGAAACATGTGATCATGGGAGACTCCCCGGGTTCGTGTTGCACCTCCAGGAATGCCCGATTGTCGCCTGTCAATGCTTCGGGTATCATCGAACCATGAAAGAAGGACCAGATATTGCCCTGCTCGGCTCTGTCATCGGCGACCCGGCGCGGGCCAACATGCTGATCGCGCTGATGAGCGGCAAGGCGCTGACGGCGACCGAGCTGGCGTCCGAAGCCGGCATCACGGTGCAGACTGCCAGTTCACACCTGTCGAAGCTGGAGGGGGCCGGTCTGCTGCAGCAACGCAAACAGGGCAGGCACCGATATTTCGCCCTGGCCGATGAGGATGTGGCGGAGGTTCTGGAAGCCCTGATGGGCCTTGCGGCAAGTCGCGGTCTGATGCGGACCCGCACGGGGCCGAAGGATCCGGCGTTGCGCCGCGCCCGCGTCTGCTACAACCACCTGGCCGGTGACCTGGGCGTGCAACTTTTCGACAGTCTGCAGCAGCGCCGGTTGCTGACCGGAACGGAAACGGACTTTGCCCTGACCGACGCGGGCCGTGACTTCCTGGAAGACCTCGGGATCGATGTCGAGGCGCTGGAGCGGGAGCGGCGACCTGTCTGCAAATCCTGCCTGGACTGGAGCGAGCGGCGCACGCACATGGCGGGTGCCCTCGGCACCGCGCTGCTGGACCGTTTCATCGGGCTGGGCTGGGCCGAGCGGGTACCGAAATCGCGGATCATCAGTTTCTCGCCAAAGGGACAGAAGGCCTTCGAGACGCATTTTCCCACGGTCAACTGATCGGGTGACCTCTCGACCTGCCGCAGCGTCACCCCATATGGGAGACATGAAACAGAAAATGCGCCGCCCACTGACTCGTTTTCACGTCCTTGTTCCCGCCCTGCTGACGCTGTCCTGCGCGGCCGTTTCGCAACCGCTGCCGCCTGACCATCAGCCTGTCGGCGAAAGCTTCCATATTCGCCCCGCTGACATGCCACCACCCTTCGCCACCGACAGTGTCGCCAGTTCAGCCTACCGGGTCGAGCGCCCTGCGGATGCAACGCTGAGGGTCCCCGAGGGCTTCCGGGCCGAGCTGTTCGCCTCGGGCCTGGCGCATCCGCGCTGGATGGCCGTGGCATCAAACGGCGATGTGCTGCTGGCCGAATCGCGGGCGGGCCGTATCACCCTGCTGCGAGATGCCGATGGAGACGGCAAGGCGGAAGTGCAGGGCACGTTCGCGGACGGCCTCGACGCACCGCACGGGCTGGCGATCCGCGAGGGCTGGGTCTATGTGGGGGAAGAAACCCGCGTCAGCCGCCTGCCCTTCCGCGTCGGAGACATGAAGGCCGCAGGACCGGCTGAGCTGGTGACCGGCCCCCGCGCGCTGGGCAATGGCGGCGGGCACTGGACCCGCAACCTGACCTTCACACCCGATGGCAGCCGCTTCCACGTAGCGGTCGGATCACGCGGCAACATTCAGGCAGAGGATCCGCCCCGCGCCACCGTGCAGCAGTTCGCGGCGGACGGATCGGCACAGACCACCTTCGCCACCGGCCTGCGCAACCCTGTCGGCATCGCCTTCTACCCCGGCACCGATGACCTCTATGTCGTGGTCAATGAAAGGGACGGGCTGGGGGACGGGCTGGTACCCGATTATCTGACACGAGTGGAACCGGGCGGTTTCTACGGCTGGCCCTACAGCTACATCGGCTCTACCCCCGACCCCAACATGCGCGGGCGCGGGGCGGATCAGGCCGCAAGGGCCATTGTCCCGGACGTGCTGTTCAAGTCCCATTCCGCGCCGCTGGGCCTGGTATTCTATCAGGGCCAACAGTTCCCGGCCGAATATCAGGGGGATGCCTTCGTCGCGCTGCATGGCTCCTGGAACTCGGCCACCCCGACCGGATACAAGATCGTCCGCGTGCCCTTCCGGGACGGTCGCCCGGTCGGCAGCTACAGCAACTTCGCCACCGGCTTCTGGGTCGCGGGGAGAAACCGGGCCGAAGTGATCGGACGCCCCGCCGGTCTGGCGGTCTGGACCGATGGCAGCCTGCTGGTGGCGGATGACAGCGGTCGGGCGGTCTGGCGTATTTCCTACGCCGGTCCCTGAAGCTCTTTCAGGAACGCCTGGCGCGCCTCTTCCACCGGCGCCCGTATGCAGCAGCCCTCCAGATGGTCGTTGACCAGCCCCATGGCCTGCATGAAGGCATAGGCGGTGGTGGGGCCGACAAAGCGCCAGCCGCGCTTCTTCAGTGCCTTGGAGAGCTGTTTGGACGCATCCGTGGTCGGGTTCTCCCGCAAGGTCGCCAGGGTCACCGGATCCGGCCGCTCCGCGTCGTTCGGCATGTGCGACCAGAAGAAGGCGCTGAGGCTGCCCGCCTCCGCCACCAGCTCGACGGCGCGGGCCGCATTGTTGATCGTCGCCTCGATCTTGCCCCGGTGGCGCACAATACCCCCATCACCGAGCAGACGGTCGATCTCGTCGGGGCCATAGAGCGAGACCTTGTGGAAATCGAAGCCGTCGAAGGCCGCCCGGAAGTTCTCCCGCTTGCGCAGGATGGTCAGCCAGCTCAGTCCGGACTGGAACCCCTCCAGGCAGATCTTCTCGAACAACCGCGTATCGCTGTCGACCGGCCAGCCCCATTCGGCATCATGATAGGCCTCGTAGTCCGGCAGGCCACCATGCCAGAAACATCTGGGACGGCCATCCGCTCCCGCAATCAGGCCCTCTGTGTCAGTCACCGGTTCTTCCCCGGTACCCAGAGCACATCCGTCGCCCCATTGTCATTGACCACCCGGCCAAGCTGGAACAGATGGTCCGACAGACGGTTCAGATAGCGCAGGGCAGGCTCACTGACTGTCTCCGTCTCTGCCGCGCGCCATGCCAGCCGCTCCGCCCGGCGCGACAGGGTCCGCGCCTGATGCAGGTGCGCCGCACCGGCACTGCCGCCGGGCAGGATGAAACTGGTCAGGGGCGCCAGATCGCCATTCATGGCATCGATCTCCGCCTCCAGCCGGTCCACTTGCGCATCAACGATCCGGAGCGGTTCCCACTTGTAGCTTTCCGCATGGGGGGTCGAGAGATCGGCCCCCAGGTCGAACAGGTCGTTCTGGATGCGCGAGAGCATGGCATCCGGTTCGCCATCCAGGTACAGGCGCGCGAGACCGACCGCCGCATTGGTCTCGTCCACGGCGCCATAGGCCTCCACCAGCACGTCCGTCTTCGGGCGGCGCGAGCCGTCGGAGAGCGATGTCTGGCCCTTGTCACCGCCGCGGGTATAGATCTTCGTCAGCTTCACCATTGGAACCGCCCCTCAGTCGCCGGTCAGGAACACGAGCGCCAGGAACACGATCGCAAGGGCCTGAAACAGGATCCGCGCACGCATCAGCCTGTTGCTGTTGCGCTTTCCGAACGCGCCACCGGTGATCATGCTGATCACCCCGACTGCCAGAATGACCGCGACAGCCAGAACGGCCGCGATCGCGAGATATTCGAAGATTTCCATGGAACGGGTATAGCCTATCTCCGGCCCTCCCGAAACGGCCCCCAGTCGGACAATCGGACGCGCGCCCCCCTGCCGCTGCACTCTGTCGTTTCAGTCGCCGATCATTGACAAGGCACTTCTACAGTTGGATATACTCGCCGGGAGTTCAGCCTCGGGATAGGCAGCACCTGTTTCGCTGTACCTGCCTCCGGTGCCCGAATTGAATGACCACACCTCGCGAATATGCTCCCGGAGACCGTTTCATTGGCAGACATCATTGACGTCACACTGGCTGATGAGCCTTTCAAGGCAGACGTGACCCGGGACCCGAGCTACTTCACCGAAAACTGGCGCGCCTGGGAGTCCGGTGATACCGAACAGGAGTTGTATTCGTTCATTGCCAGGCATGCTGACCCGAAAGGTGTCTTTCTCGACGTTGGATCCTGGCAGGGATCAGCAGCATTGCTGGCTTCACGCAAGTATCGCAAGGTCTTTGCTTTCGAGGCCGATCCGACGTCGGTCGAAGCGCTGCAGGACAATATCCGCGTCAACAATGCAGACAACATCACCATCGTTCCAAAGTTTGTCGGCGACAGGAAGGGCACGCAATCCTTCTACAGCATGGACCATGGAAACAATGCCGGCAGCAGCGCGTTCCATACAGAGGGAAAGACACGCTGGGAGGTTGAAACCGTCCGGCTCGACGAGTTCATTGCCGATGTCGGGTGTTCTGGCGATCCGATCTATCTGAAGATCGATATCGAGGGTGCGGAGTACATGATGCTCGACGCTCTGCGCAAGACGCTGCAGAAATTCGATGTTCGATGCATCTGCCTGTCGTTGCACCCGTTTCTGCTGGCCAAGCAGGTCAAGGGACAGAGCCTGTATTCCAAGCTTCGGCGTCGGGCTCTGGTGGTCAGTCGCACGCTCCGCGTCCTGTCCATCGTCCGAAGCTACCGAAACGTCGCCGACGCTGACGGCCATCCCATCACACGCAGACGGCTGGTCTGGAGTGCGATCCGAAAGGGTCGCCACGAAGTGCGGGAAAGTGAAATTTACCTGACCTGATCAGGATCGCTCCCACGGGACCCAAATTCCCCGGAGCTACAAGCCGTTCAAAGCATTCAGTCTTTTCGAGAAGGCTGGTCTTCGATAGCTCGGCATTTTTCCAGTCCAGGGTGCATACGTTCTGTTGAGCGACCTCAACCCCCGCACAGCCCCCGTGCGCCTTGATCTGATTCAGTCGCGATGGCGTTGCATCACTTGCGGGGTGTCTCTGTCTGCTGTGATTTTGTTTAGCTTTGGTGAGGAGGGTTGCGCGCTTTGTTTTCAGCGTTGAGCTTCTGTTTTTGATCAATCGAGTGAGTTGGCCTGGCGGTGACCTACTCTTCCGCGGCTTGAGCCGGAGTACCATCGGCGCAGCGGGTCTT